>CAJBSZ010000451.1 GCA_903958395.1 uncultured bacterium | reverse complement strand
GGCGCGGTATTCAGCACCGTCACCGGCAATACCATTCACGACATCCATGTGCGCAAGCTCTTCGGCGGTGCGGAAATGGCGGGGATCAAGTTTCACGGAGCGATCGATACTGAAATCAGCCGCAATCACATCTACAACACCTGCCTCGCGATCTGGCTGGACTGGATGGCCCAGGGGACGCATGTGACGCGCAACCTCATGCACGACAACGGTGAGGATCTGTTCACCGAGGTGGACCACGGGCCGATCCTGGTCGACAACAATATTTTCCTGTCGGCCCGGAACCTGGCCTCCAACTCCCAGGGCGCAAGTTATGCGCACAATTTGTTTGCGGGGGCGGTTGTCCAGAATTTGCTCGATCGGCGCAAGACGCCCTACATGAAGCCACATTCCACGGAAGTCGTCGCCCTTCCGGAGAACCCGACCGGCGATCACCAGTTCCACAACAACGTGTTTGTGGGGCGCGGGGATATGAATACCTTTGACCGGGCCACCCTGCCGATGGTGGTAGACGGCAACGTGTTCTTCAAGGGGGCCCGATCCTGCAAATTCGCGGTCAACTCGCACGTCAATGCCGAGGTCGATCCGGACGTCAAGCTGGTCCGCTCGGCGCAGGGGGCGCAACTCGGACTGACGCTGAATCCGGGCTGGGCGGGGGGGGTGTCCCGCAAGCTGGTCACCACCGCCTTGCTCGGCAAGACGGCGATCTCGGATGCGGCGTATGAGCAGCCCGACGGCAGTCCGATACGGATTGACACGGACTATTTCGGTAACTGCCGGAATCCCGCGAACCCGACCCCTGGTCCCTTTGAGGTGCCCGGGCAGGGAAAGGTTGTTGTCAGGGTGTATTGATGCTGCCGCAGATGGGTTGACCCGCGGTGATCGAATTCAAACGCGTCGCCTTCGGCGTCGCCCTTCACCACCGAGAAGATCAAGTGGGGTGGTGGGGCCTTGTAGCCAGTTTGTAGCCAATTTTTGGTGTGGCATTCCCGTAGGAATCATAATACCATATTAGGTAGTGAATAAGCATTCTAGTGTTGTCACGGTGTCTAAACTGCGGAGGTGGAAAATGAAGCGAATGGGATCAAGGCGATGGGTGGGTGGGCTGGTGGCGGCAGGGCTGGTGGCGGCGGGGCTGGTGGCGGAGACAACCCAGGCGGCCAACTACACGAACACGGCGTCGGGGAATTGGAGTGTCGCAGGTTCCTGGTCAAGCAGTCCAACTCCTCCGCCCGTCTCCGGGACGAATAATATCTATTTCAACAATAGCGCGACGGACAACAGCTTCAACGATGTCGCCGATCCCTTCGCCTTGAACGTCCTGATGTTTCTGAAGGCATCTTCCGTGAATCTGTCCGGCAGTGCCCTCACGTTCACCAACAATGGGGCGACGATGCCGCAGGTCTATCAGAACGTGGCCATCGGCAACAGCATTGCCAACAACATCACGTTAAGCACCAGCATGACATTCTATGTCAACAGCGGTACCTTGACCAACACCGGGGTTATTTCCGGCTCGGGATCCCTCACCAAGACGGGTTCCACGACGCTGTACCTGCAAGGCTCCAACACCTATGCCGGGGCGACAACCGTTTCTGCCGGGACCTTGAACCTCACGAACGCCAACGGCGCGATCGTCTCCCCGGCGGTGACGCTGAACGGTGGCAAGCTGGTCCTGGACAACACGGGGGCGGTGGGCAACAACAATAACAACCGCGTTCCGGATGCGACGACGGTGTCGTTGACCCTCGGGGGCGAACTGGCGCTGGTGGGCAACGGGACATCGGGGAACACGACGGAATCCCTTGGCGCGCTGACGGTGGATCAGGGGGGGGGCATAATCACGGTCGGCGGCTCGGGGGCCGGGACCCTGCAGACCCTGACACCCTCGAGCTTCACAAGGGCCAACAGCGGGACGGTGCTGGTGCGCGGGGACAGTCTGGGCCAGGCAGCGACCGCTGCCGGGCGATTAACCCTGACGGACACGAGCGGTTTGACGTTCGTCGGCGCCACCACGGCCAACGGCGCGACGCCGGGGACCGCCAAGGACGTGAAGATCGTGCCCTACATGGTGGGTGATGCGACGGCGGCAGGTACCGGTAGCGGCGTCGTCACCTATGACACGGCGGGCGGTCTGCGTGCATTGGGTTCGAGTGAATATACCACCCTGATTGCTGGCTACACGACCGCGGCCAGTCATGAAAACGTGAAGGGAGCCGCCGTCACGCTGGCGAACAGTGTGGTCGTCAATTCGTTGACCTTCGCCAGTGCCGTGACGCTCGGCGGGAACACCACGACGCTGGGCATCGACAGCGGTACCATCGTGGCAAATAGTGCGGCCACCCTCGCGAACACAATTAGCCTCATCACCCTAGGCAACAACAGCACTTGCAACGAAGGCAACATCTACAATACGGCGAACCTGACCAATAACTCCCCCCTCACTGTGACGGGCGGTGGCGGGGTGACCAAGGCCGGCAACGGTACACTGATCCTGGCCGCCAGCAACCTCTACACCGGGGTCACGACGGTGAATGACGGAAAACTCCAGATCGGAAATGCGGGGACGTCCGGCGCTCTTGCCGGCGGGCTGACACTCGGGAGCGGCACGACCTTGGCCTACAACCGGACCGACAGTTCCGCGCCCATTGCCGGGGCGGTAACCGGTCTTGGGGGGAATATCACCGTGAATTCAGGCACGCTGACTCTCAACTCCGCCAACCTGACAGCGGGATCAGTAAACGCTTTCGGCCTCCTGACGGTGGCTGCGGGGTGTAAGCTGGTCATCAACGGTGCGGAAAATTCAACGAACACTTCTGTTGCACCTTCGATGGGTGCGTACGCCAAGCTGGAACTCGGAGGCGGGGTGAATTCTTTTACTAATACTTTCTGGACGGGCAGCTGGGCCCTCTATGTCACCGGTGGGACGAATTCCGTACCCGGTTCCCTTCTGAGCATAGGTGGCAATTCTTCAACTTATGATTATGTCGGGATTCCCGCCGGGAAACTCTCGGTCTCTGGGATCCCTATGGGCGGGTCGAACAGCGTCGGCGTCGTTGACATCTGTGGCGGAACCTTCGAGCTCGCGGGCGGGGGCGGCGGAGTGGCCATCCAAATCGGGCATGGCGGGGTCGGTGTCTTCAATCAGACCTCGGGGAGATCGGCGATGGACAACAACGGGACCATCGTTGTAGGGAGTAGATATGCCGGGCGGGGCGAATTCAACCTCTCCGGCGGCACGGTCGGGGGGACAGGGAGCAGCAGCGGGTACAACCTGACTATTGCCAATACTACTACTAATACGGGCATCGTCAATTTGAATGGCGGCGTTTTTTACATCAATACATTCAATAACAGCGCTAATATCACCAACGCCTTCCTGAATTTCAATGGCGGTACCCTGGCGGCAACGGTAGCCAACAAGATATTCTCGCCCTCGAATGCGACCATGACGATATACAGCGGTGGCGCGACGATCGACGATGGCGGGTATGCCGTCACCATTTCCGCGCCCCTGTTGGCTCCCACCGGTAAAGGGGTCACGGCTCTCCCGGCTCTGCCGGGCGGCACATTGGCCGGCTACATCGGTTCTCCGTACGTTCAGATTTCCGGCGGTAGCGGGACGGGCGCCACAGCCGTGGCCCAGTTCGACTATACGACGGGGAATGTCACGGGCCTGGTGATCACCTGTTCGGGTTTTGGCTATCAGGCTGGCGACTCGGTGAGCGTCACGCTCAAGAGCGGCGGGGTAGCCGACAACGCGCTCGGCTCGGCCACGATCGGGGATATCACCAGCGGCGGGCTGACGAAGATCGGCTCCGGGACGCTGACCTTGAGCGGGACGAATACCTACACGGGTGTGACGACGGTCAGCAATGGGAAGTTGGTTGTTTCCAGCACCAATGCACTGGCCGGAACGACCGGGATCAACCTGACCGGCGGGACGCTGGTGGCGACCAACGTGCCAGGGGCCTTCCATATAACCCCGAACAGCACGGTCAGCGTCGCGGCTGGAAGCTCGTTCCTTGTGACAAACCTCGTCGTGGATGCGGGGGCGACGGTTTCGCCAGGCGGTTCTGTTGCTATTGCCACTAATACCTTTGGAACGACCACGAGCCACACCTTGACCATTGACGGCACTTACGAGGTGAATCTGTCAAACGACGGGTCGGGCAGATGTGATCATCTCATCGCCGCCGGGAATCTTATCCTGACCAACATGACCCTCTCTTTCCCGAACACCAGCACCTATGACCCTGGGATGAATTACGTGATCGCGATATGCAGCAATACGCTCACTAAGCCTACGGCTGTGCGCGTCTTGCCTGCGAGTCAGGAGGGGAAATGGCTTTTGCGCTATAGCGATGACAATAAGCAGGTCATTCTGCGGCGGGCATCTGCCGGTGCGATGCTGATCGTGTACTAAACCCGTCTTGATTGTTCTTTCAACGACTTTCATGGGGGGCGGTAATGAAACCTAAACTGGTAAAGAATCTGGCGGTTTTGATTGCGACGGCGGTCTGGATGCCGGCATGGGCGGCGGTGACTCCGCCGGTCTATGAGGGTTTCGAGACGAACGCGGCAGGGACGGCGCTGACCAGCATGACCAGCCAGGGCTGGTCGGCCTCGGCTGTGGACGTGGTGGTGATTGCCTCGAACTCGATGGGCGCGGCGGTGGCGGGGGGTACGAATGCTGTGGCCATCCCGCTGGGTGCGGTGGTTTCGAACCTGATGACCTCCGCCAGCCCCTCGGTGATCTGGGTGGATTTTCAGAAACGACAGTCGGTAATCCAGGCGGTGGATGAAACCGCTCTTCTGGTTGACAGCAATGCGGCGGTCCAGGTGTGCCTGAACACCAACCGGTCGGTGTGGTTGTATGACAAGGGTATCCCAGGGTGGACGAACCTGGTGACCGACTACTGGGGGACGAATGTGTCCGCCTTCTGTACCAGTGACTGGTCGCGTGTCACGATCTACGAGAACTTCTCAACCCACAAGTCGGGCCTTTTCCTGGATGGCCATCTGATCCGGGACCAGGTTTCGTTTGTCACCAACCGATCCTCTTTCGCCGGCTTTCGCTACGAGAACGGCCAAAGCGGAACAAACTACCTGGATGAGGTGCGTGTGTGGACTAATGTGCCAACCGGCCTCTCGGAAGATCTCGACAACGACATGGTCGCGGATGCCCAGGAACTTCAGACCTACGGGAATATCTCAACGTGGCACCGCTGGACCAATACCGTTGCCACGACCGGTTCCGGTAGCGGTACGGTGACGCCTCCGGCCGGAACGATGACGACGGTGACCAACGGAACCACGCTCTCCTATACCTTCACGGCGGCGGCGGGGAGTGGGATCAGCGCGGTCAGGACGAACGGTGGGGCCTATACCTACAGCGGAGATTCCAAGACTGGTGCCTGTTCATGGGTGATATCGACGGACGGCACCTTTACCGTTGTTTTTGACACGAAGACCACCTGGTCGGTTCCCTCTGATCTGGCGACGATCACCGGGGCGGTTGCCAATGCCCAGGATGGGGACACGATTGTGATCTCCAACGGCATGTCGGCTGCGGATCTGACGCTGGATAAACAGCTTACCCTGACAGGCACGAATGTGACGATCACTGGTGCCTTGACGCTCAACCAGGGGATCACCAACACGTTAAACGCGGTCTCGAACCTGACAGCAGCGACGGTACAGGTGGGGACGAATGCGAGCCTGATTGTGAGCAATGCAACAGTGAACTTCACCACCCTCGGGATCAGTTCCGGCGGGGTGGTGCGGGTGGTCAATGGCACGGTGGCCGCCAACGGCGCAACGATGACGGGTGACTTCTCGCTGGATTGGACCTGGGGTCAGCCGGGGGTGACACCTGCTCCGTTGAACTTCCTGGACACGTTTGAGAGTTACGGGTCAGGGACGCTGGTAAATATGCTGGGTGCGGCGGGCTGGCGGGCCTCGTCGTCTTCCGTGTTGGTGCAGTCCTCGACCAAATACGCTGGCAACCGGGCGATGCAGGTGGCGGCGGGGGCCACGGTGTCCAACGCCATAGCCTCGCTGGCGGGTCAGACGAATATCTGGACGGACCTCTGGCTTGATGAAAGCAGTCATGTGGGGGACTTTCTGGCTGAGTCCATTGACACCAATGCGTCGGTGCAGGTGTGTCTGACCACCAACAAGTTCCTGGCGGTCTATTATAACGAGGCTTGGCATATCTGCTCCAATGATGTGAGGAACATGAGTGTTGCGGGGGTCTACTCAAGCGGATGGGCCCGAGTGACCATCAATCAGAATTATGGTACCGGGAAAAGCGCCATCTTCCTGAATGGACGGTTATTGAGACAGAACGTGCCGTTCATCAAATCGAGCCGGACCCAGTGCGCGGGACTGAAGGTGGTCGGAGGCGCGGAATCGGCGACGTATCTGGACAATGTCAGTCTGGCCACCAATGTCCCGGCGGAACTTAACACGCTGGCCTATGATGTGAACCTCAACGGCATTCCTGATGTGCAGGAGATCCACGGGAGTGGAGTGATAGCGCCATATTCCGCTGGTTCGATATACAGCATCCGGTAGGATTTGGCGGTTATATCGTTTGGATTCAAATGAAGAATATTAAATGCTGTATTGTGTTTTTATTATTTTTTTCCACTTGGGCATTTGGGTGGGATTCGTCTATTGTTTATCACGATGGATCAGGACGGTTGGTTTACGAATCCGATGCGGAGGGCAACCGGATCTCGGATTTCAGTCATGCTGGATATCACAGCGGAACGAACACGATTCCGACTCTTTCGGTGGTGCACACGATCAGTCCCATTGCGGGCGACAACACCGCACACATTCAGGCCGCCATTGATACGGTTGCCGCCATGCCGGTGAATGCAAGCGGGCACCGCGGCGCGATTCTATTGACGAAGGGCACCTACAATGTTGGCGGCATCGTGTATCTCAACGCCAGCGGCATTGTATTGCGCGGCGAGGGACAGGGCAATACGGTCAATGACACGATTATCATCGGAACGGGAACCGCGCAGATGCAGGGTTTGGGAATTGTTCAGATTCAGGGCGGATCTGTTGTCGCCGGAACAACGCAGAATATAACCAGCGAGTACGTCCCGGCCGGCAGCTGCACCTTTGAAGTCGAAAACGGGGCCGCGTTTGCGGTCGGCGATTATGTGGTAATTAAACAGTTGGCGACAGCGGCATGGCTGAATGCGGTTAATTACGGAAACCCGAATGGGGATGAGGTGCCGTGGGCGCCTCTGCTCGATGACCTTACGATGAAATTTGAGGGAAGCATTACTGCGATCAGCGGCAATAAAATCAAACTCGATACCCCGATTTACAATGAGCTGAACCGTTCGTTAGCGCAGGCCACCGTTTTCCGGCACAGCGGAGCCGGTCTGATAACGGAGTGCGGGGTCGAAACCCTTCGGGTGATCAGCGAGAACTTGACGACAGATCCTTATAATGAGGCTCATCGCGCGCTTTGTATTCATTTTATCAACGTCAGAAACTGCTGGGCCTTGAATTCCACGGTAGTAGGCTTTGTTGATGGAGGTATCCAGTTTAAAACCTCAATCCGTTGTACGGTTCTCAACTGTTCCGCGCTGGATCCTGTGTCAGCAATTCAAGGCGGACGGCGGTATAATTTCCGGACGGAGAATGATTGCCACGACATTCTGTTTAAAGGATGTACGGCCAGTAAAGGCCGGCACGCCTTTGTTTCAAACGGAACGGCTAAAACCAGCGGAATTGTCTTCTCGCAATGCGTGGCAACCGGATCCTATGACTCGTCGGAAAATCATCGCAGATGGGGATCGGGTATTCTTTGGGATCAGGTCACGTTTTCCAGCCCCAACGCTGCGGCTGCGTTGGATTTAGGCATTGGACATAATCGCGGAGACTGGGGAACATCCCATGGCTGGACCGGCGCCGGAATGGTCGGGTGGAATGTGACCGGAAGGCACATCGTGGTTCAAAAACCGCCGGTTGGACAAAACTACGCTATTGCCTGTAAGGGCACTGTGGATGGTCAAGGCCCGTTCGTTTACCCCGTCGGATTTGTGGAAGGAACGGGACAGACTCCGGCGATTCCCTCTCTGTATGAAGCGCAATTGGCGGAGCGGTTGGCCTACGGGGTTGGACCGGATGCCCCCGCGAAGCTGCACGTCTCGCATTACGTGAATACCGGCGCGCCGTTTGCCGCATTGAGCTGGATGGACATCGCTCTGGACGAAACCGCTTATGTGGTTGAGAGGTCGTCCAATGGCGGGGGAAGCTATACCGTACTGACGAATCTTCCGGCCAACCGGATGAGTTATACCGATACCTCAGTCGCTCTGAACGGCAGTTATGTGTATCGGCTTAAGGCGACGAACTCGGTGGGTTCTTCTGCCTATTGCAATCCGGCTTCTGTGAATTTGGCCGCAATAGAATCGCTGGAGACGAAAACGTATCAGGCGGAATATTTTTCGGGAAGCTCCGGTTGTGTGCTTAAATGGGATGGGGTTCGCTGGATGGGCCAAGGCTATGTGGATATGGGCGATACGAACACCTGGTTCGAGCTGGCGGTTGATGGCGGTCGGGGCGGAACCTACACGGCAACCATCCGGTATGCCAGTGATACCGGGGTCATACGGTACTGCTCCGTCAGCGTGAATGGCGTATCGAACGGCACGGTGATTTTTGATGAAAGTCCGGGTAAGTCGGAGTGGAGGACTGAAACAATCAACCTAGCACTCAGTCCGGGAATCAATACGGTTCGCCTGCAACCCGCTGACGGCACCTGGGGCCCGGATGTGGATTACCTTCAACTGGCTGTCCTTCCGTCCGTTTATGCGGCGGGAGAAACCGCGCCAAGCAACACAGCGGCGCAGGTGTTTGACTCCAACCTGAACACCGACTGGAAGCATTATTCACCCTATGCAAGCTGGATTGAACGTGCGTTTTCGGCCGCCCTTGCGATCACAAACTACACCCTGACGTCGAGCGGCGGAGTTCAGGCCAACGATCAGGCCAACGATCCCAAGGATTGGAAACTGCTCGGATCGAATGACGGCGGCACGAACTGGACCACACTGGACGCGCAAAGCGGCATCACGTTTAGCGCCCGCCGTCAGTCGAAATCCTTTGCGCTCAGTGGCGGCGCCTCGTACAAACTCTACCGGCTGGAGGTTACGGCAGTTCAGGATCTTTCCACCGCAGATTCCGTGCGGCTCGCCGAACTCTCCTTTCCGTGCCTGCCCATACAAAATTCTCCGCCGGTCTATGAGGGTTTCGAGACGAACGCGGCAGGGACGGCGCTGACCAGCATGACCAG
>CAJBSZ010000450.1 GCA_903958395.1 uncultured bacterium | reverse complement strand
GGCTCTGCTTTTGTGTCATTCCACCAAAAGTTGCCATTGGGGTTGGTGATGCGGACGGCCAACTGGGCCGCCGTCCCCGGTTGGGCCGCTTCCGTGATATCGACTTCGAATGGGGTATTGCCCACCAGGTCGTAACCGAGCAGTTTCTGATTGAGAAACACTTCCGCCCGCAGCCGCACCGATTCAAATCGCAACAGGAGCTTCTGTCCGCTTTGGAATCGTGGCACTTGAATGGTGCGGACCCACCAGGTGACGCCTTTGATGGCGCTCAGCCGGCCCGTTCCCGTCCCCAAGTATTCCTCGGTGGTGCCGGGAACCGAAACCGCAGTGCCGGCGGCCAACTTATCCCACCCGCCGGAGGGCGGATGGCTCGGTAATTTACCCAGTTCCGTTGGCGGGAGGAAGAGCTCGTCCTCCTGCCAATGGGCGGCCTGATCTTGCCAGAGCCGCCACCCGGGTCCGGAAAGATCCACCTCCAGGCGTTCTGCATGAGCCAAAAGGCCAGAGAGAAGCAGTGCGAGAGACGCGCAGCGGGCGATGGTAATGAATCGAATCATGGTAACCTCCTTTAACGTGTGCCCGATTGGATGGTTCCGCCGATCGCGTTCACCAACAGGCGGCGCGCTACGGGCGGGGCGAGATCGTAGCGTTCTTTAGCATTTAGGGCATCGATCATCTTGGGCAGGCTGAAAATGATAATCCATCCTTTGCCGTATGGCAGGACGCTGGCGCCCATGCCAACCCTGGGCTGATGGTCGCGGCTGTATCCGGCCGCCACTTCCAATCCTTGAGCGGAGATCAGCAAGCCGTCGGCATCCTCACAAGCCGAAACCTGATAGCGCCAATCCATGCTGCAACCCGTCGGTAAACCATCGAAAAGCCAGTGCTTGCGCACGAAATACCACGAACCGGTCCAATTGCGCGGATTCGGTCCGATAATACCGTCGAACTGAAGTACTTTGGCCTCGGCCATCAACGTGCAAGCTGAAACGGCATCCTGAATTCCCTGAGGCCAGACGATGAGCCGGGAGCCGTTCTCGCGCACGCACCGCAGTGCCAGCGCGAGGGATTCCTTCAGATTGCCGGGTTTCCGGACCACCGACTGCCCGGTCTTCTCTCCGGCAAAAATAATGGCATCCACCGCTCCTGTTTCGGGTGTCAACTCGACAGGCCTAATCCCCGTCGCTTCTTGGATGGCGCGGGAAGCGTCCGCGTCATTGCCGATGAGGGCGAGCCGGGTCCCCGCCGTCAATTTCTTCTTCGGCACCACATAAATCGCTTCAGTCCGGGAAAGAACCGGTTTTCCAGAAGCATCGGAAAGCGAGGCTTGGAACTGAAGTTGCCCGACGACGGACGGAGTGAAGTCGATGCCGGAGGTGAGCAACTCGCCATAACGTTCCCCGCCGGTGACCGTGACGTCGCGGGTGGTTTGGAATAGAACCTGGGCCTTCTCATCGAGGAGTTTGACGGCCAATTTATGCGGACCTTTCCGATCCACTTCGTTGATCAAAAACACATCGGCAATATTGGCCTGGCCCTCCTCCTGTACATAATGGTGCGGACGGATCACGAGCAACTCCGGCGCGTTGGCCTGGCGGAGGGTTTCCGGGTCACCCTTGAAATTGCGATGGACGTCGACCAGGCCTGAATGATTGTCAATGGTCGTCGATTCCCAGGAGTTCAAAATAATACAGTCTATTCGGTTGCCCATCCGCATGTGTTCGACGACCTTCTGGTGCGCGAAGTAACTCTTGAATCCGATCGCGTCAAACAGATCGCCAGCCGTTTTGAAATCGCCACGGAAGCCGTAGTCGTCCATGAATTTCTCGTAAGCCGCCAGAATGGTCTCATGGTCCGCGCGGTCGTAGCCGGGCTTGCCACTTGAGCGGTAGTCATTGACGATCTGAGCATGGTTATCGGGCACGGCCGTGATCTGGATCTCGCCCATGGTGACGATTTCGCGCGGATCGGACTTTGGCCGGGTGAAAGTTTCCGGCCCCGGGTAGAAGGAATCGTTCCAGCCCCCTACCGTACTCACCCCACCATGTACATCGGACCAACCCGAGTAGCCGGTTCCGTCGTCGATATGAAAAGAGGGATCGTAGGGCAGTAGCAAACACTGGTTCGCGCGTTGTTTACCCGACTTGAGGAGGATGATCCGACTTGGATCGAGCTCCCGCATCTGTTTCATGAACCCGTAAATGCGCGGGTTGTCCAGGCTGTAGTGGGTTTCATTCGACAATCCGTAGATGATGAGCGACGGGTGCGAGCGGTCGCGTTTGAGCATCCGCAGGATGATCTCCGTACAGTAGCGATCCCGCCAATCCCGCGGCTGTTCGCCCCCCTTGCCGCTGGTGTCCACGGCGCCTTGCGGCGATTTGGCCCACTCTTTGGCAATTTTCTTGTAGAGAAAATCGGTCGAGGTGCCCGGTTCTTCGTAGCGCAACAATCCCAGGCGGTCCTGCGTATCCAGCACGATTTCGCGTCCGATTTCGCGGTGGAAATTGAGGCAGTTCAGACCCAGGGCCTGGGCCGCGCGAATCTCTTTCTCCGCCAGAGCCTGGTCGGGGAACAAACCGTTATTCCCCCAATATCCGAAAGAGATAGCCGAACGCAGGACGATGCGTTTGCCGTTCAACGTCAGCTTCGCCTCCTTGCCAATGCCCTCGGCGGTGAACCAGCGGAACCCGAAATGGCGGCTGGCCCCGGAGTCGGGGAGATTCGGTAGTTTGGCTTCGGCCTGGTAAAGAACCGGTTTTTCCAAATCCCAGAGTTCCGCGTCCGGGACGGCGACATCGATCTTGGTCGCGGCGGTCCCGCCCGCCGGGACATTCACCTGCACCTGGCCTTTCCAGCTCCGTCGCCCGTCGCGCGAGATCTCCAGATCCACCGGTCCGGCGTAGGCCGGCCCGGCGCTGCGGACTTCAACCAGGATCGTCACCTCGCGCGGATTGGGTTTGTTGAGCACGGCCAGATCCGAGACTTCGACCGTGTCGCGCGTTTCCATATGGATTCCGGCATCCAGGCCACCGAAAGCACGGCCGGTGGGGAATCGTTTTTTTCCCCATACAGTACGGCCTTCGATCCATTGCAGGTTCCCCCCGGCGGCGGTGATACGAAGGGCCAATCGGTTCAAGCCGGGTTTTACGGCAGAGGTAATATCGGCCTGGAAAGGAAGTCGAGGAAAAATAGAATAGCCGCAGAGTTTCTCATTGACATACACTTCCGCCACGACGCGCGCCCCGCGGAAATTCAGGATCAACCGTTTGCCATCTGCAAGCGCCGGCGCCTTAAACTCGCGCCACCACCAGGAAACGCCCTCATATACTCCAGACTGGAGTGGGCCCTCCTGCCCGAAATAGGAAGCCGGATAGGGCTTCAGGCCTAACTTTCCCCAAAAGTGCTCTTCGACGGAAGACGGCAATTGAACCGCGATGCCCTGCCGATCATTCAGGAGGGACCAGCCTCCCGTCGGCGGATTTACCGGCAGTTTCTCCAGCGGCATCTCATCGGGAAGATAAATCTCCTCATTTTTCCATTGGGCCTCGGTGTCGGGCCAGAGCCGCCAAGCGGAACAAGACAGGTCCTCGGCCCAACTGGTGTAGACAAAGGATAGCACCAACGTTAAGAAAACTCCCACGCGCTTGTTCATCTTCATTCGATTTCTTCCTCTTTCTTTAGTTTGCCAGACTCGTTCTCTTTCAACTCAATCCTCACACGGTAGTAGCCTCGCCGATTCGCCTTTCCCCAAGCGCCTGGCCCGCTGTCCCCCGGGGGGCTCTCGGGCATTTCGGCTGAAAAATAGACGTGAAACGATGCCCCGACGGTTCCATCTGCCACGCCGGTCGCGTCGAGCATGCTCGCGTAGAAGAGATGCTCGAACCCGGACGCGAGGGCTCCAAGATCGGTCCAATGGATCAGGTCGGCCGACCGATAGAGGCGGACCGTTTTTGTGGAATACTCGCCCAGGGCGGCACAATAAAAGTTGTTGTCGAGCGGACAGAACTTCATCTGGTTATGGTTGCCGATATTGGGCAAGTTCAAGGATGACGTCGGGGCCGGATCGCCGGCGGAGGTCGGGTGCCATTGCCCGTCACGGTACTTCTCCCAGGCGGAGAGCGAGTCGCTTTCAGCCGCCGCGATCAACTCCTTAAACCCTGTGCGGGCAACCGCCGCCGACTGGTCGCCCGTGCGGTTGTAGAAAATATAGAAATAGCCGTCCTTGATGGCAAAGGGACCGCCGCCGATGTTCCAGTTATCAATGTCACCATCGGTGCAGACCACATGCCCGAGATAGCTCCATGAATCCCCGCCGTTGACCGACTTGGCGATGCCGATCCGGCAATGCGCCTGCCCCGGGGTTATGGCGCTGACGCAACTCTCCACATGACATACACCGATCAGCAGTTGAGGCGAATGCCGGCAGATCCCCATCAACCACTTCGTGCCATCCGCTCCATTTGGGTTGGCGAAGAACTCCGGTTGCGATTTGATGAAGATCAAGCGCCCGGCGGGTTGCTCCATTGAGCCTTCGAATACTTGGGTCGGCATGTTGCCGATTCCCGATCCCGTGCCGACGCCGTGAAGCCAGTGCACGAGCCCCGGCGGGTTCCCCCGCCCCGGAATGGGGCAGAGCTGCATATCGGGGTAGAAGAAGCCCATCCGGTTAATGTCAGCGGGCGTCATGGCGACTTCGCAGGCGCCGATGAACTCGAACTGCGTCTCGGGAAACTTCTGCTGGGAATTGGAGAGCCCGTCGCGCAGCTCGAAATACTCGCGCCCCTTGGGCAGAACCATCGGGTCGTATTTCGTCTGAGCGCAAGCGACAAGGTGCAACGAGGTGATCAGCATCGTCCCGAGGGCAATGCGTGAGGTCTTCATTCCCTAACTCCTTCCTGTTTGTGTTTCAGCCAGGGGGCAGGCAATGGCTGCTTGGCCAAGCCCGGGCCGCTCACCGCGAGAACCGGCGTACCCTGCCACATCTGCTGCTCAAGCCAGTCCATCCAGTAATCGTTCTTGAAGCTCTTCCAGCGGTAATCGACATAGGTGACCTGCAAGGCGTGGCAGCCTTTCTCGAGAGCGACACTCCAGACGTTCTCTGAATGCAGGGTCGGCGAGGGAAACCACTCGCGGCCGCCCACCTTGACACGCAGATCGAACCCGGCATCCATGGTCGGAGTCAACAGATGCTCGGGTGCGTGGAAGGAGTACACGCCCGTCTCCGGAATCTCAACATAGCCGGTGTAGCGGACCGCGTAGGCCTGGTCGGTGGCGCGGAGTCCCGCGATATCCTCGGCGTTGAGCAGCCCGGAAACCGACCCGTGCTTGACGGGAGCGAGCACGCCCGAAATGGCGGCATGCGTGAACAGCGTCGGCCAGGAATCCTCGAAATACTCATAGTCGAGGCCCGGCTTCAGGGCTGCGATCGGGAGGGCGGGCAGCGGCGCCGCCTTGCGGAAAATGGCGCCCACAGTTTTCCCGGCGAGTTCGCCGGGGATGTTCCACGGCGTCTCCTTGAGCCCCTTGCGGAAAGGGCGCACCTTGACGTAGAGAGTTTTGGAGATCGTGAAGGGTCCGGTGTAGAGGGCGGACGCGAGCGTGGGGTCGCTCCCATCCGTGGTGTAGCGCAGTTCAAGATCATCGCTCTTCGGGTCGGGCATGACGAAGGAGACCTCGAGCCTGTCGCTGAAGACATTGGGCTCGGGAAGGATCCTGACCGTGTCGATCATGCCGTGGATCGGAGTCGAGGTGAAGCGGCTCTGGGCATTGAGACGATACTCGAAATCGGCCGTTCCGGCGCGGTACTGTTTATCTCGCAGAGCGATAGCGCCGTCCGTTCCGAGTGCCACTCCCGCGATCCCGCCGTCTTTTTCAATCGCAAGCAGGCTCTCGCCGCGGACCCGGGCGGCGCCAGCCGCGAGCGCGTTCACGCGCCCCGGTCCCGATTGAAAGAAGACTGGAACGCCCTTATGGGTGAGTGCGCGGAAGCCGGTCACGCCCTTGGCGCCCGTGAGCGGTTCGATCTCCCGCAACTCGTTCTTGAATTGATCTTCCGGCTTCGCCATCGGCTCCCGCGTATAATGCAAGGTGACCAACGCCTGATTGCCCGTCCCCTTCCAGAGGATGCCCACCTGCCGTAGCCCCAGACACTTGGCTGGATCATTATCCAACAGCATCAGTGTCGCCTCGGGGATGCCGTTATCGAGCGCCTCCTTGATCACCTGAAGCTGTGTCTTCTCGAACGTCTCGTACGCGCCATCAGGCCGGAGGCGGTTGATCATGCGGAACTCGGGTCCGAACAGGTAGGTCGAGAGGTTGGCAAAGCCGGGAATGGCGGTGCGAATGCGCCCCTTTTCTTCGTGGAGTGTATTGAAACCCGCCGCGACCCAGTCGCGGACGGTTTTGTTCATTCCCTTGGCAGTCACCAGGGCCGGGTAAGTCCAAAAGGCGCTGTATTCGTGTTCCTTCTCTGAAGGATTCTCGATGCGGTCGGCGACGATCCAAATCCCCTCGCCGCGGACATGGAAGATCTGCCGCGAGGCGGTCACCCCGAACAGCGGCGTGTTATCGATGACGGAATTGGTAGCCAACATGTTGTACCAATCCCCGCGCACATTCTCCCGGCGGGAGTAGGGATCATTGCGCCGTGCTTCCGCCATCTCAAGCAACGACGAGGAATGAAAGCGGGTGTCGATGACCTGACGTCTGGGCATGACGGAATAGGTGACTTTGCCTCCCGATCGGACGGCGCCGTATTGTCCGTTAGGCGCTTTCTTGTCGATCGCGATCGCTTCCGACAGCACAAGCGGGCGGCCCTCCTTCAGCAAGTCATAGCGCATAGCACCGTAACCCATGATCTGTCCATCTTTCGGGAGGGCAAACACGTCATCACCCTGGGTACGGGCGGGGAAGGCATACTGGAAGAACGATTCCGCGCCCGGTGTCCATGCGTCGCGCAGAAAATACATGCCCGAGTAGGGGGCGGGATCCGAGATGCGCTCCGGCTCCGACAAAGCTGCCGGTTTAGCTTGCCTCAGGAGATTGGCGAGAGCGCTGGGCGGCTCGCCCTTGCAGACGCTCAAGGCATCGCTACGGGCGGCCTCCACCCAGGAAGGCGCTGAACAACCCATGAGGGCCGCCATGCGGGCCGCCGCCTCCGCTTCCTTTTCGATCACGTCCATAGGCGTTGGCGCGGCCTTATCCCAAACGCATTTGGGCACGTTACGATTACCGAGCAGCACTGTGCAGGTGAGGTTGATCCGCGAACGGCAGCCCTTCACATCCATCGCCGGATTCTTGCCGGACGCTTCGGGCCAGCAGGGCCAGTCGTAGCCGTCCGGGGTCACGCGCATGAGCAGGTTGCGATAAACAGTGAAGAACTGATCGGCGGCATACGTTATCGAGAGCGGATCGGTCAGGTCGAGAGCGGGGTCGAGCGGCATGAGGGGCAGGATACTGAGCGTGTCTCTAATATTATGAGTGAGGTCGGTGAACCGGTGC
>CAJBSZ010000449.1 GCA_903958395.1 uncultured bacterium | reverse complement strand
CCACAACAGGAGATTTTCCATCTTGATGCGGCGCGACGACCGCTTGGCCGCAAGTTGAAGGAAACGAATCGTACTGAACGGCAGACGCACCGTACGGCTCGACTGGATCATGTGCAGAACCAGGGGAATGAGCAAAGCACCCCCGAACGCCAGGAATATGGGATTAAGGAAGGAAATCATAACGCTACTTCGGCTGTCTCCGGCGCTCTTCCAGATACGCCCTCACATAAGTCTCCACGGATTGATCGGTCTGAACCAGGCGGTAATCCACCTTCATCCCCTCGCAGGTTGTCCGGTACTGCTTCAGGAATTCCCCGAACACCTTCTGGTAATCGGCCGCCAAGGCCCGTGGATCCACAGTCAGCAGCTCCCCGGTTTCCATGTCCTCAAACTCAAACCCCTGCTTGAGCGACAAATCAACCTCTACGGGATCAAGAACATGGAACACAATCACGTCGTGAAGCCGCTTTCGGAAATGGGCGAGCGCAAGATTGACTTCCTTTTCATTATCCAGCAGGTCTGAAATCACGACCACCAGGGCGCGCTTGTGGATCGAGGCGGCGATCTGGTGCAGCGTCTCCGCCGTGTTGGTTGTGGAAGCCGGCTCAATTCCCTGCAACCGTTTAAGCATATTATGAAGGTGGTTGAGCGAGTTCCGGGGCTCCACCTCCATGTCGATCTTGTCGGAATATACGAACAATCCCACGGAATCCCGGGCCTTGACTACCACGTAACCCAGGGCGGCAGCCAGGCGACAGGCAAAATCATATTTCCGGAGGCCGGCACTGCCGTACCCCATGGAGTTGCTGCGATCCAGGATGATGTACACCCGCAGGTTGGTTTCATCCTCGTAGCGCTTGATGTAATAACGATCCGTCCGGCTCAACACCTTCCAGTCAATGTGCTTGGGATCGTCCCCCACCCCGTAGGCCTTGTGATCTGCAAATTCCGAACTGGCGCCTTTCAGAGGGCTCCGGTGCGCACCCGAGAGGTTTCCTTCAACCACATAGCGGGACATCAGCACGATCCGGCTGAGCTTGTGCATTTCCTCGGAGTTGAGAAACGCCTTAATCCCCTCCCCTCGGGGCTCCTTGGACACCTTGACGGCATCATTTTTAGTAGGTTTGGGTGTCTTGGCCATGGAACTTACAACTCAATCTTCATCGCCGGTAATCACGCTCTGCGCGGGAACCTTGAAATCCTCTGTCACCGTCTCTTTTTTATAAATATCAAGCTTGGCTCGCGCCGCCTTCTCAACCTTGTCCCGCTTGGCTATTTCATCCAGCAGGAACCGGGCCCAACCATCCTTGCCACGTTCGGCGAGGATTTTTTCCTCATACTGGACAAGATCCTCGTCGCGCTTTGAGAGGTTCACAGGCTCTTTACCACCCGTAAAAGAATACACCACTCCGGAGGAATCCCGTTCCTGAAGCATTTCTTTGCCGCCCTTTCGGGCCAGAAGATCCTTGTAGCGCACAATCACCGGATCCACAACCATAACGCGCTTCACCGGATCCACGCTCTGAATGTTCCCGGTGACGGCAATGGCATCACCCACCGTGGACTCGGGAGCCTCTTTCAACTTTCCGAGGGAGAGCGTTTTCACCACCTTGAACTTGATGAACATCTTGGAACTCGGCTCACTAGTGATCAGTTTAATGACAGGACACCCCTGCTCCACTCCTGACTCCATTTCCAAAATCTGAAGGTACCGGAAGAAATGCGGCTTCCCGAGCGCCTCGTCGAGAATCATTTTCCGCATCGTGGGGGTCTTCGCAAACGTCAGGTCGCGGGCAACTTCATTTCCGCTCGGGACGGCCCCCTGCGCAAGGGAGACACCCCAAAGCAAGCACACCACAGCCACACACCGACTGAGTTCTGCCCGCATCATTGTGTCACCGCATACATCAGGATGTTTTGTCCCAATCGCTGAGAACTGATGTCGTCATAGGCGCGCGCATAGGGACTCTGCGACATTTCCCAGCCACCCGCCATGCCGAAGGGGCTGTAGATCACAGCCACATGGCCGCTCAATTCAATCCCCTCCAACCGCGGAGGAATCACCGCCATCCCCATATCCTGCTGCAACGCCGGGGTCACCCCCACCCTCTGCACATCATTTGGCGTCTTGTAAATCACATTGCCCAACGGGATGGCTTTCAGGGCATTGCCCGGGAATACGGAGGCCATCAACTGGCGGAATGACAAGTCAAATCCCTTCCGCCCGCAGCACGCCTCGGCCAACAGAAACCCCCCGTTCTCAAGGTATTTCTTGAGCTGCTCCGCCTCCCCCTTTCGCAATGTGAAGAATTCATGCCCGGTTAGATACAGTAGCGGCGCATTGAAAATGGCAGGATCCGTGAGCCGGGTCTCCTTGATCGCGTATTTCACGGGCACTTCCGTCTTATTGTTGAACGTCTGCAGCAGCACGGACAACCCCGCGTGCCGTGTCTTCCAAATGCCATCGTAGACCACCTGAACCATCGCCACCTTGTCGGCTCCGGATTCCGGCTTATCAACGAACTTGATAGCCTGAGCCTGACTCTTGGCCCATGCCCGCATGGCCGAGGAATAAGAGAAGATATTCACCCCGATCTTTTTGGCTGAAGCCGGCTCATACGCCTGGAACTGGGGTTCCACCTTGTCTTCCCATCCCACTGCCATACACCACCGTGAAACGAGCGCTACTACACGGCAATTGATTTCCACCCCGTCAAACCAGGGCTCGCTCCCCATAAACCCCGAC
The DNA here is from genome assembly GCA_903958395.1 of uncultured bacterium. Classification (GTDB taxonomy): domain Bacteria; phylum Verrucomicrobiota; class Kiritimatiellia; order CAIKKV01; family CAITUY01; genus JAABPW01. The sequence goes on along the minus strand of CAJBSZ010000449.1, from coordinate 22,808 downwards.
TTTCGGACGCCGGGACAATACTTGACTTGATCCAGGTCATAGTATGAGTGAAAAACCGGATGATCCGAGGTTAACCGCTGAATCGGCTGCTCGGGAAACATCAACCCCAGCTCCCTGACGGTGGATCGGTAAAACGGGGCCGAGCCCAAACCGGTGTTATAGATCAACATGCCGCCCGACAGCGCGTAGGCACGGAGCTTCTGACGCTGCCCCTCGGTGTAGGAATAATTGTAATGGCCAGATCGGTACAGGATGGGGTTTTTAGCCGGATCCGAGTCAATCTGGTCGAGCGACGCGACCTCCGTCTTGTAGCTGACGTTGATCAGATCCTTCATGCTCTTCAGGAGATTGTTCACGTCGTTCGGAGTGGCATTCCACTCCTTGTCGCTAGAACCAGCCCCAGGCGCCGCGAGCACCGTCGTTGTCAGGCAGAGTAGAAAACAAATCCCACAGGCAATAAAGTTCATGACCAATGCCTTCCCATTCTGATTCACATCACAAGTTTCCCGATAGCGAAAAATGGGAATGTACCAAAAAAAAAATCCGAGACAATGCCTATTCATCCCAGCGCGTCGCGAGGGTCACCCCGGAGCGTTTCCGCCACCTGAATTGCCAACGCTTCAGACCCGTAGGGTTTATGAAGAAATCCATCCACTTTCAGCTCCGGAAACCGGGCCAAAACTTCTTCCTTGATGTAGCCGCTGCAGAGAATCACCTTGACCGAAGGGTCCAATTTCAAAAGTTCCCGCAGCGCCTCATATCCATCGCATTGCGGCATGGTCAGATCCATCAGGACACACCGGATATCGGCCTGATTCTGCTTGAATTTCTCGATGGCGTCAAAGCCGTCAACAGCCTCCACCACCCGGTATCCAAGTCGCTCAATAAATCTCACACCCAGTTCCCGCACCTGCTCCTCATCATCCACAAGAAGAATCGCTCCATGCCTCCTGAATTTATCCCGCGCAATAGGCTTTTTCGGAGGTTCTGACGCCAGTCGCCCAACCGGGAAATACACGCGGAATGTGGTTCCCTGCTTCGTCTCACTGCTAACCTGAATGGTGCCGCTGTGCCCTCTGACAATCCCGATCACGGCGGCCAGCCCGAGCCCCCGTCCCGCAAATTTGGTCGTAAAAAACGGGTCGAAAATCTGGGGCAGGATTCCCTGCTCCATTCCACACCCTGTGTCCCGGACTTCGAGGTAAACGTATTCCCCCTCCGGCATGGTTTCGGCCACCCACAGGGAGACCAGCATGGCCGCATCACACCAGAGGGTTCCTGTCTGGATGGTAATCACGCCGGCCTCATCCCCGATCGCCTCCGCGGCATTGATCACCAGGTTCATCAGAATCTGGCCGATCTGCGAGGAATCCCCGTCCAGCGTTTTCAGAGTCTCCTCCAAAGAGTACAGGAGGGTCACTTTTTTACCCACCGCCACCTCCAGCATTCCACTCATGTCCCTGATGAGAGCGTTTAAATCAACAGCATGGATTTGGATGAACGCCCGTCCGGAGTAAGTCAGCATCTGGGTCGACAAGACAGCCGCCCGGTTGGCAGACTTCTCGATATCCTCAATATAATCACGCACCGGGCTTCCCGGAGGCATTTCCATTCTGGCAAGCTCGGCATTGCCCAGAATGGCCATGAGGATATTGTTGAAATCGTGAGCAATGCCCCCCGCCATGACCCCGAGACTTTCCATTTTCTGGGCCTGCCTGACCTGTGCTTCGAGCTTATCACGCTCAGCCTCAAGCCGCCTCCGCTCATCAATTTCAAGTTTGAGTTGTTTGTTTTTCTGGAACAACTGCTCCGTCCGCTCCCGGATACGAACTTCAAGCTCCTCATGGGCCTTGCTGAGGGCCTTTTCCGCCCGATCCCGCTCGCAATTCGCCAAACTCCGCGACACCAGATTCGCCACTTCAAACGCAAACCGCACTTCATCACTCAGCCATTTCCGGTCTGAGCCAGTCTGTGAAAATACAATGACTCCACCAGCTTTCCCGTCCAGCTTGAATGGGGCAAACAGTACGCTCCGACTCCCCCATTCCTGACACCATGCCTTCAAGCCGGAAATTCGTCCATCTGACATGACCTCATCCACCGCCAGAATGCGGCCCTCATCGAGAACATCCTTCAGGGCTTCATAGGTCTTCCCTGAAATAATCTCTCCGGCGAAATGACGACTCCGGGCCGTCTCAAAACGATCCTCTAGACGAAATTCCTGCTTCGCCGGGTCAATGAACAGGATCGCAACATGATTCACCCTGATGACCCGTCCGGCTTCCTCCGCAATCCGCTGCCAGGCTGAAATAGAATTCTCCGCGGTGATGTTGACCGCATCGGCGAGCTTCCACAGGGCTTCCTGCTGACCCTGCGTCCGCAACAATGAAAGAGTCTTAAGCTGAGCATCTTCCCCGATTCTGAGCCAAATCAATGTGAACATCATAGTCAAAAGGGCGAGCAGGGCAGTCACCAGAAGCGGGAGGAGTCGCTTTTGAAGGAGGCTTCTACCCAGCCAGGCCTCTGCCTGATCCACCCCGAGAACTGCCAGAACCTTTCCGGACTCAGGATCCAGGATAGGTGAGTAAGCGGAAACAAAACAACCCCAGCGATCCGAATAGGCTGTTTTCAGAACCACACTGGTGCCGGTTTCAAAGACACGACTAATTTCAGGTGGCGCATCCTGATAAACATCCCCAAGCCGGGCATTCGGAACAGCCGAAACACCCCGGTACCGGGACGGCTCCACATCAAGGAGAAAAATGATCTTCCCCTCCTCCCGCCGCATGAGATACAGATAGCGGATATCAAGACCCGAATCCGCCATCGCCTGACACTGTTTCCTGAGTCGGGCGTAATCCGGACTGTTAAGAGTCGACACCCGCGCTACCCGTTCTGGATTAATGGCGGCCTCAATCAACCGACTCGTATTCAGGAGCCCTGCCCGGGACTCATCCCCGGCGACATGCTGAACCCGACTCACCGACACAAAGCCGAAAATCAGAATCATCAGAACAACCAACCCGGCACCGCACTCCAAACGCACAATCCACTTGATAGCCGCGCCGGAAAGCCAATCTCTACGCCAGATAAAATGTTCACGCCAAATGACGATTGCAATAATGCAGGCCATACCGCAACGGAATAACTGGATGGGCATTCCGGTGGCCGCGAAGAACGAATCCGCATTGAAAATCGCGGCGAGCCCGAAGTCCGCCCGGGGCGCCACCAAGCCCGACAATACCGCATAACCGGCCATGGTCACGGCCGCAAGCCTGTGGAGAAAATTCCGCTTCCTCTCCGCCAAAGGGGTTCCCCATTGCCACAGTGCCATGGCTGCCAGTAATCCACCCGGAAACGCCAGAACATAACGCACCGAAGACATCAGCACTGAATACCCGAATCGAAACGCGACCGCACCCAGCAGCAACAACAACGGCACGTAAATCCATCTTTCCACCCGAACCCCGCCCGACCAGACCACATTGTGCCGCCCGAATTCAAACAGAAACAGAAAGGCTATAATGAGAAGAGCGGACCGCGTACATATCAAGACACCCGACTCGCCTAACGCGGGTACCACCATATCGACCCACTCATTGAGGCCCTGCACAGCGCCAAAAAGACCTAGCCAGATCCAGGACACACCCTGCCCCCGGACTTGAGCCATGGAAAAGGCAACCATGGCCAGCAGGAAAAAAGCCAGCCCGTATATCAGGAATACGAAATCTAGATTTTCAACGAAACAAGAGTTCATAAAAAAACGATTCCGCTCAGTTCAAGGCGCGTCGCAATTGAATCAAATTCAACCTCATCACATCAAGATAAGCATGGGGTGCCACCGGACCTGAAACCACGGGATCCAAACGATAAAGCCCCGCTCCGGTTTCCCGGGCAATCGCCTCGGCGGACTTGGCGGGATATTGCGGCTCCACAAACAAGGCCTTCACGCCACTCGCCTTAACCTGCCTGATCAACGCAGCTAACTCGCCTGCCGACGGCTCGGTGCCCGGCTCCCGCTCAATCACCGCCACCACCTTCAAGCCGAGTTCATCAGCAAAATAGGGGAAGGCTTCATGAAAGGTGATGATGTCACGGGTCTTGAGTTCACCCAGCCCTCGAGTCATCTCCGCTTTCAGAGTTTTGAGTTCACCCTCATATCGCAAGGCGTTGGCCTGATATAACCCGGCATTAACAGGATCCCAGGCAGCCAACCCGGCGGCAATCGTCTGAATCTGCCGGATATGACGTGATGGACTGAGCCAGACATGGGAATTCGTGACGCCCCCCGACACCAATAAATCAATTCCGGCGCTGGCATCAATGATCCGGACTGCAGGGCGAAGCCAAGCCAGACTATCCAGAAAAGACTCCATCCCCGCGCCATTTGCCACCACCCTGTCGGCACGGGACAAAATCGCCCGGTCACGAGGGGTCAGTTGGTAATCATGCAGGCAACCGGTCGTGGGGGCCGCCAGATTGACTACATGAATCCCCTCCACCCCAGCAGTCACATTCAGCACCGCAATCTGGATCGGGTAAAAGGTGGTGACAATCGTCCGGACAGCCGACTCCCCTGCGAGACAAGGGAATCCCTTCAAGAATAAGCCCAACAAAATCGCAATCGGAATTTTTTTCATATCCTACAACTCCGCCTGTGGCCGCATTATAGCCACCGACCTTCCCCATGTCCACGCCGATTCTAACGGGAATTGCTTGCCAAGATCCCCTTTCATCGGGAGAATATCCGCCCATGTCCCGCTAACAAAGGAGTAACGCAACCATTTATGAGCAATAAAACATTTGTCCTGGATACCAACGTCCTGTTACATGACCACACCTGCATCGAATCCTTCGCCGACAACACGGTCGTCCTTCCCATGCCGGTCATTGAGGAACTCGACAAGTTCAAGAAGGAAACCAACGAATTGGGACGCAACGCCCGAGGCGTCATCCGTCGACTCGACGCGCTCCGCGAACATGGCCGCCTCGGCGACGGCGTTAAAATGGATAATGGCGGAATCCTCAAAATCATCGTCGGATCACGACCGGTTGGCGACAGCGGACTGGAGGAGGAAATCCCCGACAACAAGATCATCCGCGTGGCCTATTGGCTCCATAAGCAAGGGGAACGTGTCTATTTTGTTTCCAAGGACATCAATGCACGCATCAAGGCTGATGCGCTCGGCATCGAGGTCATGGACTTCGAAAAACAGAAAATCAACTTCGATGAACTGTTTTCCGGCTATCGTGAAGTCATCGTAAAACCCGAGATCATTGATGCCTTTTATGCCAACCGGAGCGTGGAGATTCCCGACTTGGATCTGCTCCCCAACGAATTCGTCAACCTGATCTCAGAAGGCACCGAGCACCTGACCGCCCTCGGCCGCGCCGGCGGCAATGGCACCATCGTGCCGATGAACCCGAAAATCGAAAGCGTCTTCCACATCAAGCCGCGCAGCCGCGAACAGCGCATGGCATTGGAACTCCTGATGGATGACTCGGTTCAACTGGTGACTCTGGTCGGACAGGCGGGAACCGGAAAAACCCTGCTGGCCCTTGCCGCAGGCCTGGAAAAAGTCATGGTTCAAAAACGGTACGACCGGATCCTGGTCACCCGCCCCATCATGCCCTTCGGAAAGGATATCGGGTATCTGCCGGGACACAAGGAAGAGAAGCTCGCCAACTGGATGATGCCGATCTTCGACAACCTGACCTACCTCATGCTGAAGACCAGTTCCGGTGAACATAAAAACACCGTCCGGGAAAAAATTGAGAAGCTCCAACGCGACGAAATCATTGAACTGGAGGCGCTCACCTACATCCGTGGCCGTTCCATTCCCCGGCAGTTCGTGATCGTGGATGAGGCCCAGAACCTGACTCCGCACGAAATCAAAACCATCGTCAGTCGTGCCGGGGAAGGCACAAAAATGATTCTTACCGGCGACCCCTATCAGATCGACAACCCCTACCTGGACGCCAGTAGCAACGGCCTGGCCTATGCGGTGGAACATATGAAGACCCAGTCCCTGCACGGCCATGTAACACTGACCAAGAGTGAGCGCAGTACATTGGCGGCGTTGGCGGCTCGCCTCCTATGAGCCCGATGAAACAAGCAACACTTCAATCACACTTCGCCACACACAAGGATCGGTTTATTGAGGAATGGCAGGATTTTCTGCGTTTCCCCAGTGTCAGCACCAACGCCGAAAGAAAAGCGGAATGCGCCCGGTGCGCCACATGGCTGGCCGATCATCTCGCCGCGCTGGGCTTCACCACGCGGCTTATCCCCACGGAGTCACACCCGCTCGTCTTTGCCGAGCGGGCCGGAAAACCGGATTCTCCCACCGTGCTATTCTACGGGCACTACGATGTTCAACCCGAGGATCCAGTGTCGCTTTGGAAAACACCGCCCTTCGAACCCACTTTGATTAATGACCGGATGTTTGCCCGCGGTGCACAGGACAACAAGGGCCAGCTTTTTGCCGCCATCAAGGCGATTGAAACCTTGATTCGTGCCGATGCGCTTCACGTCACGCTGAAACTCCTGATCGAGGGTGATGAGGAAACTGGAGAAATGCCCATCATCAAGGTGCTTCATCGGGAACAGGCCGCCCTCGCCGCGGATATCGTCATGGCGGCCGATACCAGCGCCGTCAGTTCCGGCGCGCCGACCATTACCATGGGCTTGCGGGGCATTGTCCACCTGACCGCCGTCCTCTCAGGACCGGATCACGACCTGCATTCGGGCGTCCATGGCGGCCGCATTCCCAATCCCGCCAACGCGCTCTGCCGGATGATCGCCTCGCTTCATAAGGATGACGGACGGGTGGCGGTGGAAGGATTCTACGATAATGTTCAGGATCCCACGCCCGAGGAACGTGCGTTGGCCAACGCCCAACCTATCGATCCAGCCTGGTACAAGACCGTCACCGGCCTTCTACCCGTTGGTGGGGAACTCCAGTACACACCCGTCGAGCGATCCGGATTCCGTCCGGCCATTGACCTTAATGGAATTCATTCCGGCTATGGAGGGGCGGGCAGCAAAACGATCATCGCCGCACAGGCAATGGCCAAAATATCGGCGCGCCTCGTGCCCGGCCAATGTCCAGAGCGCATTTTAAAACTGATTACCAGACACCTGCAACAGCAGGTTCCGAACGGACTGACGCTCGCCATCACTGAGCAGGGAGCGGGCGGAGCTGCCCTTCGCGTAGCCCTGAATTCACCCGCCGTCGTGACGGCCCGGCGGGTGCTCGGCGAAATTTCACCGCTTCCCACGGCCTTCCTGTGGGAAGGCGCCTCTGTTCCCATCCTTTCGCATCTGCCCGCCATTGCCGGGGGCGATGTGCTGCTGGTTGGATTCGGAAGCGAGGAGGATAACATCCACGCCCCGAATGAATCCTATTCCGTCGAACAATTCCGGATGGGATTCCTCTACACGGGCCTGTTCCTGAACCAGTTGGGGAACTCCTGATGGATCCCGCCCGGGCTGAGCGGATTTACGAGCGTCAAGCCGACCTGTTGGTGGAGATTCTCGGCAGGGTGCAGGCCATCGTCGCGGAAGGCAGCCCACTGGATTCTTATCTCTCCCATTTTTATCACGAGCACCCGGAGTTCGGCTCCCGTGATCGCCGGTTGTTTTCCGGGACGATTTTTTCCTATTTTCGATGGAAAGGATGGCTTGACCGCATTGCGCAATCACCCGAAGCTATCGGGGTCTTTGCTAATCTCCTGGAATCCGAAGACATTCACCCGGCCATTCGAAAATTGTCATCCCGGGCAGGACTGCCCGACACCGCGTTAATTCCCCTGGGGCCACTTTCCCCATCTGAAAAATCAGTGGAACTAAGCCGGATCGCCGGGATGGCATGCTCTCTTTCCCAACTCGTTCCCGACTGGGTCGTTCCGATGCTGGGGCCGGATTCTGTCCGCCTGCTCGAGGCTTTCCAAACGCCACCTCAAACATGGCTTCGAGCCAACCCGGCTGATCGCAACTCCATTGTAACCGCACTACAACAGCAAGGCACCGAACCGACAGCTCATCCGCTTGTCACCTCCGCTCTATCCGTCAGGCGCGGCATCAACCTTCGCGCCCTCCCCCGCCCCATCCGGGACCGGCTTGATATCCAGGATCTGGCGTCCCAGGTAACGGGACTGATCTGCGGCCCACGCCCGGGCGAACGCTGGTGGGATGCCTGTTGCGGGTCGGGCGGAAAAGCCTTTCACCTTGCGTCACTGGGCGGTCCCTCCGTCTCCCTGCTCGCCACGGACATTCGTCCCACCATCCTGACTGAACTGACCCGCCGGATGAGTGAAAAACGACTCACGGGCATTACCACGGCCCGCTGGGATAGTGTCCGGCAATCCCCGCCCGAAGGCACTTTTGACGGCATTCTGCTTGATGCCCCCTGTTCCGGAACGGGCACCTGGCATCGCAACCCCGATGCCCGCTGGCGAACGACACCGGTAGCGGTCGCGCACCTCATCCGACTTCAAGGGCAGTTGATTCGCGCCTGCGCCACCCGCCTGAAACCAGGCGGGGTCCTGGTCTACGCCACCTGTTCCGTCACCCAGGATGAGAATGAGAAAATCATTAGCCAGTTCCTATCCGACTCACCGGGGTTTAAGCTGGCCCACTTCATCAACCCCCTGAACGGAAATCCCTGCGATGGCCGACTCAGGATCAATCCGTGGGAGAATTTCTGTAACGGAATGTTCATCGCCCGGCTCACGCATGAAAAATGACTGAAAACTGCTTCGGGACGAAAAATATCCCTTTCAAGTAACAGAACTCTGTGTAAAATTCGCTGTGAAAAGGGGGATAAAAAAGCATGAATGCCCTACCAACGGAAGGCCTGACACAGAAAATTTTGGGGTATCGACTCGGAGAAGACCGATTCGGTCTTCCCGCAGAGACTGTCCTTCGCATCATCCGCGCCGTGGAGGTGACGCCCGTTCCGGGCTTTCCCGCCTGCGCCATGGGGGTGATCAATGTGCAGGGGCAGGTCATGCCCGTGATCAGCATGCGAAGAAAATTCAATCTGCCCGACAAGCCGGTCCGGCTCAGCGACCGGTTCATTATCGCCAAAGCGGGAGCGCGCTCCGTGGTACTGGTCGCCGACGAGGTGGAAAATCTTTTCGAACTGACCCCGGGCACAATCGCCGAGTCCAGCGGCATCCTTCCGGCAAACCAGCAGTTCCGTGGCGTTGCTAAATTGTCCGATGGATTACTGCTGATTCACGATCTAGCCAGTCTGCTCTCGCTTGATGAGGGAGAACTCATTGACAGCACACTTTCATCAACCGATACCCGTACCAACCCTGCCTGACGCCCTGTATCATCAGGTCACCGGGTTCGTAAACAACCGCATGGGGTTGCATTTCCCCATCGCTCGCCGGTCTGACCTTGAACGCGGGCTTCATACCGCCGCCCGGCAGGCAGGACATCGTCATGTTGAAAAATATGTCGAATGGTTGCTGAGCACTCCCCTTTCCAAGCTTCAAATCGAAGAATTGGCAGGACACCTGACCATCGGGGAAACCTATTTTTTCAGGAATCCCGAACAGTTCACGCTTCTGGAGCAGCAGGTTCTTCCTGAACTGATCCGTCAGAAACAAAACGATGAAAAACGCCTGCGGATCTGGTGTGCCGGATGCAGCACGGGCGAGGAGCCCTATTCCGTGGCCATTTCCCTGAGACGGGTCATCCCTGACATCGCAAACTGGAAAATCACCATCCTGGCCACCGACCTCAACGGTCGTTTTCAAGCTGTCCGATGAAACCTACGCCATTGAATCCGGATACGTCAGGGAAGTGTATCCGCTCAAATACCTGACTCCCCTGCCGGGGGCCCCGTCGTTTGTACTGGGCCTGACCAATCTGCGCGGGGAAATCCTATCCATCGTGGACTTGCACAGCTTTTTCGAGTTACCCAACCAGGGATTGAGCGACCGAAGCAGGGTCATTGTCCTGCGGTCTCACAAGATGGAATGTGGAATCCTTGCTGATTCCGTCACCTGCACGCGCCGGATTGGCATCGATGACCTCCAGCCCGCCCTCCCCACCCTGACCGGTATCCGGGAGGAGTATTTGAAGGGCGTTACCGGAGAGCGATTGATTGTATTGGATGCGGGACGCCTTCTGGCAAGTCCTTCAATTATTGTAAACGAATCGATTTGATGACTGAATAAGGAGAATAATAATGAGAATACCTATCGGAATCAGAATTGGCACCGGCTACCTGATCGCTTTGGTCTTGCTGGGTGCAGTGGGTGGTGTGGCGTATCACAACGTAGTCAAGGGCATCGCCAATTCCCTGATCACTGATCAGGAAAACACGACGATCATTGAGATCGGTCATGTTGCACTGAGAATTAGCGAGGCAGAGGCTGGCGTTCGCGGTTATCTCCTGACCGGGGACAACAGTTACCTCGACCACTACAGTAACCTGGTCATGAACATCGAGAAGGACATGGCGGATATCACCAATCAGGAAGTCGATGTCGACATCCTAACCTCCCTGAAAAAAATGGGGGAGCTGGTCCGCGCCCGGAGCGCCATGCTCACGACAGAAGTCGCCTCGCGCTCAGCGGGCATGACAAATGCCGCCATGGACGATCTGAAAAATGGAAAAAGCGAAGCGCTGGCTGACGACCTCCGTGGCGTGATCGCCGACATCACCCGTGAGGAAAACAATAGGCTGACCGCCCATGCCAAGGAGGAGGCCGCCGGGAATACCTTGACGATGGCGACCATCCGATACGGAGTTCTCGCCGCCATCGTCCTGATGCTGGTCACCGGCGTGGCCATTACCCTGAGCATCACCCGCCCCATGCGCGGTGTGATTGGCGTGGCCAACACCCTCTCCGCCGCCGCCAGCGAGATTTCGGCAACCGTGTCTCAACTGGCCGCATCCACCACACAAACCGCCTCGTCGGTCACGGAAACCACCACCACATCTGAAGAAGTGAAGAAAACAGCTGAGGTCGCCCTTGAAAAATCCAAGTTGGTGGCCTCTGGTGCCCGGGAAACCGTCCGTATTTCCCAATCCGGCGAGGAGGCCGTGCGGGCCTCCGCCGACAGCATGACCCGGATCCGGGAACAGGTGGAATCGGTCGCCGCCAGCATGACCCGGTTGAGCGAGCAGAGCCAAGCCATTGGCATGATCATCGCCTCGGTGGACGATATCGCCGAGCAGTCTAACCTGCTTGCCGTTAATGCCGCCATTGAGGCCGCCAAGGCCGGCGAGCACGGGCGGGGTTTCGCTGTCGTAGCCCAGGAAGTCAAAAACCTGGCCGAGCAGTCCAAACAGGCAACCAACCAGGTTCGCGGCATCCTGAGCGACATCCAGCGCGCCACCAACACCGCCGTCATGGCGACCGAACAGGCCGGCAACGCAGTCAGCACCGGCTCCGCGCAGGCAACCAGGGCCGGCGAGGCTATCCTGAGCCTGGCCCGGAACATTGAAACGGCCGCTGAGGCCTCCTCGCAAATCTCGGTCTCCATCCAGCAGCAGTTTGCCGGTGTGGATCAGGTTACCGTAGCCATGGAAAGCATCAAGCAGGCGAGCGAACAAAATGTGGAAGGTACGCGGCAGCTGGATGAGACGGCCAAAAACCTGAACGTTATGGGTAAGGAACTTCGCGATCTGGTTCAACAGTAAGATTAAAAATAAAACAGACAAAACAAAGGGGGAAAGCAATCATGAAAATATCCATCGGGACCAAAATCGGACTGGGTTACGGGTGCGCATTGATCCTGCTGCTGATCGTGAGCGTGACCACCTATCAAAATGTGCATCACGGAATCGAAAACGCGGAATGGGTGGCTGACGCCCATTCCACCATCGATGAATTGGGGCATGTCATGCTCCGCATGGAAAATGCCGAGGCCGGCTTGCGGGGGTATCTGGTGTCGGGGGATCAAAGCTATCTGGACCATTACAGCAATATGGTGGTCTCCATCGACAAGGATATTGCCGGCATAGCGGAATCGACAAAAGACACTAATCTTGCGGCTGTCGCAAACCGGATTCAATCCGTTGTCTCAAGCAAATGCAATCTCATGAAGGAGGAGTTACAATTGAAACCGTCTTCCGGGCTATCCATAGCCTGAAAGGAGCGGCCAGGGCCATCGACCTGCGTTCTGTTGAGTCCATCTGTCAGGCCATGGAAACCGTTCTAGCCGCAACCAAAAAGGGTCTCATCAGGCTATCGGCCTTTGCGATTGAAACCCTGATCCGGGGTGTGGATAAAATTGAGGACATGCTGGCCGCCTCTCCCGGGCAAGACGTGTCAGGGACCAGTGAATTGATTGAGGAACTTGGCCGGATCACCGTGGCCGTTTCATCCGCGGATTCCAGCCTGAACTCTTCCGAGGGACACATAGCCACTCAGCCCCCCCTGGCTTCCTCTACACCACAACAGGAAACAAAGCCCGCCGCGGTCCCTGACTCACCAGCTCCTTCCGCCCCTCATCCCGCCACCCACACGCCCGGCGAGGGAACCATTCGTCTTCCCGCCGCCAGGCTGGATGCGCTTCTGCTTCAGGTTGAGGAACTGCTCTCCGCAAAACTGGCCTCCACTCAGAGGTCTGAGGAACTGGTCTCACTTCGTGCCCAACTGGCAGAGATAAAAAAGAATTCCCGGATTATTTCCGGCGAACAACCCTCCCTCCAGATTCTGGCGGATTCCATGAAGACACGGTCCCACCGCGACACACGGGTACTGGCCAGTCTGAAACGTGTTTTGGAATGCCTTGCCCAGGATCAGTCCCTCATCGAGACGCTTGATGGAAAAATAGCCGCCCTCACCAAGACAAGTCAGGAGGATCACCGGCAACTGAACCGGATGGTTGACAATCTCCTGGAGGATGCCAAGAAGGTGCTGATGCTCCCCTTCTCTTCGCTACTGGAGCCCCTGCCCCGAATGATCCGGGATGTGTGCCGCGAACAAGGCAAGGAGGCGGATCTCAAGGTGACCGGTGGCGAGGTCGAGATAGACAAGCGGATTCTGGAACAATTGAAAGATCCTCTCATCCATCTTGTCCGAAACAGCATTGACCATGGTCTCGAGCGACCCGCCGAGCGGGAACGACTGGGTAAACTGCGCCGGGGAAATATTCATCTTTCCATCGCCCAGGTTGAAAGCAGCAAGGTCGAGATCATCATCACCGATGACGGACGGGGTATTGATCTCCAGAAAGTCAAACTGGCCGCCGTCAAGGCGGGTGCCCTGAACCAGGAGGAGGCCTCCCGCCTCGCCCAGGAAGACCTGACCCGGTTTATCTTCAGATCAGGCATATCCACCAGTCCCATCATCACGGATCTCTCAGGCCGGGGTCTCGGTCTGGCCATCGTCATGGAGCGGGTGGAAGAATTGGGTGGTTCAGTCTCCGTCAGTACCATGGTGGGGGGCGGTTCCACCTTCCGGATGGTGCTTCCCCTGAGTATGGCAACCTTCCGGGGAACCTTTGTGGAATCGGGCGGGCAACTATTTGTGATTCCCACGGCTAATGTTGAGCGGGTGCTCCGGCTGAAAATCGGCGACATCGCCACGGTCGAAAACCGGGAGAGCGTGGTGCTGGATGGACGGGCTGTTTCATTGGCCAGGCTGGATCAGGCTCTTGGCCTCCCCACCGCCGCATTGCCCCAGGATCCCAAGGCCTCCCTGCCTGTTGTGGTGGCAGTTTCCGGGGATCGCCGGATCGCCTTCACCATCGACCGGGTGCTGTTTGAACGGGAAGTCCTTGTGAAAAATTTGGGACGGCAACTGACCCGGTTACGCAATATTGCAGCCGCGACGGTTCTGGGAACGGGACGTGTGGTCCCGATCCTGAATATCCGCGACCTGCTGGCCTCAGCCATCAGCCTGTCCGGCGGCAGATCCTCCACGATGGCAGCCAAGGCGGCTGGCGACGGCGAAGCGGCAGGGGCGACCAAGTCCATCCTGATCGTGGAAGACTCCATCACTTCGCGAATGTTGCTCAAAAACATTCTGGAGTCGGCGGGGTATCGTGTCACAACCGCCGTAGACGGCCAGGACGGCCTGACGACGCTGAAAACAGCCCCCTTCGACCTGGTGGTCTCTGACGTCCAGATGCCCCGCATGGATGGATATGAACTGACCTCGAAGATCAGGCAGGATAAGGTCTTGTCCGAGCTTCCGGTGATCCTGGTCACCTCCCTGGGGTCGCGCGAAGATAGGGAACGCGGCATCGAGGCCGGGGCCTCGGCGTATATCATCAAAACCAGCTTTGACCAGGGAAACCTTCTGGAAACCGTGAAACGGTTAATCTAATTATGTCGGAAAAAAGCTCAAAACCTATCGGGGTTCTCATTGTAGACGATTCTGCCGTTGCCCGGGAATTCCTCGCGCACACGCTGGAATCGGATCCCGGCATCCGGGTTGCCGGCATGGCCTGCAACGGCAAGGAAGCCCTGGCCTGGATGGAGCGGCACAAGCCTGATGTCGTGCTGATGGATATTCAAATGCCGGTGATGAACGGTCTGGAGACCACCCGCCGGATTATGCAGACCAACCCTGTCCCGGTAATCATTGTCAGCTCAAGCTGGAACAAGGAGGATGTCGAGAAGACCTTTCAAGCCTTGGAAACCGGGGCGGTGGCCGCCATGGAAAAGCCGGCGGGGCTCAAGAATCCCGCGACCCCGCTTCTGGCTGCAGAACTTCTGAGAACAATCAGGCTCATGGCGGGGATGCCCCTGGTTCGCCGCTGGGCGAGCACACCCGTCGTTCCGCCCCGCCCCGCAACCCCGCCCCCACCCCCACCTCCGGAAAAGTCACCGATTCGACTCGTCGCCATTGGCGCCTCGACCGGGGGGCCTCCTGTATTGCAGGCACTCCTGGGGGCTCTGTCGCCTCGCCTCCCCGTTCCCCTGGTCATCGTTCAGCACATCGCGCCCGGATTTCTTTCCGGTATGGCGGAATGGCTTGAAAAAACAACGCACTATCCCGTGGGAATTCCAAAAAACGGCGAGCCGATGCTACCCGGTCGGGCGTATCTGGCACCGGATGGCTTCCAAATGGGTGTCAGAAAAGAAGGGACAATCCTTCTAAATGACGCCCCGCGCGAAAACAGCCTGAAACCTTCAGTCTCGTTCCTGTTTCGCTCGGTGGCACGTGAATTTGGCGAAAAGGCCGCCGGTGTACTGCTGACGGGAATGGGCAAAGATGGCGCCGACGAACTCCTTTCCATGCGACAGGCTGGCGGCATCACCTTTGCCCAGGACAAGGAAAGTTCCATCGTACACGGCATGCCCGGCGAGGCCATCGCGCTGGGGGGGGCCTGCTTTATCAAACCGCCGCTCGAAATCGCGCGTCATCTGATGGTCATAGTGAACGGATAATATCGGGGAATATCATGGACAATGAATACAAAAGCAAGATCCTGATCGCCGAAGACAGCGCCACACAGGCGCTTAATTTGCAGTTCCTGCTCGAGGAGGCCGGGTATCGGGTCGAGGTTTCTCGCAACGGAAAGGACGCACTGGCGGCCGCCCGGCAACGTCCGCCGGACATGTTGATCACCGATATCGTCATGCCGGAAATGGATGGTTACGAACTTTGCCACACCCTCAAAAACACCTCGCCCCTGCATCATATCCCGGTCATCCTGCTGACCACCCTGTCCGATCCCCTGAATGTGATCAACGGCCTGAAATGCGGAGCCGACAGCTTTGTGATCAAGCCCTACAACAAGGATTTTTTACTGGAGCGAATCCGCTATATCCTTACCAACCGGGTCCTGCGCCATGAGGAAAGCAACACCCCTGGCATAGAGGTGTTCTTTGCTGGCCAAAAGCACCTCTTCACCGCCCAACGCAGCCAGATGCTGGATCTCCTATTGTCTACGTTCGAAAATGCCATCCAGAAAAACATTGAATTGACAGAAATGAATAACCGGCTGATTGAAGCGGAAGGCCGCCTCAGGGAACAGGCCAATGAATTGAGAGCCCTCTCCCTGACCGACCCCCTGACAACCCTCTATAATCGACGGGGCTTCATGACCATTGCCTCTCAACTCCTGCGTATGGCTAACCGGGAAGGGCAGTACATGTGGCTGCTATTCCTGGATGTGGACGGGCTGAAAATTGTCAATGACACGCTCGGACATCCCCAGGGCGACCAATTGATCACGGATGTGTCAGTCATCATACGCAAAATCGCCAGGGAATCCGATGTAACGGCACGATTGGGTGGCGATGAATTTGTGGTGTTGATTCCAAATGGTTCCGCTGATGACGCCAACCGGTTGAGCGAGCGACTGGAAAAGGCCGCCGCGGCCCAAAACACAAAGCAGGACCGGCCTTATGGAATTGCTTTCAGCATTGGCATCTCGGAATACAATCCCGAAGCCCCCTGCACGATGGATGAATTGATTCGCAGAGCGGACACTGAAATGTATAAAATGAAAGCCAGCCACAAAGCCAGAAAACCCGCGCCTTTGTGATGTCAGGGAAAAAAATGACCAGTATCAAGATATTACTTGTGGAAGACAGCTTAACCCAGGCATTGAAACTTCAGCACATCCTGGAGGGAAACGGGTTCTCCGTAACGACGGCTCAAAACGGCGCTGAGGGCCTTGAGAAAGTCCACCAATCATCGCCCGACATCATCGTCACGGACATCATGATGCCCATCATGGATGGCTATGAACTCTGCTCTAAGATCAAGGGGGATCCCATCCTGCGTCATATCCCGGTCATTCTCCTGACCACCCTCTCCGATGTTGAAGACATTCTCAAGGGGTTGAAATGCGGCGCTGATAATTTCATTACAAAACCGTACGAGGAATCACACCTGATCTCGCGCATTGAATATATCCTGGCGAACCAGAAACTGCGCCAAGGGGTCAGCTCTGATATCGCCATTGAGGTCGCCTTCGGAGGGCAGCGTTATCTCCTGACCTCCGCTCGCATTCAGATACTGGACCTCCTGATCGCATCGTTCGAGACCGCCGTTCGCAAGAACCGGGAACTCGAGGAGGCAAACCAGAAACTCAGGGCGGCTGTCCAAACAATCGACACATTGCGTGACTTAATCCCCATCTGCTGCCACTGTAAAAAAATCCGGAATGACCGGGGTTATTGGCAACAACTTGAAGTCTACTTCGAGGAACATTCCCTTGCTGAATTCACTCACGGCATTTGCCCGGACTGCGTCCAAACCCACTATCCAACCACATTACAGGGGGGTGGACATTCGACACGGGGAAACCCAGACGCCCTACCGGCAGACCCGAATCCTAAATCGTCCGATTAAGTCCTATTCAAAACCGTCAGGCTACCCCTGTGCGGCTTGCAGAGACAGGATGCGCCGAACCTCAATCTCGAGCGGGGCGAGTTCAACAGGGGGCGGCAAGGACGTCGCCTCATTCTGAAGCAGTGGAATGAGAGCCCGCATTTCTTTAACGAACTGGAGCGGCCGATAGGGATAGGTGACATGGCCGAGCACTTTACGGGCGGTTGTCGAGACATGAGGGGTCGTGGAAGCCGGGGTCGCCACGATGATTTCCGTGTTTTTGAGCCAATCCAAATCGGGTATGGCCTTCAGGAATTCCTCGCCTGACATTCCGGGCATCGTCATGTTGAGAACCAGGTAGTGGGGTTGGGCATGCATCAGCCGCTGGAGAGCATCCTTCGGGCCGTGAGCCAGCAGAACCCGGCACTCGCCCAATTGGTGAAGTGCTGTTCCCGCCATTAAAAGCTGGGGGATTTCGTGATCCACCACCATGATCGTCAGCCGGGCCTGATCACGGGATTCCTCACGCTGGAAAAGGAGCCGCATAATCCGGGAACGGAAGCGTGATATCGAAAGGGGCTTGATGGCGTAATCATGAACGCCCAGTTTTAACGAACGCTCAATGCCGGCATCCCCGTCGACAATGATGATCGATCTAAGCCCTTGCTGGAGGGGCTGCGCCTGAAGCTGTTCCAAAAGCTGAAACCCTTCGTTCCTGGGAAACCCGTCATCCGTAATTAACAAATTGAATGATTTCCGGGCAAGCGCGGTCAGGCAGTCACCCGCTGATGAAAACAACTCAATTTTGAACGTTTCCCGCTCCAACACCTGTTTCAAAGCTTTAGCCATGGCAGGATCGGACAGGAACATCGCGATAGTTTCACTGCGACGCGACACCTGAATGGCATCCGACACAACCCAATTCTTCCGGGCGTTATGCCAGGCGTGGTGATACGCCATGTAGAGATGGCATTCCGCCGTCGCAGCCACATCATCCAGAAGCGACTGGTTATCTCCCACGGTAAGCCCGGCACACAGGGTAACAGGAAGCTTTTTCCCGGAGGCGGTTGTGATGGTTTGACTATTCAGTTTCGGAAGAACCTTTTCAATCGCCTTGGTGGCGCCGAAATGATCCTCCCCGGGCATAATGACCGCAAATTCAGAAACACCCCATCGGGCCACCACATCCGAGGAACGGAATGAGGATGACAGGAGCGAACCAATCTGTCGTATCAGATTTTCACGGATCACAGGGCCGCCATTACGCACCAGTGTGCTGAATTGATGAATCCCAAACAGGGCAAAGGAAATGGGATCAGTGTCTGAACAGGTTTTCTGGATCTGGCGATACGCCTCGAAGCAGGCCGCCCGATTCGGCGTCCCTGTTGTGGGGTCACGCCGGGCTTCCCGCCCCTTTTCCGGCCCCCGCCTGAGCCGAAGATTAAGGAAGGTGATGATTTCGAGTACATTGACAGGCTTTCTGAAAAACCCATCGGCATCACTTAAGGAGTGGGGCTCCATTTCCCCGGAAGCCAGTTGCGGACCAATAGCCACAATCAAAAGTCCCGCCGTTCCCGACTGGACGCGCAGATCGTCAATCAGGCCGCGTCCATCTGCTTTGGGAAGAACCAGGTCAACGATGCAGACCCCCACCGCTTGAGCAGCCAGGATGGAGGTTACCCCGGAAGGAGTTTCCGTGACCACCACCGGATACCCCCGAATTTCAAGAATGGTTCGGAGTTGCGTAACAAAAGCCTTGTCCCGCGAGACAATCAGCACGGAGACCTTCTGGATATTTTGAAGAAGCACTTCCTGCTTCAAGAGGGAAATCAAATTCCGGAGCCGGGCAGGGAATTCATCAGACACCGCAGATTCCGCTTCCTCAGCAGCGATCGTAAGGGCGGTCATATGCCGGAATTCGCTCGATGCCCGGATCAAGGAGACAAGTTCACGGGCCGCAGGCTCGCTTTGAGGGGAATCTTCCAAAGCCCCCAATGCCCCCGTGAGGGTGTCAAGCCTGTGTGCAAGATTCACATTGGAAACAGCATCCTTTGACATCAAGTTAATGTACCTGCCAACCACCGGCCCCGTCAAGCAGGCAGATTGAGTTTTCAAGAAGAGTCGTTGAAATCAACCTTCCGCTTCGATATTCTCCCGCCCATGCAAATGCCCCCTACTCTTTTTCACAGGGTTGTCCTGGCCGTCATGGCCTGCAGCCTGATCGCGGCGTTTCCCCGCCTTGGTTTCGCAGGACTCCGGGATCTTCGGGAGTCCATCGTTAAAATCCATGTCACCCTTCAGCAGGAGGATTTCCTTCAACCCTGGCAGGCTCGTTCCCTGATGAACAGCAATGGCTCTGGGTTTATCATCAAGGGTAAGCGAATCATGACCAATGCCCATGTTGTATCCGATGCCCGGTTTATCGAGGTGCAACGCGAGGGGGATTCCCGGAAATATCCGGCAACGGTTGCGTTTATTGCCCATGACTGCGATCTCGCCATCCTGCAGGTCAAGGATAACGCCTTTTTTACCGATACCCTTCCCATGGCTTTTGGTAAGTCCCTTCCGACCCTGAACGATTCCGTCCTGGTGCTCGGCTATCCCATGGGAGGCGACCGGTTGTCCCTAACCAAAGGCGTGGTTTCCAGGATTGACTACAGCCTGTATGCCCACAGCACGGTGGATTCGCATCTCGTCATGCAGGTGGATGCCGCCATCAATCCCGGCAACAGCGGCGGGCCGGTGTTGTTCAACAACAAGGTTGTGGCCGTCGCCTTCCAGGGCATCATGGGAGCCCAGAATCTCGGCTATACCATCCCGCTTCCGGTTATTGAACACTTCCTGAAGGACATCGAGGATGGCACCTATGACGGGTATCCGGAACTGGGCGTGGAGCACCTGGAAAGCCGGAATCCGGCCCTGCGCGCCGATCTTGGCATTCCCGACGGAATCAGCGGGGTCGTGGTCGCCTATGTGGATCCCTTCGGGGCCGCCGCCAGCCTTCTGAAGCCGCGGGATGTGATTCTTTCGATTGACGGGAACACCATCGCCGACGACGGGTCGGTCGGCCTTGACGGGAACAGTGTTGAATATGCCGAATTCATTGAGCGCAAACAATGTACCGAGAAGATTTTCTTTACGGTCTGGCGGGATCGCAAAACAGCGGCGGTCATCGTGCCGCTCACCCGGAAACCGGATCCCTTTATTTTCCGACAGACTTATGACCGACAACCCGAATACGTGGTGACGGGCGGCCTGGTCTTCTGTCCTCTCAGCCGCGGATATCTGGCAACGCTGGGAAGCGAGCTCAACACGCCTGCCGCCCAACGCCTGCTCTATACCTCCCGCTATGCCAAACTTGACAACCTCTACAAGGGCCGCAGGCAGTTCGTGGTACTGGCAGGGCGCCTTCCCCACCCGATCAATACCTATTGCGCCACCCATCTCAACCAGATCCTTGCCTCCGTGAACGGTCAGCCGATCCGGGATATCGGGGACCTTCCCGCGGCCCTGAAAAAAGCAACCGGCGGGTTTATTGTTTTTCGATTCGAAGGGAACGACAATCCCCTGATTTTGGAATCCGGAATGCTTCAAAAATCTGATTTGGAGATATTGGCCCAATACAATATTCCCCGCCCCGTCCACATCGATAAACAGGAGATCGCCCAGTGAGACGCCTATTCGCCCCGTTGTTCAGCGCCCTGGCAATAGCCATTCCGGCACCCGCCCAAACCGTCTCCCCACCCCACCAGAGCGTGGTTGAGGTGATCGTCACCGCACAGCGTTTCGATCCCGCCGTCCCCTGGAAAAAGAGCAAACAGGAAACTCGGGCCGGCTACGCCGTGGTGGTCGCCGAGGGCCGCCTGATCACGACCGAGGATCTGGTTCGCAACGCGATGCTAGTCGAACTGCGCCACCCGGGCGGTGCCACCAAGATAACGGCTTCAGTGGTCGAGGCCGATCCACGGATGAATGCCGCCCTGCTGGCGGCCCCGACAGCCGGGCTGACCCCCGTCGAATGGGCTGATCCGGTGAAGCCCGGCGCCAGAATCCAGCTCGTTCAGTTTGATGAGGCCGGCCAGCGGCAAAATGGCGAAGGCCGCATTACCGGAATTGAAGTGGCTGCGCTCCCTTCCTCCGTCCACAGCCTGCTAACCTTTCAGGCGTTGACGGATCTTAAATTGGATCGGGTCGGGGCTCCGGCATTCCATGAGGGGCGCCTGATCGGCCTGGTCATGCAATATGACGAGGCCAGCCAGACCAGCGTGGTTCTTCCCGCCGCCCTCCTGAAACGCTTCGTGGAGGATGTCGGGCATCCTCCTTACCGGGGCGTCGCAGTGGCCGGACTGATGTGGACACCCCTCATCGAACCGGTCAAACGCCACTATCTTGGACTTCCCAATGATGACCGGGGCGTACTGATATTGCGAACCATTCCGGGCTCCAGTGCATCGGGCGTCATGCAAGCGGGCGATGTCATTCTCACCTGGGATGGAACGCCGATTGATTCCCAGGGGTACTACACTGATCCCGATTTCGGGCGACTGCTTCTGGTTCACCAGATTTCAGGACGCCGTCATCCGGGCGATACCATTGAGGTCACACTCTGGCGGAACCATAAATCAGAAACCGTTCAGTTGAAACTTGACGCCTATGATGATTCACGAGCCCTGATTCCCCTGAATACCGAGGGGGAACAGGCTGAATATCTGGTTGAGGGCGGCCTGATCTTCCGTGAACTGTCCGCCGATTATCTCCTCGCCCGCGGCCCCCAATGGATGATCCAGTCCAATGCCCGTCTTGTGACCCTCTACCTGACTCGCGCCCTGGCACCGGAAAAACCAGGTGACCGGATCGTGATTCTCTCCGTCGTGCTGCCGGATCCGATCAATGTCGGCTATCAGGAAATTCGGGACGAAGTCATTCTTCGTGTGAATGGAACCCCGGTTGCAAATCTGAAGGAACTGTTCGCCATCCGGGACCGTGACAAGGGAATCACCCGGATCAGCACACAAACACTGGGCGTGGATCTGGTACTGGAGAAAACCTCCCTGGATGAAGCCAACCGTCGTGTGGCCAGTATCTATCGAATCCCAAACCTGGAACACCGGAAGTCAAGCCCTCCCGCCGGCCCCCACCGCGCCGCAATTAAATGACATAATTTAACGACGATTTTGACTCTTTTTCCTTCTCGTCCTTGACCAATTGCTTGAGCGTAATGACGGTCATGGTTGCCTTGATCGATTCTTCGACCTGCCTCCAGGCATCCCGGGTCACGCAAACCGTGCTCCGTTCACAAGTCCCGGGTTCGTCCACGCAATCCACCACGCAAACGGGTCCTTCCAAAATAGTGACCACATCCAACAGGGTGATCTCCGCAATATCCCTTGCCAGCATATAGCCGCCTTTTGCTCCTCTGACTGAAGTGACAAATCCCGCCGATTTCATAGGATTGATGACTTGCCACAGGTACTTCTCCGAAATCTCCTGGCGCTTCGCAATGTCACGCAGAATAACCGGTCCATGTTCCTGATATTTGGCAATAT
>CAJBSZ010000448.1 GCA_903958395.1 uncultured bacterium | reverse complement strand
TGCCGTCGAAGTCCTGAACAAGAGGATTGGAGTGGGCCTGCCTTTCAAGTCCATCATTCATCCCGTCCCCGTCCGTATCGGAATTATGGGGATCCGTGTCCGCCTGGAATTCTTCGAGGTTGCTGAGTCCATCTCCATCGGAATCCAAGCCGGCGTCAGTGGGGACAAGGCGATTAAGCCCATGTTGGACTTCCCAGAGGTCGCTCATGCCGTCATGGTCGCTGTCGGCCTCGCAGGGCGATGAACCGTGCTGGTATTCCCAGAGGTTGGACAGGCCATCGCCGTCCAGATCGCCTGCGGCATCGTTCACGAGCGGGTTCAGGTGGTGTGCCACTTCCCAACCATCGGGCATGCCGTCCCCATCGGTGTCGGGGTTCATGGGATCGGTCCCGTGCTGGTATTCCTGAAGGTTGGTCAGCCCATCGTGGTCGGGATCTCCGTCATCGGTCTGGCCGAGGTTCCCGAAATGCGCCATCTCCCAATCGTCGGGCAGGAAGTCGCCGTCGAAACTCAGATGCGCGGTCATTCCCGTGGTGATGGCCACCTGGTCCATGACCCCACATTGGCCGGACATCCAGAAGGCGGCGGGCGCACTCTGAGGCGAAGCGAACCCAAGCCCATCGGCCAACATCCGGGCATCGCGGGCCACACCCCAGGTCTGGTTCGAGTAGTCGAGTTTCAAAGTCATGCGCACCCAGGCAGACTTGGGCACGGGCGGAATGTTGGTGAACGTGACCCATCTACTGCCATCCGGCTGGAGTCCGTCATAAACCACCAGATAGCCAGCCTGATTGAAGTAGAACGCCACGGAGGAATTCGTCGGCGCGAGGGGCGGTTGTGCCGGTATGGCCTTCATGTGGAAATCCATCCAGAAGACGGGGGAGTTTGTCGCCGTGATGGTGTGGCCCACCGTGACCACAACCCCGGTTCCGGCACCCAACTGGAGCGCCTGCTGGCCTTCATACACCATCGTATCCTGGACAGTGGCGGCGGTCGGGGGAAAGGCGCCCCATCCATTCTGCCCCGCGATCTGCCCTTTCTGAACGGTGTTGGTCTCGAAGTTCTCGAGGAAGGGCAGGCCAGCCGGGGCATCCGCCACGAGGGGGTTTCCGCCCATCACGATTTCCACGCCATCCGGAACCCCGTAATGGTCGGTGTCGGGGTTCAGAGGATCCGTGCCCGCGAGGTATTCCTGGAGGTTATTGAGTCCGTCATAGTCGAGATCATCGAGAGGTGTCTGATCGAGGTTCCCGAAGTGGGCAAACTCCCACGCATCGGGCAGGCCATCGGCATCCAAGTCAAGGTTCGTGGGCATCTGGGTGGAAATACGCAGGTTGTCGAGGAAGCCCCTGTACCCGGCCATCGTGAAGGCGGTGAACCGGTCGGCGGGCACGGCGAAGCCAAGACCCGAGGCCAGAAGCGTGTTGTTGACGCCCACCAGCCATTGCCGCGTGCCGTAGTCGAGGATCAGGGTCAGTTTTGCCCAGTCACCACTGGCAAGGGACGGCGTATTGGTGAGCGTGAGCCAGGCGGAAGAGAGGCCGTCATAGGCCATCAGTTTGAGCTGGCTGTTGAAATAGAATGCGGCGCTGGCGTTGAAGGCATTTGTCGGTGCCCGGCCCGTCCGCACCTTGACCTCCCCTTCCAACCACACCCGGTTGGTGGGTGCGGAGACGAAGAGATGCTGGGCGGTGGCGATACCGCTCAGGCCGTCAACTTCCAAGGCCTGGGAGCCTTCATATACCACATCGGCCTGGACTTTCACGGCATTGGAGGGCGCACAGGTCCAGCGGTTCTGGCCGTTGAGGTCGCCCACTGTCACGGTATTGGTCTCGAACCGTTCATCAAAGGGAAGCCGGGCGAAATCGTTGAAGACGGCGGGATCAGTCCCAAACTGGAGTTCCAGCCAATCACTCAGGCCGTCGTTATCGGTATCGGGATCAACCAGGGTGATGTCAATGCCGCTGGTGTTGGACATGAGCGTAAAGGAGGCATGGATACCCTGGGCTTCCCAAAAAGTGTTGGTATGGCCGGTGGCTCCATCTATGAAGGCCTTGACGGTATAGGAACCGAAAAGAGGCACGGAGACCAGGAAATAGCCGCCCGTGGACTGGAGCGTGTTGAACCAAGGGGCCTCCCACGCGGCGGGTACCTTGGTCGCCAGAACGCGGATAGGGCCCGGCTGGACGCCGGCATAATGGACCGTCCCCTCAATGGTGGCGCAGGGATAGGAACCGGCGGCGGCAGGATCGGTGTGATAGAGGAACACCTCATCGTAATCGGAGAACCCGTCGCCGTCGCTGTCAACAGAGTAGTCGGAGGAGCCCAACTGGGCTTCCTGGTCGGCGTCGAGGCCGTCGCCGTCCTCGTCAATATAGAGTGTGGTGTTGGAGACGCTGAGCGCGCCGGATACGCGGCGGAGCAGAATGCCCACGGCATTGCTATAGGCGGTAAGCGGCAGGTTAAAGACGCGGGAGGTGGCGCAGCCTGTGCCGGTCAAAACATCCGGACAGAGGTTGGAGGCGATGATCACTTCATCGGCATTGTAGAGATCCACGGAGAGCGTGGCGTTACTGCTATCCACATAGCCCAGGCCCATGCGGAGATTATTGGTGAGCACAGCGCGATCCAGTTCCAGATGGAGGGCCGCCGGATTGGTGTCGCTGGATGAGACCACCCAGGCCGGAACGTTCGTATCCCAGGCGCCACCGGTTTTGTAGGCGGCGACGAGCCAAGCAGGCGCGTTGGATGCAACCACCATGTCGTTGGTGACGCAGGCACTGTTGCCCCAAGGGATGGCGGCACGCTCGGCGTGGGCGGTGGGCAGTAGGCAGAGGGCGGCGAGCAACGTGAGATGTGAAATGCAAGACGTAAGACGTGAGAGGTGTGACGTAAGACGTGGTTTCATGGTGTTCCTCGCTCTCAAATGGGGTTACTTGACGAAGAACACAGGGCCACCATCGGCGGGAACCAGAAGGACGCGCTTATGGACCACATCATTCTCGCATACCCATGAGCCATCGCCGGTCACAGTCCATCCGCTCAGATCCGTGGCGCCGACGTTCTGCCCGGTGGAGTAATCCAGCAGTATCAGTGCCCGTTTCTGGCCCCCATTTTCCACCGTGACGTTTACCGTCATCGTGGACGGCAAGGTCAATTGCCCGCTGACTGTGGCCTTGTTGTTTGCCGAGGCCGTCACATGGCATTTCAGGACGCTTTGGGATGAAAAAGCCAGGGATCTGATGGCCATAGTGCCGGACATATCAGGAGAGAGAATACCGCCCGCCAAGATGAAAACATCCCCGTAAATCGCGCCAGCCCCTCCCAAAGTCGCATTTCCGAGGACACTCACAGTGCCCGTCGCCGAAAGAGAACCGTTCACAAGCACTGTGCCATTACTCACCGACACATTGCCAACCCACGCCGTCCCCCCGGCG
>CAJBSZ010000447.1 GCA_903958395.1 uncultured bacterium | reverse complement strand
TCACCCGAGGGCTGTGCGGGGCCTTTGACAACACGGTCTGCATCTACACGCCGCGGCTGACTAACGAGGAGAAGTCGAAGAAGAGCCGGGCGTACCAGCTCGCGAAAGCGGTGATGGTCTATAGCCCGCTGCAACACCTGTACTGGTACGACCTTCCCGAAGACTTCAGGGGAGAACCGGAAATGGAGTTCCTGAAGCAGATCCCGGCAAGCTGGCATGAGTTGCGCGTCGTTAACGGCGTGATCGGCCAGTATGTCACCATCGCCCGCCGCCATGGCCGAGAGTGGTATATCGGCACGCTCAACGCCAACGAGCTGCGGACGCTGAAGATCCCGTTGCGCTTTCTCAAACCGCACACGGACTACCGCGCCGAAATCTACCACGAGGGCGAGCCGGGCAGCCGCGAGCCCGAGGCGTTGAACAAGATCAGGATCGAGACGAGGATCGTGACGTTCGGGAGCGTGATCGAGGCGGTGTGCTCGGATATCGGCGGGCAATGCATCCGGCTTGTGCCGCTTGGCGCATGAAGGAAGGGTCGCCCGCCGCATTGTCCACAATCACGCCTGCCCTGATGCGGCCCGCGAGGCCGCGGGCTCTGCCGATAGGATCTGGCTGCGGAGCACGATTGTCTGTAAAGGCGCATAGGGCCGCTCGATGCGCGCGCTGATCAGGTTGACGGCCGCCAAGGCCATGGCCTGCAGGTCAATTCCAACCGTGCTCACCTCCTGCTCGGCATGGATGAGAACCTCCTGGTTACCCCAGCCGCTGATCCGCACGCCCTGAACGTTCATTTCCCGCAACACCCGGGTTAGCGCCACGGCAAAGTTGTCGTTGTAACAGATGATGGCGTCCGGAAACTTGCCTGATGCCTTGCGAACGGCCGAAACTTTCCGCAGGATATCGGCATGCATCGCCAGGTGAGGCCGCACGTGTCCCCATTTTTTCGACTCGGCTTCCGTGAACAGCATCTGCCACTTCGGCGGAGCGCTCAACCCAAGTCGCTTGATTTCCCTTTTAAAGGCCGAAAATCGTTTCTGAAAAGCCGTTCCGACCGGGTAGTTCGTGCCCAGGTAGCCAAAGCTCCGGCACCCTTTTTGGGCAAACCTCTCAATCAGCCGCCGGACGGCGCCTTCGTGATCCTCCAAAATGCAGTCCATGTTAAGATGCCGTGCCGGGGAAACAAGGCTCACCCCGGGGCAGATCACCGGGTCGATCTGTTCCGATGCAGCCTCGACCAGGTCCTGTCGGTCGTAGAAGAGGATGACCCCATCGGGCCGCAGATTATAGATCGATTTCCTGATGAAATTCGGATCGAGCGTCGTGATGTGGGAAATGTGCAGATTGCCCAGCGATTCCGCGATGGCGCCAAGGGTTCCGCAGAAGCGGTTGAAAATGTGATCGGGCTTCAGCGGCCACTGGTCGAAGACAATGATTTCCTTGGTCTGCTTCGCATGGATTTGCCGGCACCCCTTGTTCCAGGCGATGTTCACGATCTGCTGGCGCAGCCGATCCGAAATGTTTCCCTTCCCCTGCAACGCATTCGAGACCGTGGCGGCACTGACCTTCACCTTCTTCGCGATGGCCACCATCGTGGTCTTCGTCACCGGTGTTCCCGGGGTCAACACGGGTGTTCCGGTGAATCCGGCCCGCCTGCCTTTGCCGGCGGCGGCATGATGGAAGGTGGCGACGCATTTTTGCGCGACGGGATCCGCCGCGAGCATCTTCAGGCGAGCACGCAACATGTCCAGATGCTCCTCACGAAGGAAGCGGCCTGGAGCAAGAACCGCCCGATCCGCCCATCCTGGAACCGACTCGATGACGAACACGTCGGTATCCACCCCGGCAACCGGTTCGAAAAACACGAGGATCGGCAACCGTGGATGGAGGCGCTGTACGGCGAGGAGCGCCGCCGGATCAGCAACGAAGTCAACGAGAACACCGATCTCGCCGAGGCGTCCGTCCAGAGGCAACGCCGGGTACTCGATCACCTTTACCCCATGATCCTGGAGCCAGTCGATCATGAAGCCTGCCAGCACCCGCCGCTGCGACCCGGCAGGCATATGGGCCCCCACCGTAAACTCATAAAACGCACTGAGCCCCGGATAGCCGAGTTCCCGTGCCAGCCGGATGACGCGACAGCGGGTTTCCTCCGAGACGCCAGGCTCGCCTTTTAGCGCCAGTTTGACGGCATTATGCGAGATCCCCAGTTTTCCCGCCATCGTCCGGTAGCTGACCCCGCCCGTCTCGTTTGCCGTCTTCACGTCCACCTCAAGTGTCCAGTTCGGTTCTTCCCTTGGAAATCCAAGGAGGACACTATACTTCGGCAAGGCGCCCTGTAAAGCCATATTTATTTAAAGCATGTACCTCGCCATTGACGGGTAACGCTGCCGATTCTATTGTCGGTGGTGGAAATAGGAACTGTTGGTGTCGTTTTACGAACCCTCCACAAAAAGGAGTTTTCTAATGCTTACCGCCCTCTCGAAAAACCGATCCGCGAAACCTGTCCTGATGAGAGCCCTCGCCGTTCTGCTCTTCGCAGGGGTTGCCGAACTCAGGGCCGACATTGAGTTGCCAGCTGTTTTTTCGGACCGCATGGTATTGCAGGCGCAGATGCCGGTGCCGGTCTGGGGGTGGGCGGCCCCGGGAGAAGAGGTCACGGTGACCCTTGCCGATCAAACCAAATCGGCCGTCGCCGACAAGGATGGCCAATGGCGGGTCACCTTTGGCCAGCTCGAACGCGGGGCCGCGGTCACCTTGACCGTGAGCGGCAAGAACACGATCACGGTTAAGGATCTGCTTGTCGGCGAGGTGTGGCTCGCCTCCGGACAGTCCAACATGGCCATTAATTTCGCTCAGGGCGTCGAGGGCAGGAACGAAGTCCTAGCCAACGCCAACGATCCTTGGATACGGCAGTTTACGGTCAAGCGCAACGATGCCAAAACGCAGCCCCGTGACGCTGCCGGCGTCTGGCGCATCGCCTATCCGAAGGAGATGCAGGCGGATCGGCAGAACGGCTTTTCGGCGGTGGGCTATTTCTTTGCCCGGGAGCTGCGCCGTGAGTTGAACTGCCCGGTAGCGGTCATCAATGCCTCGATTGGGGCGACCCCGATTCAGGCCTGGTCCCCCAAAGGCACTGGGTTTGAAAACATGGTGCGTCCGCTGGCGCCTTATGCCATCCGCGGGCTTCTCTGGTACCAGGGCGAATCCAACCTGCAGCGCGCCCAAGCTGCCGAATACCCGGAACTGCTGCGCGCCAAAGTCGCCGCTGACCGGGAGCTCTGGGGCCAGGGTGAGATTCCCTTCTACTTTGTCCAGATTGCACCGTTCCTTTATTCGCAGAAAAAACTGCCCGAAGCGATCCTGAAGATCGCCAACGGGAAAATGCCCACACCCTTTTCGCTGCCGGAATTCTGGGAGGCTCAAGCCGCGGCGTTGAAACTCATCCCCAATAGCGGCATGGTGGTGATCAGTGATTCCGTTAAAGATCTGGCCAACATCCATCCCCCAAACAAGCTGATCCCGGGCAAGCGCCTGGCCCTTTTGGCCCTGGCCAACACCTATGACCGCAAGGACGTGGTCGCGTCCGGACCGGTCTATCAGTCCATGAATGTTGAAGGCATTCGTATCCGAATCAAGTTCCATTACATCGGTTCGGGCTTGACGACCCGTGATGGAAAAGCTCCGACCTTTCTGGAGATTGCCGGAGAAGACCGGAAGTTTGTACCGGCCACCGGCGAGATCGAGGGCGAAAGCCTTCTTGTGTCAAGTCCGGAGGTCCCCAAACCGGTGGCGGTCCGTTTTGCCTGGACGGAGAGCGCCTTGCCGAACCTGATGAACAAGGAGGGGTTGCCGGCGCGGTCCTTTCGCATCGACCGCTGGCCGGTGCAGGTCTCCGCTCCCTCTTCCGATCAAGCCAAAAAGAAACCCTCTGCCAAGAGGAAATTCGCAGCTGACTCCGTCGAGAATGACGCCCGCCTTAACGCCGATGGGCCCGGATGGTCCCTGGCGAAGGCCGTCGTGGCTGATCCAGCCCGGCCGCGGGTGCTGTTGATCGGCGACTCGATCCTCAACGGCTATCGCCAGACGGTCATCGACAGTCTTCAAGGCGAGGCCTACGTGGACACCTGGACCAATCCCCACTGGCAATCCGCGAAAGTCAACACGGTGTTGGCGGAAGTCTTGACAGAAGGGCTGACGCAAGGGCGGCCGTATGACGTGATCCACGCCAACATGGGCCTGCACGGCTGGCCTGAGGGCCGCATCAAACCCGGAACCTTCGAGCCGTTGACCAAGGCCTATATTGAAGTCATTCGCAAGATGTGTCCCAACGCCAAGATTATCTGGGCCAGCTCAACCCCTGTGCTGTCCGGTAAAGAAGGTGTCCCAAACGAACTCGACCCCGTCATCAACGCCAACATTCAGGAACAAAACCGCATGGCGGCGAAGGTCATGGCGGAAATGAACGTGCCTATAAACGATTTATACGCATTGGTAATCGGTAAACTGGACTTGGCCAAAGGCGGGCGTGATAAATTTCACTGGACGGAACCGGGTAGGAAAATCATGGGCGAGAAGGTAGTAAAAGCCATCCGTGAACAACTGGCGAATCAAGCCGCCGTCAAATAGAGGCCTCTATCTACGGCAGACAAACGTTATGAAGCATTCCCATCAACAAACAAAAAATGATCGGCGGGATGTCCCGATTCCTCTCGCTAGCGGCACGGCGTTGGCAACACAGGAAGCGGCTGAATCCATTGCCTGGTGGCGGGAGGCACGCTTCGGCATGTTCATTCACTGGGGCCTTTATTCCCTACTGGCCGGACGATGGCAGGGGAAACTTGTGCGGGGCATCGGTGAGTGGATCATGTATCTTGGGAAGATTCCGCTCGCTGAGTACAGCGCCACCGCAAACGCGTTCAATCCAGTCAACTTTGATGCCGAACAATGGGTGCGTCTGGCTGCGGACGCCGGCATGAAGTACTTGGTGATCACCGCCAAGCACCACGACGGCTTTGCCATGTTCCAATCGGAAAAGCCCTACAATATCGTGGCCGACACGCCGTTTCGTCGCGACCCCATGAAGAAGTTGGCGGCGGCCTGCCATCAGCACGGGATTCGCCTCTGCTTCTATTATTCTCAAGATCTGGACTGGCATGCGCCGGGCGGCGGCAATCACTGGGACAACGTGGATGAGAAAGGCAACCAGAAGCCAACCGAAGCGAAAGCCTTTGCCCACTATCTGGAAGACAAGGTTAAACCGCAACTGCGTGAACTGCTGACCAACTATGGCCCCGTCGGCCTGATCTGGTTCGATGTGCCGGCCACCATTACCAAGGAACAAAGTTTGGATTTGCGTGAGTTCGTCCATCGCCTGCAGCCGGATTGCTTGGTCAGCGGTCGCGTCGGCCACGACTGCGGCGATTACGGAAGTCTGGGAGACAACCAGATCCCGGCGGGGCCGTTAAAAGGCGAGTGGGAGACTCCCGCCACCTTCAATGATTCCTGGGGCTTCAAGGCTGACGATCACAACTGGAAAACCCCCGAGTATCTCATCCAACTTCTGGTTCAATGTGCATCCAGAGGGGTCAACTACCTGTTGAATATCGGTCCCGACGGCAAAGGGGTCGTCCCGGACCCGACCGTCAAGCGGCTGGAAATAATAGGGAAATGGCTCAAGACCAATGGGGAAGCCATCTACGGATCACAACGGAGTCCGTTTCCATCGGATTTTGCCTGGGGCCGGGTTACCGCCAAGCGCGGGCATCTTTATCTTCACTTCTTAAAATGGCCCGGGCGCCATTTTGCCTTGGCGGGCCTGCATTCACGCGTCCATGCCGTCCGCCTGCTTGCCGACGGCCGGGTAATCATCCGCTTCCGTCAGGAGGCCGACCCGGCCACTGGCGTCACGACATTGCATTTGAGTTTGCCGGAGCATGCGCCCGATCCGCTGATACCGGTTATCGCCCTCGATGTCGAGGACGTGTCGGCAGTTGATCCCCTGCCGGTTGAGCAGCTGGATGGCCAGGTCCTCCTGCCGGTCCATCTCGCCAAGCAGCAGGGGACAGTGGAGTTGACATTCCAGCGGGCTGGCTGGATCAACAACTGGAAAACCGCGGACAGCCGCCTGCACTGGTCGTTCCGCCTGCAAACGCCGGGGCGCTACCGGGTATTTGTCCAGAGCATTCTGGATCGGGTCAGCGACCTCGGATTCCTCGAGCGCGAAGGACGCCCCAAGTTCGGCAACCATCGCATGCGGGGCGCCACGGACGGCAGCGCCACTACGGGCCTGGCGGGGCGCAAGGACATGATCATGGACGAAAGCGTCAACCGCTGGCATATGGCGGAGAGCGATCTTGGCGTTGTGGAATTCAAGCAGACCGGAGTCGTCACCTTGACCTTGTCCCTGGAGGAGGCGGATGCGGCCTCCGAATTCGGTCCCACGGTGGTCGGTATCCGGTTGGCAGGCGGCGACTCGGCCAGGAAAGTTGAGTGAATCATGGCTAAACGCAATCTCCTCGTTATTCTGTGCGACCAGTTGCGGCCGGACTTTCTTACGGTGTACGGCGGACGGGGTGTTCCGACCCCGAACATCGAGCGACTGGCTGCGATGGGGGTGGTGTTCGAGCGGGCCATTACCGTCTCCACCGTCTGTGCCCCGTCCCGCGCCTCGATGATGACCGGCCGCTATGTGTCGGACCATCAAGTCTGGAGCAACGATTTGCCGTTTCGCGAAGGATTGGAGTATCTGGCCCAGCGCATGGGCGCCCTCGGGTATGCCACTGGTGCCTTCGGGAAGTTGCACCATTATCCGGCGCGGGACAGCAAAGGATTCCATGTCTTTGAACCGATGGAGGAGG
Organism: uncultured bacterium; assembly: GCA_903958395.1. Classification (GTDB taxonomy): domain Bacteria; phylum Verrucomicrobiota; class Kiritimatiellia; order CAIKKV01; family CAITUY01; genus JAABPW01. Next base: position 9,694 of record CAJBSZ010000447.1, on the reverse strand, counting down.
GGCGTCTTGGTGAGCAAGAGCCCTATTTTCAGTGGCTTAAGGCGCGCCATCCGGAGATCACCGGGATCTGGAACCATCAAGACCATACGTTTAATTTCAGCGAAGAGGAGTACTACGAGCATTGGATCGCCTCCCGCGCAATCGAGTTTATCCGTGCCCAGCGGGAGCAGCCGTTCCTCGCTTGGGTGTCCTTCCAAGGGCCACATACGCCTTTTGATCCTCCGCGGGAGGTGAAGGGATCCTGCGACCCCTCGGCCCTGCCTCGTCCGCTCGTCTGGCCGAAGGGACAGGTCTCTCCCGATATCCCGCTTTACCGCGAAGTGACTGCGGCCGTCCCCGGGCTCGAGGCGATTATGAAGATCCGCCTGGCATACGCCGAAATGATCGTCGCCATCGATCGCCAGATTGGCCGGTTGCTGGATGAACTCGAACGCCTTGGCCTGCTCGAAACGACGACCATTGTATTCGCCAGCGATCATGGCGATATGCTGGGCGACTACGGGCAGAACCAGAAGGGGCCCATGCCCTATCGCGGTCAAATCGATATCCCGCTCATCCTGGCCAACCACCCGGCCATTGCAGCGGGTACACGCTCGAGGCAACTCGCCGGCAATCTCGATCTGCCGGGCACCTGCCTCGATATCGCCGGCGCCGACCGCCTGATTGGCGCTTCGCGCTCGCTGCTCGATTTGGCCCAACCGTCCCCCCGCCACCCGCGCACCGTCAATTTCAGCGAGTTCTGCAACTCGATCAAAACGGTTGAGGATGAGCGATACCGCTTCAGCTATTACCCCTTCACCGGGCAGTGCCAGCTCTTCGACCGGGTGGCCGATCCCGATGAGCGGCGGAACCTGGCCGACGACCCGGCTCATGCGCCGGTCCGCATCCGCATGCTCCAGCACATCATCGATTTCCTTGCGCTGAACGGCGGTGTCCGCGTCGAGGCGCATGATTTCGTTCCCCGCCAGCAGGAGGGGGTCGCGACGAAGCTGCCCGGTTATCAGCACCACTTTCCGGTGCTCTACCCGCTTAATGCACGGGAGGTCGAGCTCCTGACCCAGGTGGGTCTCGACGCCTCCTATAACGAGTTCTGCCGAAACAAACCGGTCACGCGACATTACGCGAAACCCTACTGGAATGAGCCAACACTCCCGCCGGGCGGGCCGGAGCAGGAAAGGACTTCCGATCGATGAGGGAAAACGAAGTTTACACCGCCAGCAACCGCGCGATCTACTCCTGGGGTTTTGGACAAGTCGGCTTGCAGTGCGTCTACTTCTCTTTTGCGCAACTGATGCAGATCTATACCACCCCGACCGGCTTTGCCCTGAGCCCCGTGCTGGTGAGCTGGGTGATCGTCTTGGTCCGAGCGGTCGACAGCTTTGCTGACCCGCTCTTCGCGAACTGGTCCGACAACTTTCACTCGCGCTGGGGCCGACGCAAGCCTTTCCTCCTGGCCGGCGGGATCTGCGGCGCCTTCTTTGTGATGGCGGTGTGGTGGACAAATCCGGGCTGGACCGAGCCGATCAAGTTCGCCTATCTCCTCTTCACTGCGGTGATGCTCTGCGGTGCCTGGGGGCTCTACGCTCTCGCCCACGGCGCCATGGGTTACGAATTGACCGACGACTACCATGGGCGCAGCCGGTTGATGGCAATCAAGGGGCTGTTTACCGGGATCACCGCGATAGCCCTGCAATGGGTGCATTGGTTGACCATGCGCCCCTTCTTTGGCGGCAAGGTGACCGGCATCCGCTGGGTCTCGATCGGGCTGGCGGCGATGGTTCTCCTGAGCACATTTGCCGTGCTGCGCTTCACCTCGGAACGGTTCGCCACCATTAACCGCAACCGGATCAAGCTGCTGCCGGCCATTCGCATCACGCTCCGGAACCGTCCATTCCTGCTTTTGCTGCTCATGATGCTCACCCAACGACTGGGCACCGCTCTTTTCTACGGGCTGCTTTTCTACGTCAATGTCTATTACGTTTGCCAGGGCAACGAGTCCCTGGCCTCCAAGATCGCGGGAATCACGGGCACCACCTCGGCTCTGCTCGGGCTCACGGTGCTACCGTTTATTCAGCGCATCAGCCGGCGCATCGGAAAAAGGCATGGCGTGATGCTTGGGGCGGGCGCGCTCGCTGCCTCGGCCCTGCTCGTTCCCTTCTGCCTGACCCCGAAAATGCCCTATTTGCAGATTGTTCTCTGGGCGGTGCTCGGCCCCCTCACCACCGTCGGGCAAACCTTGACCGAGGCCATCTTCCCCGACATCTGCGACATTGACGAGTTGGAGGGCGGTCTGCGCCGGGAGGGGATGTTTGTCGCGGTCTCGAGTTTTCTGGTTAAATTCGAAGCCGCCCTGTGCATCCTGCTCGTCGGCTACCTGATCCAGTTTGCCGGATTCCAGCCTGGGCAGATGATGCAGAGTCCTGAAGCCGTCCTGCACCTGCGCTGGATCGCCTTTACCCCCTACATCACCTGCTCGCTGCTCGCGCTGCTCTTTGCCTGGCGCTTCCCGATCACGGAGAAAATGATGGCGGAGGTCCGTCAGAAGCTGGACGCCCGGCATGCTGCGGCCAAAGAGGCTGCCGCCTCCGAAAGTGCCGCCGTGCAAGTGGAACTCAACCGATAGGAACTAACAAATGTTAAAGTCACTCGCAACCGTTGCCGCAGTTCTTTGCGGTATGTCGGTGCTTGCCGCCGAGAAGCCGGCTAAGCAGGCGCAACGGCCAAACATCCTGATCCTTTATGCCGACGATCTCGGCTACGGAGATTTGAAGTGCTACAATCCCAAAGAGGGAAAAATCCCCACTCCCAACCTCGATGCGTTGGCTGCCGGAGGCATGCGTTTTACCGACGCCCACAGCTCCTCGGGCATCTGCACCCCCAGCCGGTATGCTCTGCTCACGGGTCGGTATCATTGGCGTGATTTTCACGGCATTTCCGAGTCCTTTGGCGCAAGCGTTTTCAAGCCGGGCCAGGGCACGATCCCGCGCATGCTCGGGAAAAACGGGTACACGACGGCCTGCATCGGGAAATGGCACCTGGGTTGGAACTGGAATGCCATCCGCCGGCCTGGAAAGGAATACGAACAGTCCATACAACCGGACGCCTTCGACTGGTCCAGGCCGGTTCCGGGGGGGCCACTGGATCAGGGGTTCCAGACCTATTTTGGCGATGATGTGATCAATTTTCCGCCTTACGCCTGGATCGAAAACGACAGGTTGATCAAGGCGCCGGATGCCATGATGGATGCCGGCAAATGGAAGCCCATCAAGGAAGGCGCCTGGGAATGCCGCCCCGGCCCGATGGTCTCGGGGTGGGATCCCTACCAGGTCCTTCCCGCCTTGTGCCAACGGGGAATGGCGTTCATTCGCGGCCAGAAGAGTTCCACGAAACCGTTTTTCCTCTATTTCTCCTTTCCCTCCCCCCATGCGCCCATCGTTCCGGCCGATGCGTTCGACGGCAAGTCCGGCGCGGGCCCCTATGGCGATTATGTCGTCCAGACCGACTGGGTGTGCGGCCAACTCCTCAAGGCCCTGGACGAGGCGGGTTTAAGCGAAAATACGATCGTGATCTTTTCCGCCGACAATGGCCCCGAAGGGTACGCTTATGCCCGCGACCTCAAGTACAATCACTGGTCATCGAATCCCTTGCGCGGAGTCAAGCGTGATATCTATGACGGCGGCCACCGCATCCCGCTCATCCTGAAGTGGCCGGGAGTTGCCAAACCCGGCCATGTCTGCAAGGCCCTGATCTCCCAAGTGGATCTGATGGCCACGTTCGCCTCGGTGCTCCAAATCAAACTCTCCAATCAGGAAGCTGAAGACTCCTTTGACCTCATGCCGCTGCTTAGGGATGAAGTCGAGTCCGTAAGAAATTCCCATGTCCACAACACATTCGCCGGGAAATACGCCGTTCGGATGGGCGAGTGGACCCTGATCAATGCCGAAAACGGTTATGTGAAAAAAGGGCGGCCCGACTGGGAAAAACGGCACGGCTATCCCGCCGTCGAGGATCAAAAGGTGCAGCTTTACAAGATCGACGATGATATTGGCCAACGACATAATCTGGCCGCTGACAACCCCGGGAAGGTCAAGGAGATGCAGGCCTTCCTGGAAAAAATCCGCACCCAGGGCCACTCGGCTCCGCGTTTTGAAGCTGAAACACCTGAGAGGTAAATCCATGATACCAACCCCGAGCATGAATTTTGTCAACCGGCGCCCGTTCCATCATCTGCTGAAATTGGCCGTTGCCGGGCTGGCCTTGGAATTGTCCTGCGGCCTCGCAGATGCGGTTGACCCGGCGGCCAATCCCCCCGACTTCGCGCTTGTCCACTCAGGCCGCACGACCCCGGGCAACGGCGCCATCGAGTTACCATACGACCTTCTGGTCGGCAGGCATGAGGTGACCTTTGACGAGTATGATGCCTTCACGAGTGAAACCAAGCGACAGCCCGCATCGGACCGCAGGACCTACAATCCCGGCCGGGCCATGGATGAGACGCTCGGCGATGAGAAAGAGGTCTTGCTGGGCAAAGGGAACCGGCCGGTGATTAATGTCACCTGGACGGATGCGGTGGAGTACGCCAATTGGTTGAGTGAAAAGAAGGGATTGGAGCCCGCCTATGGCAAAAATGAGGAAGCGGCGGGCGGCTACAGCCTGAAAAATCTGCCGGAAAAACTGGGTGGATATCGCCTTCTGACCGGTTATGAATGGGAATACGCCGCCCGAGGCGGCGCCGATGGGCGGGCGACCGTCTATTCCGGCGGCGATGATTTGAAGGAAGTCGGCTGGTTCAACGGCAATTCGGGGTTCAAGCCGCAGCCGGTGGGAAGCCTCAAGGCCAATGCGCTGGGGATCCATGATATGTCGGGCAATGTTTCCGAATGGGTCAACACCCGCAGCCGGTTCGCGGCCTATGCCGTTTCCGAACAGTATCGCGCGCACCGGGGCGGTGCCTGGTATGCCAGCGACACGCAGTGCAAGCCCGCCCATGTCGAATACGTGGCGCCGAAAACGAAGTTGGACTGCATGGGATTTCGTCTGGCGCGAACCGTGCTCGCAAAGGTGGATCCGGTCAAGAAAACCTACCCCCGCTCCGACGTGGGAAATTCCAAGAACAACGAGGTTACCCTGGCGTTGGCGACCCGGGCCGAAGCCAATCCCGAACGAGTCGATATTGCCCTCGAGGCCTTGAGCCTGATCCACCCAAAGGGAACGATCAATCTGACCAGGGATTGCGATCTTTTTGATTTCATCAACGACCCGGGCCCGGCGGCTTTGAAGCACCGCGCCATGCCGGCCGACCGCCATCTGGTGCTCAACTCGATGAAGGGCCGGATCACCGACCGGGAAGTGAACAGCCTGCGGGACTATTATCTGGAGTACATAAACCCGGCCACCAACTTGCGCAACTATCATTTCCAGCGCTGGTATGTCCCTTTTATGGCTGAATGGATATATAACCACGCGGCGCCGGAGGACAAGACGCGTATCCTCAACAAGATGATCGACATGGGCCGCGGAGTTATGGCGAACCGGAACGACCGGATCGGCAAGTTCATCAGCCAGTTTGGCGACGTCGCGCCCGGCTGGCCCCATTACCAACACGCTCGAATCGCGCCCGACGGCCATCTTGAAGTCGGCTTCGGTATTTCCGACTTCGGCTACTCGAGCTGGGCCAGCATGTCGGCCAAGATCATCGCTTCGAACCCCCAGATCTGGAACGAAGCGTACAACGGGAAAAGCTACCGCGAGATCGCCAATGAGCTGATTGCCGACTCGCTCGTCACAATCGACTATGCCCTTGATAAATACCTCAACCGGACGTTGATGCTCTACACGGCCTCGACCTCAACTCCGTTCGAGGGCTCCGGACGGCTGATCGGCTGGAACCGCGAGTTCAAGTTCATGGTCAGTACGCTTCCGCTCATCGATGCGCTCGAAAAGTTCGGGCTCCATCCCGAGAAACGCGCGCTCATCGACAGGGCCAACGGAACCCATATCGAGGAATTCTGGAAATACGCCCGCTGGTACAAGCTCGACGGCAAGCCGCTGCTCGATTATCCGACCCGGGTCAACCAGTACATTTCAACCGATATTGGCCACGCCGGGTTCGAATCCGACTGCCTGCAGCTTTTCTTCCACTCCGGCCGATACGCGATCAGCGCTGAGCAGATTACGGCTTACGCCAACACGCTCGTGAAGCTCTCCGCCGGCAAGGGCAAGTTTAGCCAGCGGTTTGATGGAGGAGGCAAGGCGATCAGTCCAGGCTCACTCCCGGCCTTTATCTTCTATGCCCAGTATAACCCCGCGCTTTTCGACCCCGTCGTCCAATACCTTTGGGAGGCGCACGGCAAGGGCGAAGCGGGCCCGGGCTCCAAGGGCCGGGTGGTTTGGGAGATCCTCAAGCTGAAGGAGCAGGCGGGAAAATGACGCCCCGAACTCTCCTGTCTTTTGGGCTTGCCCTGCTGCTCCCCGCCGTCACGTCCGGCGAGTTGACGGTCGCGGGAATGTTCACTTCCCACATGGTGTTGCAGCAAGGCATGCCGACACCGGTTTGGGGTAAAGCCGCCGCAGGCGAAGTGGTGACGGTCGAGTTTACAGGGCAGCGGCAACAGACGACCGCCAACCGCACGGGGGATTGGCTCGTGAAGCTTGCTCCTCTGTCCGCTTCGGCGGAGCCACGCACCCTGACGATTACCGGCTCGGCCGACACTGGCACAATTGAGCTCTTCGATGTTCTTGTTGGCGAGGTCTGGTTCGCTTCGGGCCAGTCGAACATGCAGATGCCGGTGGGCAACAAGATCCGGCCGGATGCCTATCCCGGGGTTGAAAATTTTACCTCGGAAGTCGAGGCCGCGAACCATCCCCATCTGCGGTTGTTCAAAGTCCGGGCGCAATCAACCCTGCAGCCCGCACACGATCTGATTGGTGGCAATTGGCAGGTCTGCACCCCGCAGTCCGCTGAAACCTTTTCGGCCGCTGCCTACTTCTTTGGCCGATATCTGCTCAAGCATGTGCAGGCTCCGATCGGGATCATCGTTTCCGCCCAGAGCAGCACAACGGCCGAACAGTGGATGAGTCTCGACAGCTTGGCGGAATTTCCCCAATTTGCCGGAGCGGTCGCCTTCTACCGCGACCCGGCCACGGTCTTGCTTCCGAAACAGGAACTCTCGGCGCGCAGTCCGGCGAAGCACCCTTCGTTACTGTTTAATTGCGGAGTCGCCCCGGTGATCCCCTTTGCGATCCGCGGAGCGATCTGGTACCAGGGGGAGAGCAATGCGTCGCGGGCGGAGGAATACCGGAAACTCCTGCCCGCGCTGATCCGCGACTGGCGCCGCCAGTGGACCCAGGGCGATTTCCCCTTCCTCCTCGTGCAACTGGCTGGTTTCAAGAGCGTGCCGCAACTGCCCGGCGAGGATGCCTGGGCGGAACTGCGCGAGGCGCAGGCGTTGACAGCCGCATCGATGACCAATGTCTTCCTCGCGACCGCCCTTGACATCGGGATGGTCGATCGTATCCATCCCGTGAACAAGCGGGAAGTCGGCCGCCGTCTCGGCCTCGTTGCCCGCGAAAAGGTTTATGGTCAAAAGACCCTCTCGAGCGGTCCGATGTTTAGGAAGATGACGATCCAGGGTGCCCGCGTCCTCATCGACTTCGACTCTCCTGGCGCCGGGCTCGTTTCCAGGAATGCGCAGCATCCCGGGCGGGTGAGCGGCTTTGCCATCGCGGGGGGCGATCGCCAGTGGATGTGGGCTGAGGCCGAACTGAACGGCAATACATGTGTCGTTTCATGCCCGAAGATCGCCGACCCTGTCGCCGTCCGCTACGGCTGGGCGCGCAACCTTGAGTGTGATTTGTACAATGCGGCCGGGCTCCCGGCCCTGCCGTTCCGGACCGACGATTGGCCGCTCAGCACCGCGGGGAAGCGTTACGAGGCGTTCCCGCCGTAATCACAACTACTTAATAATGCTTTACAATGGCAATAATGCATAGCGCTGAATCGTTTTGTATGGAGAAGACGGGTCGATTGAAGCAAAAACACCCATCTTTGGAGCCGGGGCGCCCCCGCCCAGGCGCCGATCGAGTCCGGGGGAGAAACTCTTGCAAGGAGATGGGATCAATGATCAGTGAATCCAGTCGTCGGAAATGGAATGCCGTGAATGAGATCAGCCGCGTAGCTTTGGCCGCGGCGCTAACCCTATCGGCGGCTTCCTTCGTCCCCGCCGCGGTGGGCGCGCCCCGAGAGCAGGTGAAGGCGCGATACCTTCGGTTCGAGATCCCGACTCAAACCATCATTGGCGTGGACAAGCGAGGCATGTACCGCATGATGGAGCTCGAGGTCCATAGCGGCGGCACCAATGTCGCGCGCCAAGCGAACATTTCCGCCTCAGAAGCCAGCGGTGATCTGAGCAAACTCATTGACGGCAGCAACCACGAGTACATCCTTTCGGCCTGCTCCCTGCCCGAACAGGTCAACCCGTGGATCGAGCTCGACCTCGGGCGGGAATGGCCGGTCGAGAAGATCATGATCTACGGCAAGGGAAGCATGACCAAGGGCACGAAGGTGTGGCTCGTGAGCACCCTGGACGAAACGCGCCGGATCTCATGGTACCAGCGCTTTGAGCTGGTTGGCCCGAACAAGAACAACCGGTTTATTCCGAAACCCTTTTCCGGGCGTTACACCGGGAGCGTGTTGGCTGAGAAATCGGGAAGCTGGTACAAGCTCGAAGGGGAACAGGAGAACGAACGCAAAGTCCGCACCATCGTCCTCGAACTCGGTCCCGCCCCCGACTTGAGCCAACGTCGCGCGGCCTTTACCGGACGCGATTCGGAGGCGGAGGTCGCGGCGCTGTGCCGTCGCTTTGCCGCCGCACTCGCGCCCGATGTGAAGGGGCTTGGGCCGTTTTATGAGCTCGTCGACAAGGGCGAGCATCGGCGAGCGCTGGACGCCTATCGGACGTTCTTCTTCGACCGTCTGGCCAATCCCGAGAAGTACGGGATTCCCGCCGACCTTCGCATTCCCGGCGACGTGTTGGATTCCACCATCGACGCCCTGGCGGTCGATTCGGCCATGCGGGGACAGCGCGTCAACTGGGGGGGCAATTACCTGCTCGTCGCCGAGGTTGGCCACCCGGGCGCCACCCGCTGGGCCCCAGGCGAAGCCAACGGCCGGGTGGTCTCGGAAGAGGAGCAGGAGTTCTTCAGCATGCCGAACCACATTGGCGCGCCGCGCTTCATCATGTTTGACGACCTGCTCAAATCCTACATCGCCACGGGCGATCGCTCCCGCTTCGACCGTTGGCAGGACTATCTCGATGAGTGGTGCCTCTACGGGCGAAAGGAGCTTCTCGCCAGCCGCTTCAAGCTCGCCATGGGCACCGAGGTGCCAACGCGCCCGCTCTTTGGTGAATTTATGCGGTGGCGCGATTATCTCAAACACCGCCCGGCGTTTGCCAAGGAGTTGCGCTCCACCACGCTCGTCCGCTACATGCTTTCCGTCATTGAGGATATTCCGCCTTTCATGGTGCGCGCCCGCCGCGCCGAACTTGCCAACTGGGGGGCGATGGGCATCAACGGGCTTGCCCATCTGAGCGTGTTGTTCCCGGAGTTCGAAGCGATGCGCTTCTATGCCAATGAAGCGGCGCGCTTGTCGCTGAGCAGCTTCATTCAGCAGCGCACGATGGACGGTGAGAAC
>CAJBSZ010000446.1 GCA_903958395.1 uncultured bacterium | reverse complement strand
TCACCCGAGGGCTGTGCGGGGCCTTTGACAACACGGTCTGCATCTACACGCCGCGGCTGACTAACGAGGAGAAGTCGAAGAAGAGCCGGGCGTACCAGCTCGCGAAAGCGGTGATGGTCTATAGCCCGCTGCAACACCTGTTCTGGTACGACCTCCCCGAAGACTTCAGGGGAGAACCGGAAATGGAGTTCCTGAAGCAGATTCCGGTGAGCTGGCATGAGTTGCGCGTTGTCAACGGCGTGATCGGCCAATATGTCACCATCGCCCGCCGCCATGGCCGCGAGTGGTATATCGGCACGCTCAACGCCAACGAGCCGCGGACGCTGAAGATCCCGTTGCGCTTTCTCAAACCGCACCAGCCGTACAGCGCAGAAATCTACCACGAAGGCGCGCCCGGCAGCCGCGAACCTGCCGACTTGAACAAGATCAGGATTGAGAAGACGATCGTGACGTTTGAAAGCGTCATCATGGCCGAGTGCTCCGATATCGGCGGGCAATGTATTCGACTTGTCCCGGTTGAGTCGGGCATCACTCGCCACAGCGTCCTTCCGGCCGGGCAACTCTCCGTCCCGCCGTCGCCTTTGGCCCAGGTCACTCACGACGTGATCTCGCCGCGTGGCCGCATTGCCTTGAGCTTCTGCCTGACCGAGACGGGCGCGCCGGTTTATAGTGTTACCTTTGACGGCGCGCCGGTGCTGCTCGAATCACGCATGGGACTGGTGACGGCCGAGGGCGCGAGCTTTCTCTATGGCCTCAAGGTCACGGGCGTCGATCGTGGCAGCCATGACGAGACGTGGGCGCCGGTCGTCGGGGAGCGCAGCGCGATTCGCGATTGCTACAATTCGCTGGCCGTGATGCTCGAGACCGCAACGGGGCACAAGCTACAGCTCGAAATCCGGGCGTATGAAGAGGGCGTGGGCTTCCGTTACACGATCCCCAAACAGAATGGCTTGAAAGAACTCACAATCACGGATGAAGTCACCGAATTCCGTTTCACCGGCAATCACACCTGTTGGCCGGTTTACGTCGCGCAAGGTGAGTACGAGTCCGGACACAAGCTCTCGGACGTGAAGAGGGAGTGCGAACGGCCGCTGACGGTGGAGATTGCAGGCGGACCCTGCGTCGCGATTGGCGAGGCAGGGATGCTCGACTATTTCCGGATGCGGCTAGAGCCATCCGACCGGCCCCACGCGGTCAGGGTCATGCCCAACGGCGTCGTGACCGGGACCGCGCCGTTCTCCAGCCCGTGGCGCTTCGTGCAGATCGGCGAAACGCCCGGGCAGTTGCTGGAGGAGAACTACCTGATCCTGAACCTCAACCCGCCCTGCGCGATCGAGGACACCTCCTGGATCAAACCCGGCAAGGTGTACCGGGCGATGGTGCTCTCGACTGAGGGCGGCAAGGCAAGCGTTGATTTCGCTGCGGAGAGGGGACTCCAATATATCCTCTTTGACGCCGGTTGGTATGGTTCTTGGCGTCAGCCCGAATCCGATGCCAGAAAACCCTATGTGGAAAATCCTGGGCACCTGTGGACGCGCGCGGCCGATCCAAAGCCGCTCGACGTTAAGGAGGTTGTGCGCTATGCCAATACCAAAGGCATTGGCGTGATCCTCTATGTGGACCGCGCCGAGCTTGAAAAACAGAGTCCGCAACTCTATCCGCTTTACCGCGAATGGGGCGTTAAGGCGGTCAAGTTAGGCTGTGTGCAAGTCGGCACCCAGTACTGGGCCAAGTGGATCCATGACCAGGTTCGCCTCTGTGCCGAGAACCGGCTGATGGTCGACATCCACGACGAATACCGCCCGACCGGGTTCGAGCGCACCTGGCCCCACCTGATGTCGGTCGAGGGGGTTGCGGGTGACGAAGCCTTCGCGCCGGCGACCGACGGCACGGCGAAGCCCTTCACCCGAGGGCTGTGCGGGGCCTTTGACAACACGGTCTGCATCTACACGCCGCGGCTGACTAACGAGGAGAAGTCGAAGAAGAGCCGGGCGTACCAGCTCGCGAAAGCGGTGAT
>CAJBSZ010000445.1 GCA_903958395.1 uncultured bacterium | reverse complement strand
CGCGGGGCCCCTTCTGAAGAGGCAAGGCGATCAGATTCCCAAATCCATGCCGAGTGGTAGGCAGGTAGTCTTGACTTGGAAAGAACCGATCAAAGGATCTCACACTGAGAACGTGTCGCTGTTCCGTTGTCCGTGCGAGCAACATCGTTCCGAGCAAGCGCGCCAAACGGGCAGGCACGGGCTCCGCGAAGAATATCCACGCATGAGCGCCGTTGCCGGACCGCGATCGCTCGACCGCCACATCGATCCCAAATTCAAGACCGGCCCGCCGGTACGCGGCCACGTCATCGCACCAGTCTTTTTCGTCGAAGTCACAGGCTAGGAACACACAGGTATCATCCTCGCGGATGGCATAGGTTCCAATGGTCGTCTTGCCGAGAAGATGATCTTTCGCGGCGTTTTCATCGAGGGGCCGAAACGCCTGGTGCGAGCACTCGGAACACTTCACGCGCGGCTTGTTACACAACCCGTGTGCCCACTCGTGAGCGCAGACCGGAGCGTAGCCTTTCGTCCCCTTCTTCTTGTTCTCCCATAGCTGCGGGTAGACCAACTCCCGGCAGCGGAACAGAGTAAGGAAGAGTGACACCCGATTGTCAGCAGTGACAGGGACCGAAATGACAGGAGGCTGTCCTAAGGGAGCTCCCAAGATCGGGGGCGCATCAAGGTACGCCTGACGCTCAAGATCGCCTAATTGGCGCAACAGTTCATGACGTTCTCGCTCGACAACCAGCAATCTGTCCCGTACTTGCTGGATCCTGTTGTTGATCTCTTCCGCCATAGTTTTGGTCGAGCCTACTCAAGCATCAAGCGCCTTCTGGCGGTTGGTGCATGTGATTGGTCGGCGCAAGCTTATTTACCCTCACCGGCTTGAAACAACGCGACGCCTTTCGCGGTCAGTCGGTATTTCTGGAGGCGGCTGTTCGGTTTGTCAGGAAGAGTCATTTCGACCAGGTCCATTTGGAGCAAGCGTTTGACCTGTTTATGAAGTTCGCCCGAAACGGTCTTATGCCCGAAAATCTTCGCCAGACCAGCCTTCCCATTTTCTCCTCCTTGAAGAATCACAAGCGCCTTGGCAGCCAACCGTGACTCTAGCCGTGACTCTAGCCGTGACTCTAGCCGTTCTGTATCTTCACGGGTGACTTGCGGGGTGCCGACATCAGATGAGCCGGATATTGCTTGCGGCATCTTTACTTGAGGATGCACCGGCAGACGACACATGAAGAAGGTGTGATCCGCGTCGAAGTCAAACACTGGCGGGGGTGAGCCGTTTGCCTTCATGGCGTGCAGAATCTTTGGAATTCCCGTGGCCCGACCCTCGGTCATATCCAATTCCTTCAAAAACTCACCAATGCGGCGGTTGCGGTAGCGCCTCGGCAATGCCCGCCCAGTTCGGAGTTCATTCAACCGCACGGAACGATCCGGCCCCGGATAACTGATGATGACCAGTTCATCCTTTGAAATGCGGATTTCAATCGGCTCACGCACGTCATAACCGCGGTGATATACGGCATTGGCCACGGTTTCTTCTATGGCGACATACGGAAAATTCTCAACCCGCGTAGCCTCAGCCCGGTCCGGGTGTTTGATGACCGTTTCGCTGATGTAGTTGCGGCGGATATAGCCCAATGCCTCACGGGTCATCTGATCCAAAGGACCCTGAAATATCTTCTCGGTAAATTTGTCACCGCCAGCTCCGTCGGGGAACCAAACCACATCAATCTGAGTGGCGGGGAAGAAATGATGCGGCTCAGGGTTGAAGAAAAGCAACCCCACATTCTTTGGGAAGAGCGCCTCCTTCGGGCCATCCACAATATTCATCTGGCGGCCCAAATCCCCCATGGACAACTTCT
>CAJBSZ010000444.1 GCA_903958395.1 uncultured bacterium | reverse complement strand
CCGGCCACTACTGACCCAGAGTCCATTTACCTAATTCTTTTCCAAGCCTGGGGGGTCGCAAGATTGTTAACAAAATGATTCCGACTCCTGAACAATTTGACCTCGTCATGAAACTTGTCGGTGGCGCCCGAGTGCGTCCCGGACAGCATTTACGCGATGTGACGATTCCGCTCTCGGTCATTCGGGATGTCACACGAAGTTCCCTTGGAACGAATGCGTTCTTCCCGCCTGACATGCGTCCCGGCGAACTTGGGGATGGCGCGGTGATCGAGCGGCGGGGCCCATACCGGTTCCTGGTTCACGAGAGCTTTGAGATCGGCCAAATGCGTTTTTCCGATCTCCGCTCACGCGCCTACTTCACCCTCGGCGGAGCGGTACGCCGGTATCTCAAGCACTACCGGGCAGAGCTGAAGTACCGCCAGATTCACATCAACCGCTGGAAGTAGCCCACCCCCTCAACCCCTTTCCTCCGATTCAAGTACTGAGAATAACTGGGGATGGACAAATAGGTCTTAACTCAGCCCCATTCGGACCGGCTTATTCCTCGCCTGACCAGCAGTGGGTGCAGATCTTTTCGCGCGGCAGGCCGATGGCTTCAAGAAGGTCATCGAGCCGCTGGAAGGAAAGCGTGGTGAGCCCCAGTTCCTTGCGGATGACCTCGACCATGGCGGCATGTTGTGGCGTATCGGGATTCTTGTAGAGATCGAGTTTTTTGGAGTGATCGCCCTCCAACTGCTGCACGGCCCGGCGACCCGCCAGGTCCAGCTCGGTGCGCGACCGCGAGAAGTTCAGGTACTTGCAGGGAAAGAGCAGCGGCGGACAGGCCGGCCGCATATGGACCTCCCGCGCCCCGGAGCTGAACAAATGGCGCACCGTGTCCTTGAGCTGCGTCCCCCGCACGATGGAGTCATCGCAGAAGAGCAGGCTGTTCCCCTTGATAAGCGCGCCGATGGGAATAAGTTTCATGCGGGCGACCAGGGCGCGCTGGGTCTGGTCGGCAGGCATGAAACTGCGGGGCCAGGTGGGCGTGTACTTGGCAAAGGGGCGCTTGTAGGGGATGCGCGACTCGTGGGAGTAGCCGAGCGCATGGCCGGTTCCCGAATCAGGAACACCGGCCACCAGGTCCGGCTTCACCGTGTCCCGCTTCGCCAAGGCCTGGCCGCAACGGTAGCGGCAATCCTCGACGTTGATGCCTTCATAGCAGGAGGCGGGGAACCCGAAATACACGTAGAGGAAGGCACAAATCCGCATTGTGGACTGCGGCTTGATCAGCGACTCCACGCCGTCGGGGGTGATGCGCACAACCTCGCCCGGGCCGAGATCCCGCTCCACCCCGAAGCCGACGTTCGGGAAGGCGCAGGTTTCCATGGTGACCGCCCACGCCCCGTCCTTGCGGCCCAGGATGACCGGGGTCCGGCCGAACCGGTCACGGGCGGCATAGATGCCTTGGCGCGTGAGCAGCAGGATGGAACAGGATCCCTCGATGACGCTCTGGGCAGCCTGGATACCAGCCTCCAGGGTGGCTTCCTGGTTGATGAGGGTGGCGACCAGCTCGGTGGCGTTGACCCCGATCCCGCTCATCTCGCAGAAATGGGTGGAGCGCTTGGCATAGGCGCGGCGGATCAGCTCGTCCATGTTCTTGATGACGCCGACCGTGACGATGGCGTAATCGCCCAGGTGGGATCCGATGATGAGGGGCTGGTCCTCCGTGTCGCTGATCACCCCGATGCCGGAATTCCCCTTCATGCGCCCGATGTCGCTCTCGAACTTGGACCGGAACTGGGCATTGGTGATGTCGTGGATGAACCGCACGATGCCGCTGTCATCCATGCTTGCCAGCCCGCCCCGCCGGGTCCCGAGATGGGAGTGATAATCAGTCCCGTAGAACAAGTCGTTGACGCAATCCGCCTTAGACACCACACCAAAGAAGCCGCCCATGATTATGTCCTCCCCATGCTCGCTCGACCGAGCCTGTTTGAAACTACACGCGCAGACTATAGGAACTTTCTGGAAATAAACAATAAATGGATGGAGGGGCACAAGGCACTGACGGGGAGTGCACCTCGACGCGGGAGACGCCGGTGCAGGCGCTTGCAACGGACGAGTTGATCACCGGAAGCCACGCCCCACCGGAGTCCTTGACAGTCACCCTGCGTAGAGGGATATTCGGAAGCATGAAAAAGAAATCATTTCCCTTGTCCAGGGTTTACCCGTTGCGCGAGAGCGGTAAGGCCGATTTCAGGGTGGCAGGCATGACCCTCAAGATCCCCTCGAAGGTGAAGTAGCCGATGCCCTCCCCCCTGGCACATCTGGCGGCGGGCAGCGCGTTCGCTTTCTTTACCGGCAAGACCGGAAACCTCCGGACCTCGTGGCGGATCTGGGCGGTGTGTCTCGGATTCTCGATGGCGCCCGATGCCGACGCGGTGCTCGGGATCCTGCAAGGAAGCCTGGCCGTGTTCCACAACCAGTTCAGCCACAGCCTGGGATTCGGCATCGTGCTTTGCGCGGCCTGCCTGCCGTTGACCCGGCGGATGCTGCCGGGATGGAACGTCAGGGGCGTCTTCACGCTCACGATAGTCTGCTTCGGCACGCATCTTCTGTTCGATTGGATGACCTATGGCCGCGGGGTGATGCTTATGTGGCCTTTTTCAAGCGCGCGTTTCCAGTCCCCGGTGCAGGTATTCCATGGACTCAGGTGGTCCGAAGGTGTCTTTTCATCCACCCATCTGGACACGCTCATCAACGAGTCTTCTGTAATCGCGTGTGTCGCCCTGGCGGCTTGGGGATTACGTTTTTTCCTGAAACAAAAGCAGACAACCCATTGATAGGACGAGAGAGCCGCAGGGATAAGGCCAGTTATTACTCTCATTCCCGACACAACTCATTCAGCATCAATGAACTCTTGTGGAGAAGCCACGCCCCTCCACCCTTGCTACGCCACGCCACCCTCGAAACCACCTCGCAAATGGGAACTTATCACCCGACTTCCTCACTTGCAAAAGCCGGCCGGTTTGAGAACATCCCGGCAGATGAAGCTGCATGAAGCCATAATGGACATGTCAATCAAGTGCACCCGCAGACGATTCCTGACGGGCTTGGCTTCTCTGGGCGCAGTGGTCGGAGCCGGACTCTGGCCACGGAGCTCTCTTGCGGCCAAGGAGACGATCGGAGGACTGCCCGTGATCAAGTCCGAATTTGACCTGGATTTTCAATGGCCGGTTCAGGATCCCTTCATCTTCTGCGTCCATCACCATGACAACTATCCGAGGGGAATGCCCAGCCTGGGACCCGATCCGAAGCATCTGCAGGGGCGAAACATCGGCCAGGACTTCGCGCCGAAGGACGGGTTCCGCATGTATCATGGCGAGACGGTCCCGGGCTTTCCCGTCCACCCGCACCGGGGGTTTGAGACCGTCACGATTGTCAGGAAGGGGTATGTGGACCATGCCGATTCCATGGGCGCCGCCGGCCGCTATGGTGAAGGCGACGTGCAGTGGATGACCGCAGGCAGCGGCATCCAGCACTCGGAGATGTTTCCGCTCCTGCGACAAGATGACGACAATACCCTCGAACTGTTTCAGATCTGGCTCAACCTGCCGGCGAAGAACAAGATGGTTAAGCCTCACTTCTCCATGTTCTGGAGCGAAAAGATCCCGCAAATCCACCTCGACAGCAACCGCGTGCATATCAATCTCATCGCCGGCAAATGGGGCGACACGCTCGCGCTTGCCCCTCCTCCGGACAGTTGGGCCAGCCGGCCGGAAAGTGACATCAGCATCTGGCTGATCCGCATTCTCCCGGGCGGCAGACTCAGCCTGCCAACGACGCCGGCGCCCGCAAGCCGAATGGTCTATTTCTTCGAGGGGGAGGGTCTGTTGTTGAACGGGAAGAAGGTCGAAGGATCCAAGGGCTTGTCTGTAGACAGCCGGAGTCAGACGGAACTTGCCGCCGGCAGTTCGGCGATCGAGGTTCTTATCCTCCAAGCCCGGCCCATCGGCGAGCCGGTGGTTCAGCATGGCCCCTTCGTGATGAACACCCGCGCGGAGATCTTTCAGGCCTTCGAGGACTACAAGAACACGCAGTTTGGCCGCTGGCCCTGGCCTCGGCATGAGATGGTCCATGGATCCGCCCTCGAACGGTTTGCGAAGTATCCGGACGGAAGGATTGAGAAGCCGAAGAGGTCGGGCTGAGGCTGCCGGCTGACGATTGGAGATCTTGACGTTTATCGCCGAATTCGACACACTTACAGACATGAATTCCCCCTTCCAGAGCGGTTTTGGCAAACTCTCTGACCGTGCGGGCCGGTGCCGGCCGAAAAGCGGTTTTCTGTCAATCTGCCTGCTCCTCGTCATTGGGCTGCCCGCCGCGACCCAGGGCGAAACCAATGTGGCCAGCAGCGCCGTCATGGAGACCAATCGCATATACGTTATTGACGCCCGAACGGAGGCTGAATGGAAAACGGGGCACATCAAAGACGCGATCCTGATCCCTTACGACCAGATCAAAGAGAGGATTGTCGAGGTGACGACCAACAAATCCGCTCACATCGCCATCTACTGTCGCAGTGGTCGTCGTTCAAACATCGCCCACGAAAGTCTCCAGAAACTGGGCTACCTGAACGTCGAAAACCTTGGCAGCCTCCATGATGCCAGGAAGAAACTGGGCGTTTCGCCCTAGCGGCGACTGAGTTGCGGCACCGCTGCGCTGAGGAACAAGTGGCCTGTTCTCAACGCGGTAGAGCATCTGCCGAAGGGTATCGGCACGGGAGGCGATAGTATGCGACAAATCCGGTTGGCGTGTCTGTTCGGCCTGTGCTGCACCCTCGTTTCCGCCATGGCGGGGCCGCCGCAGGCCTTTGACATCGAGGGCGGGTGGGTGTTTCCCGGCTACAACGACGTGCGGATTCCCGGCGATTCGGGCACGAAACTGTCGCTGACGGAGGATCTCTCCGCGGACTCCTTCCCGGCCTTTCGCGCCCGATATACCGTCACGCTGGCCGACAAGCACGACCTCAGTCTGTTGGCGGCTTTCCTGACGATGCGATCCGACGGCACGCTGGACCGCAACGTGGATTTCAACGGCGCGACATTCCCGGCGGGGACACCCCTTGAATCCACGTTTCGGTTCAACTCCTATCGCCTCACGTACCGCTATCTCCTTTACGGTTCGCCCAAGTTCCAGTTCCGCGCCGGCGTGTCGGCCAAGGTGCGCGACGCGGTCATCCGGTTGGAAGGCGGCGGCCAAGCGTCAGACAACACCGACCTCGGATTCGTCCCGCTGCTCAGCTTCAGTGCCACGTGGTTCGCACATCCGTCGCTGCGCGTCGTTCTGGACGGCGACGCACTGGCCGCCCCGCAGGGCAGGGCGGAGGATGTGCTACTCGCCGCGGTGGTACCCCTCAACGACCATGTATCCCTGAAGGCCGGCTATCGGATTCTGGAAGGCGGCGCGGACAACGATACGGTCTACACCTTCTCGCTCTTCCACTACGCCGTGGCAGGGATGGTTGTGACATTCTAGTTATGTGGCGCTTCTGGGTTTGTGTTGTGAATATTCATTGATAATGGAACCGGGATCAACCGCGTGGATAATCCGACTAAGGCGGGACGACTAAGTGTAACCGACGAAGTGTGGGACTAAGTGATTCGATTAAGGGTCTGGAAGAGCCCTTCGGCACTGCTCAGGGGAGCCGCGAAGCGACACTTCGTCGCACACTTAATCCCACACTTCGTTGGTTACACTTAATCCACACACTTAGTTGAGGATGCCGGCTTCACCCTCAAGGATAAACGCTCAAGTCGACTGGACTGGGCGCGTCGGCGATCCGGACCTCTTCGCACTGAATGCTTCTCACTTGTATCGCCTGGCGCCGGCCGAGTATTCCGCGCAAACGTCAGGCGCCTGGTACACCATGGTGGAGTCGCTGAACGAGTTCAGCGACAGCGGTGACAGCCGCGCGGGGCGGTCTTGGCTGCCCTTGCCGATGACCACGAACATGGTGACGACATGGTCCGCGGGAAGGTTGATCAGTTTCCCCACCGCGGCATAGTCGAAACCGTCCATCGGACAGGACTCATACCCCATCTCCTTGGCCGCCAGCATCAGGCTCATGGCCAGCAGCCCGCAGGATCGCATGGCTTCATCCCGCTGGACCTGAGGTTTTCCCTCGTAGTAGTTCTTTGACTCAAATCCCCTCCCCGAAAAACAAACCCAGTTTGAAATCCACTCCTTCCCCCATACTCAAACCACAGTTTGACCACCCGGCTACACTCTTGTAACATACCTTCGTAAGATGTATGGATACTGCTGGCTTGCTTCAGCAGACATTCGTCAAAGCGATAAGGAGAATTCATGAAGATCTACATCTCTCGTTTGCAGGCGTTGTTTCATATTTGTCTCATCTCTGCGGCTATGTTGAGTCTAACTGGATGCGAAAACAGCAGAGGTGAAGACATTTCAGGTGACTCCATCCTCATTGTCAGAAATAGTTCTGATCTTGATTTAGAGGTGTGGTTTGACGGCGAATATATTGGTGATGTCAGGCATCATTCGCGCCAATGGGATGTGCCGTCTGGTTATCATGAAGTTGAGATATCAGAATTAAGAGGCACCTATGCAGAATTGATACATGACTATTTTTATTTCGAGGATGACGAAGTTACGGAGATATATTTCGAGTAACCAACAGGAAATACCCTCTCACATTCGAGATGGATTCACCCGCAGGAACTCACCCGTTGATCATCAAGGG
>CAJBSZ010000443.1 GCA_903958395.1 uncultured bacterium | reverse complement strand
TAGTCAGTTGATAAAATCAGGACTTGGGACCTTGGACGTGGGACATGGGCAACAAAGTGGCGCATACAATCCTGTCTGCGATGTGATTTATCGTTTCCATGCACGGTCCTTGCCCTGAACCCTCCGCTTGAAGAAACCGGAGGTTTTGCAGCACCTTAGGCTTTCAGCTTCCGGTACTGGGCTGGGGTGTGGTGATAATAGCGTGAAAAGACCTGGATGAAATAGTTGGTCGAGGTGAATCCGGTCTGTGTTGCAACCTTCTGGAGCGAGAGGTCGTGGTTTCCGATGAGTTCGCCGGCAACCTCCATGCGCAGGCGCATCAGGTATTTCGCGGGTGTTTCGCCCGTGAGCGTACTGAACTGCGTGGCAAAGCGGGTGAGACCGATACCACAGGCCTCGGCCATGGTTTGGAGGGTCCAGGTTTCATGGAGCCGCTTGGGTAGCTGTTCCAGGAAGAGGCGAATAGTACGCATGGAGTCCGTAAGGGATTCCTGATACGTGATGGGGGTGGATTCAAGGGTCGCAAAGAGTTCCAATAGCAGGTGGTTTACGAGGATCGCGATACGTGACGTGCGGTGGGGCTGTTCTGGCGACTTAGCAATCAACAGGAGTCGGTTGAAGGCTTCCACATAGGCAGGTGAGACAGGGCGAATTGCATCTTCGTTTTGCCGGAGGGCGCGTGTCAGGCTCTGCAATTCAGCCTTGCTCAGGAGAATCCAGTCCGGCCAGGTCCATTCCTGATGCGGATGGCGCACGCCGACATCCAGGATTAGCCAGCCGATGCGTCCTTGGGGGAAACAGGGGTTTCCGATGGAGTGCTTTTGCCACGGACGAGTGATCATGATTTGGCCAGGGCAGAGAATGTGTTTGACGCCGTCGACTGTGACAGGGGACTCTCCCTGGAGGGAGAGCGTGAGTTCAATACCCTCATTCTGATGGACCGGAAGTCCGTAGGTCTGTTTGCCTGTGGTCTTCCAATAGCCGAAGCTGCTGACACCCGGAACTTCATGTGACTTGAAGGGAACACCCGGATAATTGTTGCGCGCAATACCAAAAAGCTCCATCTCTCCAGCCTCGACTGCGAGCTTCACAGGCTCGCATGAATCAGGATGCGGATCTCTTTGTCCATTAGCACTCAAGGTTTTCATATATTAAAATGGATTATGTGATGAGCACTTCGCTATCAGCTGTACAGTCAACCTTGTTGTGTCAGCTCTTCCACATCCCCTTTGTCCTTTGCCCTCGGCGTTGCTTTCTTGTTTCTAAGAAGATCTGCAAGACTAATAAAGGACACCTTTACGTCTCCGTATCTTCCTCGGACGACATTGGGGCGCGCTTCGTCATACGTGACGCCATCGATTTTGTTCATCAGATCAATTCGGGTCGGCACTACGCCGAACGTCAGGACGTTCCCGGCAGTCATAAATGCTTCGAGAGGGAGGTCTTCTTCACAGAAGCCAAACTCAACAAGCGCGCTCCGAAGATGCAGAGCATTCTCACCGGTTAAGCGGAAGAACAGGTCTATATCCTTGGTGAAACGAGGGTAACCATGATATGCGACGGCGTAGCCGCCGACAATCATGTACTCAACCCCGTGCTCTTCGAGTAATCGCAACAGTTCTTCGAAGTCGGGATGGATATTCATAGAGGAACTTCCCTGCTTCGTTCCGGAGTCTCTCGACCTCGTCCAAGCGTGCTTCGGGTGTCTGCCCGCGCCAGAACGCTCGATCTTGCCTGGCCTGTTCAGCGTGGGTTGTGATGGTCAGTTTCATGTTCATACTTCCGGGACGCAACGCTAAAGGTCACTGGCGGGGATGGAGCGCAGCGGAATTCCCGTCCTGTGCAGCGCCTTGTTCGGCGATTCATTGACCTTCAAATTTGCTCTTTAGCCACTCATATACTGATTTTTGTTCATCCCGACCAGCACGACGCACTTGCGAAAGCAACCATATGGTGCTTGGTTTTTCCGCTGTAATATTCTTCGCGCCCTGGTTGCAAGTTGAACAAAGCGAGCGAAGGTTCGATAATTCGTCTTTACCACCGAGCGACTTGTCCTTGATGTGTCCAATGTGTAGCCGTGCCGGTCTATTGGTCGCGGGATCAATCTCGCCCGGTGTCAAGCCACACATTTGGCATGTGAAACCGTTGCGATCCAGCACTTCGGCGCGGAGCTTTGCGGAGATCATACGGGCAAAATGAGGTCTCTCTTTGTGTGATGGTTCATGGCGGAGAAGATACTGCCCCGGCTTCAATTCTGAACTATCATTGTGTGACAGAATCGGCCAGCCTTCCTCATCACGTAGTTCCCTCAATCGCCTGCTGTATTGGACTGCACCATCTGCTGCCGCCTGAAGCTCATGCGATTCGATAACACGACCGATGTTGGCCAGGAAAAAACGCCGTATCTTTTCTTTTGAACCGATTTTGCTCATGACTACCTCGTTTGTATAATTATCAACAGTATGGAACTGTCTGCTCCAACAGTTTCAATTGAATTGCCCTATGTGAATTTTGCGTTGGATATTTTCCGTCAAAGGCATTTGCGATGGCTAATCCTACGAATGAAGCAACAGGCGGTGGAAAAGCATTGCCAACTTGCCGATATGCAGCCGTCTTCTTTCCACTGAACTTCCAAAAGTCAGGGAACCCTTGAATTCTTGCGACCATGCGGACAGTTAAGCGAGGAAAGGCATCCACTGGGAAATCAGACGCTGGTGGTTCATTGGCTATCCCTAGGCCATCAACACCCAATTCACGCCACTGTTTTCTGGCACGAGTAGGCCCTAAATCGGGACCGCCATGCTTCTTTGATCCACCGACAATGGTAGGGCCGATCTTCCGTGCGTTCTCCACCCACTGGTCAGCACCTTTCCATCCTCTCTGCACCATCAAATCTCGAAGTGTATCTCCAACGGTTGTTTGTTTGCTGATCGGCTGAGGCCACTCAAAAAAAGGCATTCTATTTGGGGGGAGGGCAACAAGGATAAACCGGGGGCGCAATTGAGGAACACCAAAGTCTGCGGCTTGTAAGACTCGCCAATCAGATTCATAGCCCATATCCAGCAATTGTATTCGTAACTTATCCCGATATTCAGAGAATTTGGCCGAGGCAAATCCCGGAACATTTTCCAGCATGACGGCCTTTGGCCTCATCTCTTGGATGATCCTAATCGCTTCAGGGAATAAATCGCGGTCGTCGTCAGTTCCGAGCTGTTTGCCAGCAATGGAAAAAGGGGGGCATGGAACACCGGCTGCAAACAGATCGACGTTGCGCCACCGGCTACCATCGACTAATCGCATATCTTCGTGTAGAACGTTCCATTGCGGACGGTTCAGGCGAAGCGTTGTGCAACAATTCGTATCAATCTCAACGGCGGCTATGCAGTCAAACCCTGCGGCCTCAAGCCCAAGAGCTTGACCTCCACCACCAACGCAAAATTCTGCTACGGTGAATCTACCCATTATGTATTCCAATCGTCATGGTCGTTTACTCAAATGTGCGCTTTCGTTTTTATCGTGCCGAACGTGATATCGACCGCTTGGATCACTTGTGGCGGCGCGAAGCAAAGCCATCAAGTGCATCCTGATGTTGGCGTCCGCGTCTTTGCTCGCTCAGGCCGACCGTACCCGCTCGTGGATCCAAGCCGATACTAGTTCGGCCTCGGTGACCCTGCGTTTGGTGGCTATCGCGTGAAGGGCCTGAGCGTCTCCCGGAGAAAGCTGAACAAGCAGATTTCCGGGCTTGACGAACACAGCTTCCTGGACCTCCTCCAGTTCATCCTGGAACTCGGTCAGATCGTGCTCGTCCCAAAACGCGGCGAGTTCGGCGATTGAGTCTGTATTGGGTAGTGCTGTCATGTTGTGCTCCAACGCTGGTAGCGCCGTTCCTCATTGGGTTTCATCGGACGTGCGGTCACCGGATAGCCGCGCCCATCCGGGAAGGCGATCACGATGCACAGCAAGAAGTCGCCTGAGGCCGTTCTCCCGAGTACATGGTAGACGGGATTCTTGCCCTCGCGCTTCGCTTTCAGGACCAAGGCATTGCCGAAACAGACCTCCTCGAACTGGGTGGGAGTGATCCCATGCCGGGCGATGTGCTCGACTCGATCCGCAGGCCAGACTATCTCGTAGATTGTCACATCCCAAACGTAGTACGGCCACAGGACTGCGCCAGCGGGCAGGACGCGGCACTCTCTTCTCGCCAATGCGTACTGGCCTATGTGGTCGGATGTCCTTGGGAAGTCCGGGCCGGTACAGGGGCCACGTTGCCCCTGGGGACAGTGCTGCTCCCCCTCCGGCGTACCGCCAGGAGGGCCAGCGCGGCATTCAGCGGGATGAGTGTGCCAGCCAGGAGCATCGGCCACACCAGAATCCACAGTCCACCCAGGAACTCCCTGTTCCAAGGGCTCAGAAGATGCGGCTCGTCGGTGACCATCAACAAGGCCAGAACGAGCAGCGGCAGGGCTAGGGCAATGCTGATCACGTGGTGGATGGTCTGTTTCTTCATCGTCCGATCTCGTCTGCGTCAGTTCGACTCCGGCCAACGGTGCCTTCACTTGCGCCGCGCGAAGCAAGGCGTCAAGTGCAAGGGGTGGTTCGGTAAAGCCTTGAGTTCCCAGTTCATTCAGGGGACGCCATGTGCACACGATCGATCTTCAGCCGAAAGTCCAGCAGGTCAGGTTCGGGTCGTCTCACTTTGATCGTCCAGTCCATGTGTGGATAGCGTGTCCGCACCTCAATCCTGATGGTACCTTCAGCGCTCCCTTCGTCCATTTCGGCCATGGTAAGGATCCTGCTCCATAGATCATCGGCCGACACAGCGTCCAGTTGGTCGGCAAGCGAGTCAAGATGCCGACCGCAGGACGGACATCGCACGAGCCAAGTCCGAGCGAACTCGCTCAGATCCTCCGATCCACCCTTGCCGCTGATCGTGAACCACGACTCGGTACGCCTCAAGCTGAACTCAAGCATCCCCAGTTCCATGGCTCTCAAGAACAAGCTTGATACATAACGCACCTTCGGCGGATCATCGATGGTTTCCTGGTGCTGTCCGTCCATTGTCATCTCCATGCCTGTCCGAACGCTACGGGTCAGCGCGCTACTCCGGCTGCTGGAGCCGGGTGTTCGGTGTGATGCTTGCTCGATTCCGCGATTATCCAGTCCATGAATCCCTCAATCTGCTGCTCGTACGCCTGGGGAGCGCCTGAACAGAGCACGTCGTAGAGTCGCTTTCGCTCAACCGGAGACAGTGAACGGACGTATTGGCTGAAGGTCCTCCCTCGCGTCCTCATGATCGGCCCAGGATCAGGGATGGCCCGGTTGGGCAGGCGGTCCCCGAGAATCCCCCATGGGACTCGTTCCACGGGCACCCAGCGATACCGGAGTTCCGACGGGTAGGATTCGCCGATGAACCTGGCCAGCTCTGAACGCACTTCCCACTCGTCGGTCTTCAGCCCGAAGAACAACTCCGTGTATCCCTTCTGAGATGCCGTGTTCTGGCAGATGAACTCCCACTCCTGAAACAGCACGAATCCCGTCCAGTAGAGGACGGAAACGAGGGCAACCAGAAGCCCTACCGCCAGCCCTCCCGTCAGAAGCAGTTTCGTTCTCAGACGGGTCGCCATATCTCTGGACCGAACGCCAATTGCGAAACTCGGGCAGGCCGCCCAAGGGCCTTACTCCTACCCCTCTGAGCGGCAAGGTACCACTCGCCTGCAGATCCTGCAATCCGTCTTGCTTGGGCAATGCGTAACGTATGTGGCAGAAAGGGCTTGTGGGGTGCCAATCCGGCGGTCCTCAGCTGGGCGCAACGCCGCGGCAGCGGGAGCGGGTTGTCGCAAAACCCCGGCGCAGACGTACTATGCGTCCAGTCGGACTTTTTCAAAATGGACATATAATAATAAGCCTATTACTCCCTTTTCCTGTGTAGGAAATACCCCGCTGGGGCTGGGTTATGCGTCAGTCTGCGAATCTGGAGGGGTTCGTATGAACACACTCGAAGCCATTGATCTGTAGGATGTTGGTGCCTATCTGCGAAATCGTGACCAAGTGGACGAGCGGCATCCTCCCTACTACATCCGTAGTGCTGACCGAAAAGGAGGTGGCGCTGGTGCTGGCGGAGCTCGACGGCGTTGTGGGTCTGATGCTGCGGCTGATCTATGGGAGCGGACTGCGGGTGTCCGAATGTACGCATTTGCGCGTGAAGGACCATGACTTCGAGCAGGGGCTGGGGCACGGTGCGCGCAAGCAGGGCGACAAGGATCGCACCACGCTCCTGCCCGGCTGGCTGATCGGGCCGCTGAAGGCCCATCTGGAATGCGTCAAGGCGCTGCCGGAAAAGGGGGCTTGCCGAGGGACAGGGCGACCGCGGCTTCACCTGCTCGCCGCTGGCGGGGGGAGACCGCAAGGCTCTACCGCCGGTGCGCTTCGCGGCGCGGCGGGCCGGGCAGGGCGGGGCGGGGCGGTGGCATCGCCTACGCGGCGCTGATCCCCTGGGCCTAACTCCCCGGAATCCCGGCGCTTGCGGGCGGTCACGTCCGCTTCTCCCTGCTGGTCGGCGGCGAGGAGTCGGCGGTCGGCAGCGGGCAAAGCCCGCAACGCCGCCGTACCGTGACGGGTGGCCTGGCGGCCAGCGCGATCGCGGACCCCTGGCGGCCAGACCGGGGCACTGCGGGTTCTTCGGCTTCCACGTGCTGCTTGGCCACGACCTACTATAGTATGGGCCTTACGCCTGTGGGTGGCGCGGGCTGCCCCCGGGCAGATCGGATGGCCACGGGCTGAGTAGGGATGGAGCCCCAGGAGTTAAGGAATGGCCTTCTCCGCAAGCGATGACGGTGTGCGCGCCACGGCCCTCAAGGGGGTGCGGCGGGTGGTCGTCAAGGTGGGCACTCGATTGCTCACTGACGTCGACGGGGTGTCGGCGGCCGAGCGCATTGATCTGTTGGTGGGGGCCATCGCCGAGCTGCGTCAGCGTGGCTGGGAGGTGCTGCTGGTCACCTCCGGCGCGATCGGGGCGGGGATGACGGTCATGGGCACCGTCACGCGACCGCGCGCGGTGCCTGAATTGCAGGCGCATGCTGCCATCGGCCAGTGCCGCTTGATGTACCACTACGAAACCGCTTGCGTGGCCCGCGGTTTCCACTGCGCCCAGTTGCTGCTCACGGCCGATGACGTGCAGAACCGGGAACGGCACCTGAACGTGGCCTCCTGCCTCGACACTCTCCTGGCCAGGAAGGTGCTGCCGGTGATCAACGAGAACGATTCCGTCAGTGTGGCCGAGATCCGGTTGGGCGACAACGACACCCTGGCCGCCATGGTCGCGGCCATGTTGCGCGCCGACCTGACCATCCTCCTCACCAGCATCAACGGGATGCGGCTGCGCACGGACGCAGGCACCCTGGGCAGCCGCATCTCCGCCGTCACCGAGATCACGGGCGAATTGAGGGCCATGGCGGGCGGCACGGACGGGAACCGCTTCAGTGTGGGTGGGATGGCGACCAAACTGCGCGCTGCCGAGATCGTCATGCGGGCCGGTGAGAGCTTGGTCATCGCCGACGGTCGCGACTTCGGCGTGCTCGGCCAGATCGCCGGTGGCGAGGATGTCGGGACGTGGTTCTGCGGGCGGGCTCAGGGGCGGCGTATGCCCGGGCACAAGCGCTTCCTGGCCTTCTTTAGCGAGCCGGTTGGGGCGGTGGTTATCGACAGCGGTGCCGAAGAGGCGGTCTGTCGCAAAGGCCGCAGTCTGTTACCGGGCGGTATTGTCAGCCTGGATGGCGCTTTCGGGCGCGGTGATACGGTGCGGATTCTGAACGAGAACCGCGATGAATTGGGCCGTGGCGTCAGCAACTACCGGCATGACGAGGTCGCGCGCATCCGCGGGCTGAAGTCCGCCGAGATTCGCCGCATCTTGGGGCAGGACGCCTGCTTCGACGAGGTGGTTCACCGGGATTACCTTGTGCTGACACACCGCTCCGGTCAGGAGGTCTCATGACCATGCCACTCGCCAGCGCGGATGTCGAGGTCGAGGCTGTCGCCCGCCAGGCCCGATCCTGCTCCCAGGTCTTGAGGCTCATGCCAGGAGCGCAGAAAAATGCGTGCCTCCTGGCCTTCGGGGCGGCCCTGCAGGACGCCGCTGACGGCATCCTGAAGGCGGCCCGTGACGATGCGGCACACGCCCGGGCGCATGTGGCGCCGACCCACGTGGTGCAGGCTCTGGCCCTGAGTCGCGCCGATCTCGAGTCCAAGTCTCGACTGGCGGCCACGCTGGCCGGGTTGCCCGAGCCGGTGGGTCGAGTCGAGTCTACCTGGATCCGCCCGAACGGCCTGAAGATCGAGAAAACGCGGGTGCCGCTGGGGGGTGGTGGCGCTGCTGGTGGAGTACGATGTCGGGGCCGTGATCGATGCGCTACTACTCTGCGTCAAGGCCGGAGACGCGGTGGTGGTTTTGGCGGGTCCGATGGTGAATCGCACCTGTACCGCGGTGGTTCGGGCGCTGTCTGCCGCGGCGGTTCCAGGCCAGGCAAGCGTGGGGCTGGTGTACCTGGTTCCGGGGCACGGGGAGGCGGCCCGGCGCGCCTTGGTGCGGCAGCGCGACCTGGTTGACGTGGCCATTCCGGTGGGCTCGGCGGCGTGGGTGGAGGCGATTGTTGGCGAGGCGTTGGTGCCGGTCCTGGGGCAGAGCGGTCGGCGGCGGCACGTCTACGTCGACGAGGACGCCGACCTGGCGCTGGCGTTGGCGGTGGTAGCGGATGTGGTGACCATGGATCCTGGTGGCGACGGCCCCGACGTCGTGCTGGTGCATCGTGCGGTCGCGCCACGTATCGTGCCGGCGGTGGCAAACATGCTTCTGGAGAAGACGCTTCCTTTTACGGCGGACGCCGGGGCGTCCAAGTTGCTGGCCAGCCTTCAGCTCGCCTCCGGCCTGGCGACGGGCGGCGGTACGGGCGCCGTGCATCTCGCGCTGGTCGAGGGGGTCGACGCTGCGGCGGCTGCGATCGCTGAGCACGGTTCTGGGTACAGTGACGCCATCCTGACCAACGACCGGGCCGTGGCGGCGCGTTTCGCGGCTCTGGTGGACTCGGCCTGTGTCTACCTGAACGCCTCGCCGCGTTTCACGGACGGCGGCCAGTTCGGCATGGGCGCACAGGTGACCGTCAGCACCGGTCGGCTCCATGCCCGAGGTCCGCTGGGGATCGACGAACTGACCACCTGCAAGTACGTGGTGACCGGTAAGGGGCAGGTTCTGGGTTGATCTCGGGTTCAGGGTTCAGGGATCAGGGATCAGGGTTAAGGCTTGCAGGCCGGACATACCGGAATGAGACGTGCCGACATGGTTCCCATTCCGATCCGGCCGGTACGCGCCGGATCGCCTGGAGGGAGGCCCTGCGTGGCCGCTGCGGCGCCGACGCAGCGGCGCCCTCCAACGCCCGAAGTCCGCCGCGGCGGACTCCGGGGCGGAATGGGAAGCGCTTCGACATTCTGCGGTTCTCATACCAGCAAACCCCTACGGAGCTGACGTGCGCCCGTTCCACGGCTGCACGGTTGCGTGTGACCTGTCCATCGCTACAGTACGGGGCCC
>CAJBSZ010000442.1 GCA_903958395.1 uncultured bacterium | reverse complement strand
GCGGCAACCCACTGGGCGTGGGACCTTGCATGGGAGACAATTCCCGAGCCCGGAAAGTGGCACCATCTGGTCTACACCTATGACGGCCATCTGGCTCGCGTTTTTGACAATTCAGTCGAACAGACGTCTAGGCAATTGCAGCTCAATACAGAGCCCGGTCAAACTATCAATCTCGGCGTGCAGAACGGTCAGGATGGCCGCCCGCAATTCACAAACGCCCTGGATGGCACTCCTTTGGCCGGTTCGCTTGCAATAGCACTCGTCAGTATCCACGCAAAGGCCATGACACCGGAAGCAATAACCGCCAGCTTCAATGCCGATGCTCAACGGTTTGGTGCGGTCGTCGGAAGCAGTTACACCCAGCTTATTGCCGACGCAAACGTTCTGGAGGCCGGAGACCTCAGTGTGAAGCTCCTCGCCAACACACACACCGTAGCCGCACTCTCTCCCAAAGGCTCGAGTTTCGATTTCACCTGTGAAGACCGTCTCAAGACCAAGCGCGGTCCGGGCTTCTACCACCTTGGGGATGTCACATTCTGCATCCGCACAGGTTCCAGCGGCTGGCGATCGTTCAAGACCACCACCAATCCCTCCGCCGCCAAGCCTGTCGCGAGTCAGGCCGGCTGGATGGTAGATCTGACTGCTGCCGTCGGCCCCGACAGCCCCCTGAGCATCTGCCGACACTGGCAGAACCGTGAGGGCAAACTCACCCTGCGCGTCGTTCTCAAGAACACAACATCCGAGCCTCTGGAACTCGGCGCACTGGGCGTAGCGATGCCTTTCAATAACGATTTCACCGGCCGGAACTTGGACGACACGCATGAAAACTGCTCATTTACGGATCCCTACATGGGCGGTGAAGCAGGCTACCTTCAGGTCACCAGAGTCAACGGTGCGGGCCCGGCGCTCCTTGTGATGCCAGAGAAGGGCACTTCATTCGAAGCATACCGTCCCTTGCGTGATGACCCAACACCTCGCGATGTGACGTTCGAGGGTTTCTACGAGGTGACCATCCACTCCAAAGCCTACACCGAAAACGAGTGGCGAAGCGCGAAACAGTGGAACATCCCCACCTCCCGCACCCTGCCGCCGGGCGGGGAAGCCACCTACGGCTTTACCTTTGCCCTCGCACCGACCATCAAGGAGATCGAGAAAACCCTTCTGGCCAACGGCCGTCCGGTGGCGATCGCAGCCCCCGGTTACGTGCTCCCCACAGACCAGCACGGCCGGCTGTTTGTCAAACACACAAGCCCGGTCAAATCCATCAACGCAGTCCCGTCCGCCTCGATCGCCATCATCCCTGATGGGAAGCCCACCAGGTCTGGCTGGACGGCCTACACACTCAACGGTGCCATGACCGGCTGGTGCAGGATCGAGATTATATACACAGACGACACGACCCAGTTCATCCACTATAACGTGATTCCGCCGATGAGGGAGCAGGTTCGCAGGCTTTCGATGTTTCACCAGGAAAAGCAGTGGTTCACCGACACCAACGACGCGTTCAAGCGCGCCTGCTCTTACATGGGCTACGACCGCCAGGCCGCATCGATGTTGCTGCAGGACGCGCGGGTCTGGAACGCGGGACTGAGCGATGAATGCGGCGCAGGCCCCAACCTGCTGATGGCGATGAAGAATCTGCTCGCGCCTGACCCCGCCCAAGTTGCCCAACTTGAGCAATACGCGACGCGGACCCTTTGGGGGAATCTGCAATGCCAAGAGAATTACGGCGTCAAGGCCAGCCTGTTTTACTATCAGCCGAACCTCTTGCCCTTGAACTACTACACCATCGGCGGGGGCTGGGACAAGGCGCGGTCAGAGACCATCTGGCGGGCGTACAACTACCCGCACCAGGCCGCGGTCTACTGGAGCCTCTACAGGCTTGCCCGGAACCACAAGAGTCTGGTGAAGAACCAAGGTTGGGAATGGTACCTCACCCAGGCCTATAGGACAGGCCTTGCCATGCGCGAGCACTGCGGCGCCGACG
>CAJBSZ010000441.1 GCA_903958395.1 uncultured bacterium | reverse complement strand
GGCTGGGAAGTATTCTGGGGCGACGGGGGCTTCTCAGTCTCACCGCGATTTCCGCAATTCACTCCTTCCTCAACCATATGCTTCCCTTTCGTTCCGGCGAACTTTCATTGCCGTTCCTGCTCCGTGCGTTTCTGGGTCGTGGGCTTTCGAGCGGAGCCCTTTCGCTGGTCGTGGTGCGGCTGTACGATATGTTGAGCATCGCGGCCCTGATGATGGTGTCGCTCGCGATGGTTCGGGGCGAATTGGAGCCCCGGTTGGCAGGAGCCATTGGTTATGCGCTGGTGGCCCTGGCGGTCGGGCTCGCCGCCATTTTCATGGCCCTTCCTGCCATTCTCTCGGTGACGGGGAAATGGCTGCCGGCCTGCGGCGCGGTGCTCGGCGGGCGTGGCGCCCGCTGGGGCGAGCAACTCTCCGGGGCCTTGCATGAAATGCGCAAGGAGTTGGCCACCCTCACGCCCCGGCAGCGTTATGTGACGCTGCCCATTACCAGCCTGTTGGCTCAGCTTTGCATCTACGGGTTTTTCTATTACGTCATGCGGGTTATGGGTATCGATATCGGATTCTGTAAGAACATGTTGGCCTCATCGGGGGAGATGATCACCAGCCTGTTGCCGATCAATATGCTCGGAAGCTTCGGTACGCTGGAGGCGGGTTGGGCTGTCGGGTATGCGATTTGCGGGTTGTCGAAAGCCGACGCCATCGCCTCCGGCTTCGTGGTGCATGGACTCATCATTGCCTCGGGCCTGATCATTTCGTTGGCAGGACTCGCCTGTCTATTCCTGCTTCGCCGCTGCCAGGAAGTGTCCGGAATCACCGGAAAGGGCGAGGACTAAAGGGTTTCTCTAAGTTTTCGCTCCAGAATGCGAAGACGGTAAAGCACCTCAGCCTGCGAGGCCCGAACCCGGTCAAGCATCTCGGCCACGACGCCGAGCACGAACACCAGCATCGCCAGACCGGTCAAAACAAGCCCCGTCACTCCAGTCCACTTGAAGGGCGTGAAGGAGCCGTGATACAGCCAATAGGCCGCCAGAAAGCCGAAGAAAAACAACGCCACAATGGCCAGCGAAGCCGCCATGGTGCCGAAGAAGCGGAGCGGTCGGTAGTCGCGATAGGTTTTGAGGATGATGCTAGCCGCCCGGTACCCGTAGTTAAAAAGGTTCGAGGCCACTCGTGATTTTCCGAATTCCCGCTGTCCGCGCACCCGGACCGGAACCTCCCGTATGCGCAATCCGCTGAAGGCCAGGTTGAGGAATGTCTCGTGGGTATAGGTGAACTCACCCAGCAGCACCAATCGGAAATAGGCTTCCTTGGAATAGGCCCTGAATCCGCAGGACACATCATAAAAGCGCTGGCCTGTCAGCCGGCTCAGCCATCGGGCGATTACATCATTGCCCCACCGTTTGGCCTTGGGCATTTCTGGCGCGAGCGCCGGATCGGCAAACCGCGAGGCCGTCACGAAATCGGCCTCATCGCGAAGGATGGGCTCGATAAGCTTCGGAATGTCATTGGGGTTGAACTGTCCGTCGGCGTCGATGGTCACCACGATGTCGGCGCCCAACTCCTCTGATTTACGGAGGCCCGAACGGAATGCGGTGCCGACCCCGCAGGGCGTCGGGTGACGGACTACCACGGCTCCTTCGGCCCGGGCCAGATCGCCCGTCCCGTCAGTGGATCCGTCATCGACCACCACCACGAGACATTCATCCACACCCGCGATAGGGGTTGGGATGGCCTTGATCACGCTGGCAATGGTCATGGCTTCATTCAGCGCTGGAATTTGAATTACGAGCCGCATGGTGTGTTTTCTCCGTCCTCGTTTACCCGGCAGGATAGCGAACGGCCGTCCCGCATGCCAGTGCTTTTTATCCTGCCCTTTTGGAGTGAAAAAAGTTTCTCTATTGCGTAAGAAGGGGGGACTAGATTACCGTCACCAGAATTCTGTTATGACTAAGCACACCTGGCAGCAAGTGAAAAAGTGGGGTTGGCCTCTACTGATCGTGGGGGTCATTAGTGTTGGGCTTACCGTGAGAATCATGAAGGCCTGGGCCATGCGGTATTCGGCCAACGGGGATTTCGGGATTGTTGCCCTTATGGCGCGGCACATGGCCCATGGGATTGATTTCCCCGTCTTTTTCTACGGCCAACCCTATATGGGGGGGCTTGAACCCATGGTTTCCGGCCTGATGAGTTTCCTCCTAAAAGGGGACAGCACGGCGTTTCCCATCAATTTGGGCACGGCGCT
>CAJBSZ010000440.1 GCA_903958395.1 uncultured bacterium | reverse complement strand
CTCTGCGAATTGGCGGGGATAAAACCCGAACTCGTCCGGGATCCCGCCCTGTATCGTCCTCTCGATCATAATCCGGCCCTCAATTTCAGCCGCCTCCGGGAAGACACCGGCTGGGACCCTGAAATCCCCATCGACCAAACGCTCCGGGATATTTTAGAGGACTCATGAAATCATTCCGGCATATCATCGGCATTCTTTTGAAGCTGGGAATTGCCGTTGCCGTGTTGGGGTACCTATTAAACAAGATGGGTCTGGCGCAACTCGGAGCGACACTCACCGCCACCGCTAAGGAATGGCCCTGGCTTCTGGCTGGCCTGACCCTGTGTCTGGTTGCCATCCTGGCCTGCATGGCACGGTGGAAGAAAATTCTCGATGCGCAGGACATGACACTGGGCTGGATTCGAGTGAACACTATTTTCTTCATCGGCTTGTTTTTCAACTCCTTCATGATCGGCCCCACCGGCGGCGACCTTTTGAAGGCCTATTATACGGCTCGGGAAACCCACCACAAAAAAACAGAGGCCGTGACCACCATCTTCATCGATCGGGTCATCGGCCTGCTCGTCATGGCTATTCTGGTGGGAACGGTGATTCTCGTCCGCTGGGACTTCTTCATGACTCATCCCACCACGCGCGTCTTTGCCTGGCCGGCCCTCATCGCCTGCGGCATCCTTGTGATCGGCAGCGTGGTGGCGTTCAGCGTTCATCTCTTCGAGGTCTTCCCGTGGCTGAAACGGTGGAACCACATTGCGTTAATCGGAAAAATCATGGATACCCTTGAGCGGGCCTACAATGCCTTCTATGTCTGCCGGAAAAATCCGCGCCTGCTGATCAGCCTCGCCCTTTACTCCCTCACCATCCAGTTGTTTTTCGTCGGGGCAGGCGCCCTGGTGGGAAAGGCACTGGGACTCGACCTTCCCCTTCTGGCCTATCTTTCCATCGGACCGCTGGTGGGATTGATCAGCGCCATCCCCATCACGCCCGGGGGCATCGGCATCCGGGAAGGCGCCTCCATCAAGCTCTGGGCGGTTTTGGGAGTGCCCGACGAAAAAGGGTTCCTCCTGGCCTTTATTCCCTATCTATTCCTTGTGCTCTGGGGGCTTCCCGGCGGCATCCTGTTCCTGTTTCACCGCTCGGGAAACAACCCTTCCGTGAACGAAGAGGACGAACCCTAGGACTCGAATTCCACCATGATCGCGGCAACGATATTTGTTGTATTGGCGATTTCAATCCTCTTTCTTGCCGTGGCGGGCGGCGGTCTATTCCCCATTACCGTCATGGCCGTCGCCATTGCCCTCTGCTCCCTGGCCTGCATGACTGCCGTGGCACGGCCATCCCGCTCGTGGCTTGAACTTAGCCTTGCAGCCATCCTGCTCTTCGTCCTCTTCACCGCCCTGCCTATTCCCCCTGCCCTGGATCCGCTGGCCGGCTCCCTGCGTCACGCACAGAATCAGGCGGTACTCAACGCCTTACATGATTCGGGGCAGGTCGGAATTCCCCTTCCGGAAAGCGAACCCTGGTTTTCACTCACCCGTAACCGCGCCGGAACCCTGCGTTTCTTCCTGCTGCTGGCGGCGGCATTCGGGGCCGCCCTGCTCACCGCCTCGTTACCTCCGGCGTGGAAAACCGGTCATCTCTATTTCCTTGCCCTAACCGGAACCGCTGTGGGAATCGCCGGATATCTGGGACAATGGGTTATTCCACAGGGCGACACCATCTGGTGGTTCATCCCTCTCCCTGACGCCGCGAAGTCGCCAGTCGGGTGCTTCCTGAACCGAAATCATTTCGGCGGGTTCGTGGCCATGCTGAGTCCCGTCGCCCTTGCGCTGGCCGCTCATGCCCTCGACCGCCGCCGCGGGTTCACTGCGCTTTTCTCTCTCGCCCTGACCGGGATCATGATGGCGGTGGTCTTCTACTCGCTCTCACGCGGGGCCATGCTGGCCATGGGCGCAGGGTTGTCCGTCACCGCACTGATCATCGCCTTCCGTCATCGCGCCGTGTGGGGAGTCCTGCTGCTCTGCCTCATGCTTGCCGGGGGAACGGCACTTCTGGTCCACTCGCCCGCCGTCCGGGAAAGGCTCCAGGGAATTCACAACCCAGGCGAAATCAGCAGCGTCCAGAGCCGTCTCGCCGAATGGCGGGAGTCACTCCGGGTCTGGCCCTGCTATCCCGTGCTCGGTGCCGGCATGAATGCCTTGCGCATGGTGTATCCCCAGACACGACAAACCAGCGTGAGTGCCCGGCTGATCGCTTCCGAAAACGAATACATCCAACTCCTCGCGGAGGGCGGACTCCTGGGCGTGGGTCTCGCCCTTTCCCTGATCTGGGCCCTGTATCACAGAATCCATCACACCCTCACCCCGCCGCCCAGCGTCATCAGCATTGCCGTCACCGGTGCTCTGACGGTTACCAGCATTCACTGCCTGTTTGATTTTCCGGCCCATTTACCCCTCTATGCCCTGGTGCTCGGGTCGATCGTCGGGCTTTTGCTCCCCCCTGCGCCTTCTGCGGCGGGCTCGGAGAGCCCGCCCTACCCTATTAAGAAGCGTCTGGTTTGGATTCTGCCGGCAGCCATTGGACTTATCGGTTCTTTGGGTATCGGTGTAACCCAACTGCAACGATTACGGGATTTGGATAATCCGGCTTATCTTTACACCGCAAAATACAGGGATCTGAACCGTGCCCTGGTCTGGGCGCCAACCTCATCGGCCTGGTTGTATCTGGGCCGTGCCCTGTTCAAGGAAGGCACAAATCGGGAAGCCCGCGACCTCTGCACCCAAGGGGAGAGGCTTATAACCCATGCCGCGCAACTCGATCCCCAGAATTACCGGCTCTGGTTTGAATTGGGCCAGGTCCGCCTCTCCCTGGGTGATAACACCCGTGCGGCCGAGGCGTTTCAGAGGGCGAAAGCACTGCGTTCCTGGATGACTCCACCTCCACTCCAGGGGAAAAACTGACATGAACCATTTTCTCTATGGAGCTTCCATTCCTTTCGTGATCGGAGTTCTCCTTTATCTCCTCGGAAAAGGGCGTGCGCCCCTTCTCATGCTGATCCTGATTCCCCTCGCCATGGCTTTCGCGGGCACCTGGGCTGTAGTTCCGGACATCCCGCGCATGCTGGGATATTTCGATCTCTACAGTCGACTTGCGACGGATCCCCGGATCAACATTTTTCTATGGCACTACACCCTGGATCAGATTGAGACGGAGTCATCGTGGTATGCCGTAGGGATCGCCCTCGAGGCGGCGACCCTGATGGGGGTGGCGCTCCGGGAACTTTTCAGGAAGGAAAAATCCTGATGGCACACGCGGCACTTCATTTTGCAATCGGACTGACAGCGGGCATGGCGGTTCAAGCGCCCCGTCTCAAGCAGGCGTGGACACAAGGCAAGGACGTTGCTCCCACCGTCTTGCGCTGGCTCGTCGTGTCATGGAGCCTGGGCATTGGGGCCATTGTTCCCAGCCTGCTCCGCTATGCGGGGGTACCTGAAGGATTCTGCAACGGGTGGTGGATGAACCTATTTCTGTTCCACCCGCTCATCAACCAGTTTGGCCCCCACGGCACCATTATCGGCGCCGTGGCGTTTGTGATCGGATTCACCTTTCAGTACGCCCTGATCCTGGCGGCCATCGCCCGCTTGCCGCATCAAGAGGCCTGAGTTATTCCCCGCCCAGTTTCCCCTCACGATGGGCGGTAATGAAGTCCGCGCCAAACAGATCCTCGCCGGTCAGCAAGCCCTTGGCCAACTTGAAAGGCTCGGTCGTGGTATCCACGGCGGCCAAAATTTTGGCATTCATCTGCAACGGATCCAGGATGCCGCTGTCGCCTCCGGCCTCCACAACCATCCAGGTAAAGACCTGGTTAATCAACTTGCGGGCAGGCATGCCGAACGAGACGTTGCTGAGTCCGCCGCTGATATGGATTTCAGGACCATAGGTCTTCCGGATCTCCGCCACGGCCTCAATGAAGGACTGGGCATTATTGGAATCCGTGGCCACGGGAAAGACCAAAGGATCCACATAAACGCTGCTCCCCTTGATTCCCACGGCAGCCAGCATTGGCATCAGGCGATTGATGTTCGCCAGGCGCTGCGCAGTGTCGCAGGGCAAATCCTTCTCACCCGCCGCCGAGGCAATGACCACCGCCTTGAATTCCGCCGCCACACGGATTGAGGATTGGCGTTCAAGCGACACGGAATTAACCATCGGACGGGCACGCTTAGGATCGCAGACTTCCAGTCCGGCGCGGAGAATGGCTTCATTCGATGAATCAATGCTCAGGGGAAGTTTGCTGGCCGCCTGGACCACTTCCGCCACCCATTTGATTGCCCGGCAGCGCTCGGCCACATCGGTACTGAACTCATCCACATTCACATCCAGGAACGACGCATCGGTCGCCTCCTGGCGCGCCGCGAGATGGCTCAGGTAATCCACCGCCGCCGCCTTGCCTGCCGCATCGCCATAAAGCCCCTGCCACACGGCCACGGCGCAATGCTTGACCTTGCCTGCCGCCCAGTCTGCCGTTTCGAGGAAACGCCCGGGAATAGGAAGAAACCGGGATCCGGCTTTGCCTCCATAGACAATGGCATGGCCATCACCGTGAGGCTTAACAAAATTTCCACCCACTTTGTAAACACGCGTACAGTGAATGTTCTCTCCCACCACAATCAATGTTTTCATACCTTCTCCTTTGTTTATCTGTCGATATCCTGTCCCTTATACAAAGGAATATCTTGTATAATACAGCCAATTATTTGGATATTCAAAGCTAGGCTCAGCAGATAGATGCTAGCTGGCATCAGCCAGTGCCTGGTCCAGAATTCCAGATCCGGCGTGGCTTGTCCCTCCCTGGATTTCAACCCACTCGCGTAACTTGTTCAGGGCTGCCCCTGTGACAAGGCACTCCCGGCTGACACTCAGACCTTCCCGCAATGATGCGACCCGTCCGGTCACCTGAAGGATCGCGGCAGCGTTGAGACAGGCGAAATCCTCACAGGCCCCGCCCTCCTGACCGGTGAGCACACGCAGGAAGCGTCGTCGCTCCGTCCTAATATCACCGGTCGTGGCCACGGCCTCGAACGGAGCGCAAACAAGCCCGATATCCTCGGGATTGAGCACATAGACGAACGGGGCTCCGGCTGATGAAAACTCATGGATGACCGTCGGTCCTGTGACGGAAAGTTCATCCATCCCACCCGCCAGTCGACGATCGCGGCCATATACAACCATGCCGCGCTCATACCCGATAGTCGGCATCACCTCCGCCACGATGCCCAGCAACGCCTCGGAATAAACACCCCTCACAGCATGTGTGGGGCGGGCTGGATTGGCGAGGGAGGCGGCAATGTTCAGTGTGGAGCCGAATCGAATCTGGCTAAGGATGCGCCCCAAAGCCGCTGGGTGAACCAGCGGACTCATCCCGTTGAATAGTCCGATCCCAGCCTCGCGGATACTTTTTGCAACACCTTCAACGGTGCCGCTTACATCCACACCGACCGCCTCCAGAATGTCGACCGTGCCGCAACACGAGGTCAGGGCGCGCGCCCCATGTCGAGTCATCGTCACGCCGCAGGCTGCCGCAATAACGGCCGCCGCGCTACTGACATTGAATGTCTTGAGGGAATCCATGCCTGTGCCGGAATTCTCACAGCGCAGTGAGGGAAGCGGGCCGACAACGTCCACGGTATCGAGTTCCTGAATGGCCCGCCAGGCGCCGGTGATTTCCCCGGCGGTTTCCCGTTTTGCCACCAGCGCCGCCAGGAAAGCTCCCTGTTGCAGGTCGGGCTGCTCGCCTGCCAACACCTCGCGAAACATGGAATAGGTCTCATCCTCGCTGAGATCCCTCCGATCAATCAGTTTCTGGATGCCTTTTCCAAACAACCTCAAATGCTCTTCATTCATTGCAACTTCCTTTTCCCATGGGATACATCAAGACTTTCATCGCCACACGGTGGCGTACAAGATCCAGCGCCCGGCCCAGCTCACTCAGGGGAAGTCGATGGGTGATCAAGTCCTCTACGTCGATGCGGCGCGCGGCAATCCATTCAAGGGCTTGCTCGCCGTGGCGCCGGCTACAGCCGTAAGCCCCAACTACGGTTTGTTCGAGGTAATGGAGACGGTTCAAGTCCAGAGATTGAATCGCCGCCTCGCGCAGCAACCCTGAAAACACCACCAGGCGCCCGCGCGGACCAAGGGCTGAGAAAGCCTGCTGATAGGCTCTTGCATCCCCTACCGCAACGATAGCGACATCCAGAACAAGCCCCGCAGGCATCCCGGCAAGCCGGTCGCCCTGACGACGCCCAGCGTCCGGCTCCATCACCAGGCTCGCCGCGCCCATGCTCCGGGCCGCCCGCTCCAATAACGTGCCCGCCGGCCCCCCGCCCCAGATCCCGATTCGTTCGCCCGGCTTCAGTCGCGCCAACTCCAGGGCATTCAGGCAGCATGACAGCGGCTCGGCAAACACAGCCGCCTCATAGGACAGGCCTTCCGGCAATTCGATCAAGCTGTCCACAGGAGCAACCACCCGCTCCGCAAAGCCCCCATCACGATGAAATCCCATGATTCGCATTTCCCGGCAGAGATTCCCGGCCCCCACCAGACAAGGAGGACATTTCCCGCAACTGGTTCCCGGATAGAGATAAACCCGTTTCCCCATCCAGTTTACGGATACTCCGGCTCCTATACCGATCACCTCACCCACAACCTCCTCGGCAGGAATGCGCGGAAGCACAAGATCCCGATGCCCGACTTCAATCAACTTCAAGTCAGTCCGGCAGAGACCCGCCACGGCGACCTGCACCAGAACCTCCCCTGAGCCTGGCGCCGGATCCGGAACCCGGACGTACTCAAAGCGTCCAATCTGCTTCACCACAATGGCATTCAATGGATCAGGCTTCCTTCTGGCTCACATGCGCCCCGCTGAAGGTTGCCATCTCATTGACCATCTTGATGGCGGCGGAAATCAGCGTCATAGCCAGCGCCCCGCCCGTTCCCTCCCCGAGTCGCATATTGAGATCGAGGATGGGCCGCAGATCGAGAGCTTTCATGACAAACCGGTGACCACGCTCCTCGGAAAGGTGACTGAAGAATATGTAGTCCGCAACCGCGGGCTGTAGCGTGAGGGCGACCAGGGCGCCGGCAGTGGAGATGAACCCGTCCACGACCACGGG
Source organism: uncultured bacterium (assembly GCA_903958395.1). Lineage (GTDB taxonomy): Bacteria > Verrucomicrobiota > Kiritimatiellia > CAIKKV01 > CAITUY01 > JAABPW01. The sequence goes on along the minus strand of CAJBSZ010000440.1, from coordinate 13,686 downwards.
AATCCGGTGGGCAGCCCCGCCCAGAACAAGGCCCGCGATGCCCGCAATCTCGAAACCACCCAGCGCAGCCAGCGTGGCGATCGGATTGCCCAGAGCCGCCTGATTGGCGGCCAACCCGCGCTCAATCACGGCAATCTTGTGCTGAAGGCCCCCATCACTCACGCCCGTGCCGCGACCGGTAATATCGAACGGCTTGAGTCCAAGGTAAGCGGCAAAAAGGGCTGTGGCGGGAGTGGTATTGGCGATGCCCATCTCGCCTGTGCCAAGCAGGGTGACCCCCTCTTCCGCCGCCTCGGCGGCGAGAGCAATGCCCACTTCAAGCGCCTGGGTGGCCTGAGCCACGGTCATCGCGGGACCAACCGCAAGATTGGCGGTTCCCCGGGCGATCTTTCGATGAACCAGGCCGGGGGCATCAGCAAAGTCGGCATCCACACCCATATCCACGACCTTCAACTCCGCGCCGGCATGGCGGGCAAACACATTGATGGCCGCCCCACCCGCCAGCATGTTGTAGACCATTTGCGGAGTCACTTCGCGGGGAAAGGCGGAGACACCCTCAACGGACACTCCGTGGTCACCGGCAAAGCAGTAGATGCGGGATTTCCCAAGCACTGGCTTGGCGGTTCCTGCGGCGAGGCAATATCGCATGGCGAATTCCTCCAGCCTGCCGAGGCTCCCCTGGGGTTTGGTAAGATCGTCCAAATGCGCCTGGATAGCGGGCTTCAGCGACACATCAACGGGTTGAATCATCTTCAGGGTCTGTTCCAGTATACTCATATTTTTCTCCTTCTCCTTTGTTTGTTTAGTCCAATAAAAAAGGGTTCCGGCAGGATGTGTCAAAACACACCCTGCCGGAACCCTTTACCATCGAATTCCATCGTTCTCGTGACCCAGCAGGTCTTCTGGCTCTCGGTTCGTTGCTGGTTCGGCGCCTTCCCGTGCCGCTTCGCCGCTAGGCGTTCGTCACAGTGGCTGGGATTACCCTGCCGAACCCGCTCCCCGATTACAGCGGCGGGACCGCTGCGGAATTTAACCGCATTCCGGGATGCTGGAGTCATTTATTCAGTTGTCGGGCGGACAATATATATTTCCGGAAGGCTTGTCAACGGCGGCAAAATCGATGTGGATCGAACCAGTAACAGACGGCTATTTTTTTTGTGCTGAGGCCAACCAGTGAGGCATCGGTGGCGGCAACGGGTAGCAGGTAAAATCGGTGAATCCGGCATCGCTCAGCCAACCAGCCAGTTCCTGGTCTGAAAATACCCAGCCGTTTTGAGTGGTGAGGGCCATGTTTAAGGCAAACAGGGCGGAAAACTTCGGATGGGTGTGGGTGGCATCGGTCATCATATCGAGAACGTAGACGACTCCACCCGGGACCAGTGATTCATAGGCGTGGCGGAATAAATCCGAGATGGAATCAGGTGACTCCTGATGCAACATGCCGAAAAATATCACAACGTCATTGTTCTTCGGGAAGGGTGTGGTGTGGTAATCGCCCGGCAAGGTTTTCACCCGGCTCTGAATTCCCGCGGCCTGAATCAGTTCATCGGCGATTTTCACGACTTCCGGCAGATCGAGAACGGTGCATGTGATCTGCGGGTTTGCCTTTGCGATGAGCGTTGAGTAAGTGCCGGGACCGCCACCGACGTCGAAAAGAGTTTTCCGACCCTTAAGGTCGAGAAGAGGGACAACCGTCCGGCCGATGCCTATGGCCCGGCCGTGCATTGAAAGAACGAAGTTGCGGGTGCGGTCCTTGTCCTCGCCGAGGTGGATTTCGGGGCGTTCGACGGGACGGCCGGTTTTGATGAGTTCGGACAATTTGCCCCAGGCGGGATAGACATCGCGGTTGTAACGGATGGCTTTCGATAGGTCGGCGGGCGAGCCGGGCACAAGGTAGAGGGCTGATTCCGGGGCATTGGTGTAGAGTGAATCGTCCTTGGCAAGCAACCCCAGTGCGACGCAGGCATCCAGGATGAGTGTTGCGCCACGGGTGTTGATCCCACAGGCAGAGGCTATTGTTTCGGCGTCCGCCTTTTTTAATTCGGAAAGTTTTGCAAAAAGGCCCAGGTCGGAGGCGGTGAAAAGAACACACGAATCGTAGAAGCGGCTGGCCATATCGACTATTCTGGAAGGGTTCATGTCAATACTCCTTAGTCCCCATTTCGCGCGAAATCAAGTTCGTTCGCAAGGAGTGACGCGCAGGACTTCCTCTACGGTGGTAATTCCTTCCATGGCGACTTGCCAGGCATTATGCCGTAAAGTCTCCATCCCCCGGGCCACGGCCAGCCGCCGAATTTCGTCGCTGGGCACATTCTTGACCACCAGAGGACGCAGTGCCTGATCCATCATCAGGATCTCGAAAATCGCCAGCCGCCCCTTGTACCCCGTGAATTTGCAATCCGGGCACCCGCGCCCCCGGACAAAATGAAAGGCTCCGCCCTGCTCCGGGAAAAGCGCCTCCACTTCCCGGAGAATCTCACCAGGCAGTTCCATCGGCTCCAGACAGTGCTGACAAACCCGGCGAACCAGTCGCTGGGCAATGACCCCCTGCACACTGGAGGCGACCAGATAAGGCTCAATTCCCATATCTGTCAACCGGGCCATGGCACCTGCGGAATCATTCGTATGAAGAGTGCTAAACACAAGATGTCCCGTGAGCGAGGACTTGATGGCAATGTCGGCAGTCTCCGTATCCCGGATTTCGCCGATCAGGATGACATTGGGGTCATGCCGGAGCACGGCTCGAAGCCCGGCGGCAAAGGTCAGCCCGATTTCGGATTGGGCCTGAATTTGGAGGATGCCATCCAATTGATACTCAACTGGATCCTCGATGGTCACCACGCTGATCGAGTCGGTCCGGATCGAAGACAGGGCCGCGTACAGGGTGCTGGTCTTTCCACTTCCCGTAGGCCCGGTAATCAGCACAATTCCATGTGGCCGGGACATCAATTCCTTGATGAGAGGAAGTTGGCCGGCCCTCAGGCCAAGTTCCTGGAGGGTGAGGAACGTGGTCTTCCGGTTCAGGATACGCAAGTTGGCGGCTTCCCCGTATTGGGTTGGCAAAATGGAAACGCGCAGGTCAAAGGTTTCGCCATCCACGGTCATCCGGGCCCGCCCGTCGTGGGGCAGGCGCCGTTCGGTGATATTCAACTGGGCCAGAACCTTAAGGGCGGACACAATGCTTTTGTAATGACGCTCCACCCCCTCCGGCAACGGGATTTTGATGAGGCTTCCATCCACCCGATAGCGCAGGGACATCCGATCCTCCATGGGCTCCAGATGGATGTCGCTGGCATTCCGCTGAATCGCCTCACGAATGATTTCACCCAGCAGTTTCGAGAGACCCGGGGTGCTTAATTCAAGCTCTCCTTCGGATATCTTCGGTCGTGTGGCGTTTCCCTCCATGGCTTTGAGGAGATCGGCTCCAAGCCCGTAAAAGTGCTTGATGGCCGCATCCACTTCGCTCCGCGTACACAAGACCCAGGAAACAGGCATGCGTAACAGGGTTTGCAGGCTGTCATGTCCCGTCACCTCATGGATGCGATGCGTCGCGATGGTGATCGATTCCTCGCTAAAGGCCACTGGAATAATCCGGTAAGTGAGGGCGGTCCCTGAGGGAACCTTCCGAATCCCCTCACGGGGTATGGAAAATCGGGCCATCGGCATCGTGGGAATGCCGGTCACTTCAGAAAGAAGCTCCAGAATCACCGCCTCGGGAACCCAATTCTCATCCAGCAACACTTCATCGAGCCCTTTTCCAAGCAGGGTGGACCGGACAGTGGCATCATCAAGCTGACCCCGGGTAAGGCTGTTTCGTTCGACCAGAAGCCGACCCACTTCCTGATAGATGGCCGACTCCGTCATCAGGGCTCGGTTGGGTCGGCGAAGGGCGACCTCAGGAGAAGACTCAGGGATCATGAAGCAACTCCTTTGAAATGGCCTCTGGAATTCCCCGTGAAACACCCCGCACTGAACCGTCCTTCAGGATCAAGTCGACCCGCGCCGCAGTCAGGTTGGTAACCGTGGCGCCATGGCACTGCTCGCCCTCGGCAAATGGGGCACTACGTCCGGACGGGGAGGCACTGAGCAACGCCAGTACCTGGTCATCTGCGGTCCGGATCACCCCCTGGAAGCTGAAGCGAACCGGCGGCGGAGCGGGTTTGGCCGCAGGAGTTCCGGCCAGCAGAATCTTGGGCGGGGGCTTGGCGGCAACATGATTCACCGCAGCCTGGGCGGCTTTTTCCTTCGCCGTCTTGAGAGCGGCTTCCTGCATGGCCTTCTGCTCAGCCAGCTTAAGAAGAGCACGATCAACATAGGCGGAATGAAAAAGATTACTGATGCCCTGCGTGGGCTCATTTTCAGATTTCAGGAAAACCGAAGGGGAAGGCAACGTGGGCGCGGACACCGGCGCGGACTGAGCGAGGTCACCGCCCGTTGCAGGGCTCCGGCCACGGACAAAGGCGCCCCAAAGCAAATGAAGCACGGCGCCCGCCGCAAGTAAAACGGAGACACCCAGGATCAGGGCAATCGGAAAAGGGACCTGTGAATATTTGAAAGGCTTGATCATGGATGCCTCGCAAGGGCGGTAAATGTAGCGGCATCCGGAGGATCGGGGAACTCCAGGGCGGCAACCTCCAGCGTCACCTCAAGCAGGTCGGGAGCAGCACTGTCCGGTCGGGTCAATACCGCCTGACGGATAACCATATAATGGGTTTCATCGCCCAGTTCCGAGAGCACCGTCAGCACAGACGAAAACCGCCCGGTGAAAACCACCCGGAAGGGATATTGTTCCATGGTAACCTGGCTTCCCGCCGATTGGAGAACAGGCTCAAGCGGTTCCAGCCGGGTAATGGATGAAACATGGCTTTCCAGGGCAATCTCCACCCACTTGTGGATTGCCCCCAATTGGAACAAGAGGGTTCGCACGTCCTTGTCCTTAACAGCCGCCTCCCCAAGCCCCAAATCAGCCGGAATGGGAATGTGAAGCCCCTTTGCGGCTTTGGTTAACTTGTGTCGCGCCTCCTGGAGCGCCACCCGGAAGTCAATAAAGGCCACATCGGATTGGGGCGAGAGGCTGAACAGGTCGTCCTTGGTTTTGAACGTCGTGAAACGTTTGACGATGACCGTCCACGCCGTCAGAATGTCCCGGGTCAAGGTTTCCTGTGCGCGCAACACAGCGACCAAGCCGGCTTGCGACTGCGGGAGAGGATCCCGCACCGTCTCGGAAAGCGGAAGTGAAAAGGGCTTAGGCGATGTTGTCCGGATCGTGAGAGCAAAGGGAATGGCATTCAGGGTCGCCCAATGCGCCGCCAGCGAATCCGTCACATTCAAGGCGGATTCCTCCATGAGGTCGGCATTCACAACACGGGGCGTCCGTCGCAACCGGTCAATCATGGTCCGGACGGAATAGAATCCTGCATCGGGGGTATAGCCTCGAGCCAAAAAGCTTGGCATCACCGCAAGACCATTTGTTTTCGCCCCCACTGCGGTAATCGCGTCCAAACCACCCACTCCCCCCGCCACAGTGGCAAGGGAAACGAACCAGTCGGATCCCTTCCGGGATTCACTGACGGCACCCAAGATATCCAGAAGGGCCACCCGCCCCTCAAGGGCGCTGTACACCGGGCGAAGGGATTCCAATAATAACCTGTTTTCCTTCTGGAGCTGATCAAGCCTCGCCTGCAACTGCTGCCTCGTGGCAATCGCCCGTTCAGCCTCCTCCTGGGACTGGCTGGCGTATCGCTGGTTCAGACGGGCATCAAGCCCCATCGTCACGGCAGCAAGCAGAACAACCCCGGCCGCCGCAGCCAGAGTGAGCCGGTTCTTCTGTTTTTCTGCGCGCTCCTTAATGGCCGGAGGCGCAAGCGAAACTCGGGACACATCCTTTCCAACGCCAGTCAAGGCCAACCCTGCGGCGAGTGCATAAACCAGCGGATCGGCACTCTCCCCGGGCAGGGGAATGAGAGGAAACCGCACAGGCGTGAAAGGGAACCGTTGTGAAAGTCCAGCCGACAACCCTTTCATCAGGGCCCCGCCGCCAGCCAGAAGCAACTGGCGCGGAACATCGTCGATTTCAGGGAACCGATCCTTGTAGATATCCAGTGATAATCCAATTTCCCCATACCAGGCCTTGAGAGCCTCGGTCAGGGCGGGCGGACTATTCTCAAAAATTCCAGCATCGTTCTGCAACTGTTCGTGGGCCTGTGCCGGGGAAACCTTCCCGTCGACCGCCAATGCTTCCGAAAACCGGCCGGCACCAATGTCGAACGACCGCACAAATCGAATCCCCCGGCAATCCCCGACAATCAATTCCGTGGTCTTGTGCCCGATATCAAGAAGGACATCGGGCATGCTGGAATCAATCGGCAAAAACCGTTTTGCGAGGTTAAACAGCGCCACGGAACCCGGGGCCACCTCCCTGACATCAAGCCCTAATCCAAGCGGCTGGGCGAGCGTGGACTCGAGAATTTCGGGACGAACCACAAAGAGGAGCACCCGGCGGATCCCGGCCTTGGAAGGAGAAATCTCCTTCACATCATAAATCATGTCTTCCGAGGTCAGTTTGCGAAGCTTCTGAATCTCCAAACCCGCCGCCTGGGCAGGCGTTCGGGGATCAGTAGCCTCCAATTCAATGGATTTCAGAATGATCGAACGTCCCGGTAAACCAACCACACAGGAATCGCCGGGCAACTCCAGACTCTCAAGCCAGCGCTTCACAACAGGACGAGTGTCGGTGCTTTCTCCCGGTAAACGCAACATGGCGGCATGAGTGAACACCACCCCGCCCCCGGGGTTCCGCTCGGCTCGAACCACCTTGACGGCGTCGCGTCCAAAATCGAGGCCTATCGCTGTCTTGTATCCGATCATGGAGTCTTTCCGGTATCCCCTCCCGGGACTTGGCCCGGAACTCGCGTTACCAGGGTTTCCCCGCGCTCACTCACCACGCTGGCGGTGACAAAAATAAGGAGATTTTCATTTTCCTCCGTCACATCCACCCGTGTGAAAAGTTTCCCCAACAGGGGAATATCGGACAAAAAGGGAACCTTGTGCACCGTGCTCTGCTTGACCGAATCAATCAGGCCGCCCATCACCACCGTCTCCCCGGTCTGGACAATCACCTTGGTTTGGACTTCCCTCCGCACGATCAGCGGCAATTTGATCGCCACCTGATGAATGGTCACCTTGTTGGTGGAGTCATTCTGGTAGTCCGTCCAACCCTCCTGCTGACTGATGGTGGGCATGAGCATTAGATTGATGGTACTCATGTCGGCCCCCACGCTAGGCACAGCCAGCAGGGTGATGCCCAACTCTTCTTTAACAGGCTTCCCCTTGGGAAAAAGCGCGGCAAAGCTCTGGGACAACTTGGTGGTCGGATCGTAGGAAGTAAACACCTGCGCCTGGTATTCGTCGAAATAGAGAAGATCCTGGCCATTTCTCAACTTGGCGGGTGAGTTATTCACCGTGGTGACACGGGGCACGGAAAGGGTGCGCCCCTTTCCAGAGATATCCAGGGCATGCAGAACCGCCGTAAACAGAGGTTCGGTAAACACCCCGCGGTAAGTAAGATTAAGCCCCTGTGAGGCGGTGGCGGGATTGACATTGCCGGAACGGTTCACCCCGAAACTCCCCTGGGGACCGAGCGGAAAGGTTCCCTTGTCATCATACCCATAGGGAGCAAAGGTCGCCTTTGAACCATTCCCCACTTGGGTAAAACTTCGCCCGTCCTGCTTCCCGCCAACTCCGAGGGAGGAGTTCATGATCCAATCGATTCCCAATTCACGCAAATCACTGGCACGTGTTGTCACAAACCGGGCCTCAATCAACACCTGGGGCGGAACAGCATCCAGCGCGGCAATCAAATCCTCAATCAAGGCCAGATTGGCACGGGTATGGCGGACAATCAGCAGATGCATATCCCGCTCAAAATGGTAATCGGCGCCGGGCACCATGGGCACAAAGCGTTTCAGGGTTTCCTCCAGCGATGTCGCGCGCGAGGACTGCTCGGTTGCCTCACCCGTCAACCCGGGAAGGCCATCGGGCCGCACCGTTTTCGAGACCGCCTTGGGATCCTGAAGTTCCGCCCAATCACTGGCATGATATTGGAGGCCATGCTGCAGTTTGTAGATCCGGGTTTCAAGAGGAACCCTGCCCGCCGTAGCCGGCGCGGTGACCCAAACCACATTGTTTCCGAAGTAGAACTCCACACCGAGATTCCGGGCAATGTAATCCAGCACCTCGACCAGCGGCACATTGTCCATTTCCACATTCATCTTCCGGTCCTGCCCCACCGCCTTGTCCGCTACGATATTGATGCTTCGGATCCGGCCGATAGTCTCGATAATAGCGCCAAGATCGGCCTCCTTGAGATGCATCGTGATGGGTTGCTGCATGGCCTTCTGAATCGCCGTTGGCTGGGTGCGCAACAACGGGGCCCCGCCCTGCGTCGCCTTCACCAGGCCGTAAGTGTCGGGGAGCAGCGACTTTGTTTCAGTCTCCTGGTTCACCGCGTCTGCCGACCCCGCTTTCGCCGCCTCAATGGCGGCGGCGCGGCGTTCAAGTTCAGCCCGGACAATTTTCTGCCGCAAGGCGTCGAGTCCGGGTAATTCCGGCTGTCGCCGCGTCAGCTCCACGCACTCAAGAAGCGCTTCGCTGGTTTTCCCCTCGGCATACAACCGCTCCGCAACCGCCAGAGGCGCGACCGGGGCGGAAGCAACAGGAACATCAGGGGCGGACGAACGCCCTGCGGAACCATGTAGACACCCACCCAGCCCGGGCAAAACCAGGGCGATACAAAAATGAAAAATGAATTTATTGCTCATGCTGTTCTCCCTATTCCACTGTAGTTTCACAGAAAGAGAGAATCACGTCACCCCCCCGAAAGGGTGGTTTTTCATATGCTGAAGATGATTGTTCCCAGTTCGCGCAATTGACGAAAAGAAAGCCGGGGCGTATCATGCGGCTTTTATTTTCAACCGCATGGGGAATATCATGATAAAAACAGGTCCGTCCCGTCACCGATCCAGGCTGCTTCTTGCGCTCGCCTGCCTGATTCCACTGCCCTTCTGCATCGGCGCCTTCCTGGTCAACATCGAAATGGCCGTCCGGGTATTTTCCCCGACTCTTCACTTCTTCGACAGGGTCTTCCCGCACGGGCTTTTCCGCATTTGGCAAATTCTTTCCGCCGACCTGAGTACGGTCAGCACCCTGATCCCCGTCATGATTCTAGCCTTCCCGCTCGCTCAACTCATCCGGATCCATCTGAAACGGGAGTCTGACCCAACACTCGCCCAGCGCCTGGGCCCCGACCCTTATCCCTCCCACTTCGGCTTTTTCCAGGTCATGCTGGGGCTCACCGGAACGCTCTACGGCATGTACATCGGACTGGATGTAAGCGGCGTCAGCCAGCTCGCCGGCCAGACCCCCACCGCCGACTCCATCCGCCAATCGCTGGATCGCCTGTTGGGAGGAACCGCTACCGCGCTGTTGAGCTCGCTCGTCGGCTTGATCGGCGCCTTCATCACCGCCCGCCCCATCCCTTGGCTCTTCGGTCGCGTTACCGGCGTCAAGGCCGATGAAACCCGTCAGACCCTTACGGCAACCATCGAACGGTTGACCGACGACCTGCGCGGCTTGAGCCAGGCAAGCCGGACCTTCACTGATTACCTCAATCCGGACACCGCCAATACCGTGCTCCAGCGGATGGACCGGCAGGAAGCCGCCACCCGGGAGGCCTGCACCCGACTGGACGCCATCGTCACCCAACTTGAAACCCTCAACCAGGGTCAATCCATCCAGGCCCGCCAACTCACCGCCCTGGAGGCTCTGGCCGGCATCGCCTCCTCATCCCGTGATAAGCAGGATCAGGCCAACACCACACTCGCCGCAATCGCCCTCTCCCAGTCCGAATCCGCAGGGCGGCTCACCCGCCTGGAGTCCGTCGACCAGTCCGTCCAGCAGGCCAGTACACTCCTCCGCCGCCTGGTAGAGGGCGATGAGGCCCGCCATCAGGACACCCTGAAGACCCTGGCTGGCTTGGCCGCCGCTGCCAACGCACAACGCGAACAACTGCAGAGGGATCAGGATGCCTTGCGGAGCGCCCTGGCCGCCTACCTCAATCCCATCCGGTAATCCGACAATGAGCTCAAAGCACGACGAACATCATGACTACGAGCAGCTGGATGAGGCCATCGGCCATTCCACGCACAAGCTCTTCAATATGAGCCCGAACGATGTGCTCGTTCAAATCTCCCTGCCCGTCGTGCTCATCCTCGCCATTGCCACCCGTCTGATTACCATTGGACAGGGCATGACTAACCAAAGCCAGAATCAAGCCGTCCTCGACCTTTGGAAACAGCACCTTATCCTCCGCGTGGATCGCACCCTTGAGCGCTGGGAAAAGCAGTCCGGTCTGCCCCAATTTTCAGATTTCGGCCGGGTGTATTGGGCCAACCAGTGGCCGGAAGACGACCGGTTCCGCCAATTATGCAAAAAGGCTGAAGAACTGGCTGATATGGAGAAACTCAAGGAATCCCTTTATCGGGAATCGCTCAACGGGCAGGCTTCTGCGGAACCGGGCACCGCCTCATCCGGCCAGTTTGTTACCCTCTATGACTCCCGCTATGCCCCGCCCGGAGTCTCCTCCAATTCCGTCCCCCCCGAATTCAGGATTGACGATACCCGCCGCCAATACGCCTTCCAATACATTGAAGAACGCTGCAAGCGCTGGAACCGGGAAATCGAAGACCTGCAATGGAAACTGGTTGATCAGCTGGCCTCCCGCCTCCCCGCCGGCGATCCGCTCACCGATGCGCGTCTGGAAATCCAGATGAAAAATATCGCAACCGCCCTGGAAGCCAAAGGCTACCCGTTATTGCCCGGCATCACCCGTGAGTACCGAAAGGCTCCCTGAACCATGAAAACACGACATTTCATTGCGCTGGGACTCGGACTTCTGGCCTTATACGGGAGCCCATCGAAGGGATTCGGGCAGACCACCAACGCCCGGGCCGTGTCGGCGGATTCCGCCAAGGATCGCGCCAAGTGGCGACTGGCCACCCTTTCCGCAGCCCGCGAAATTCTCGATGAGCTGAGCCAGCCCAAGCCGCTTGGAACCGAAGACCGTGCCATCCTGCTTGAAAAACTGAACACCGCCATGCGGGCGGATGTGAAAACCCATGCCACCCGCGCAGCCAGCCGCACGGTGTGTTCCGGAATTGCCATCCGCATGAGACGGGACAGCCTGGAGCAACGCTTCAAGGACGTGACCGCCCATGCGAATGAACGATCCACAACCCCTATCCTCTGGACCGATGTGGCCTCACACCTCGGCCCAGGATGGAGTAACACCGTGGAACAAACCCTCCGGTCTTTTGCCGACACCGAACTGGAGTCCCTGTTCAAGGATGCCCGGAACCGCGCCGTCGGCCTGCTCCGGCAGGAATGGGAACAGAACCTGCGCTTCCCTTCAGAAAAAGAACTGAACGATATCCTGGGCGAACTTCTGGCAAAGCATCCCGAGACCCTTCGCCTTTCAGGCGATGACAGCAAACAGCTTCAACGGAAAATCGCAGAACTGGCAAACCCCGACAACGCCGTTTGTTTTGAGGAATTAAAATCTCTCCTGAACAACCAAACCCACACGATCTCCAGCGAGGTTCGAAAGCAATATGACCAACAACTCGCCCTGCTGGATTCCACTTCCGCTAACGGGATTCCGGATGACCGGCGTCAGGCCTCCGTCATTGGAACCGCCCTGATCACCGCCATCGAATCCAGCCTGGCTGGCGAACGCGCCAAGGCAACCGTGCCGCAATACCCCCTTCTCGCCCCCATCCGGAACAACATCCCGGGCCAGGCCGCAAAACTGGAGACAGGCCGTTTTGTTGATTTTATCGAGCATCATTCCCTGCCCGCCATTCAAACCGATCCCCTTGCCAAAGCCATTCGCTCCAACCCGGAGGCCCACCGCACGCCAGCTACAAGCGAAATCGTGTTCACCCAATCACTGGCTCCATCCCTCAGGGAGCAAGCCGTTACGACTTATGCCGCAGGCGCAAACCCGACCGGAAAGACTGAATATTTCAAAACACTTCTGACGACCAACACGATCCTATCCGGCGCCTTCCAGTCCCGATTCAGCCGTGAGCTCAACACCGGGCTGCCTGTGGCCCGCCAGATCGTCAGCACAGAACAGTTCACTAAATCCTTCTCCTCTCTGGAGAAGCCCGCCATCCTATCCCCCGAAGCATTCCTCACCCTGCAGGACTCCGGGGGTGCGCCCTTGACCAACCTCACGGAGACCTTGAAGCTTTTTGATCTCTCCGACCGTAACAGCAATAAGCTCCTCGAGGAAACCGTCAGCCTGGTTCTGACGATTGCCAATCAAAAAGCGCAGGAAGGGTACAACGTCCTGACCGCACAGTTGGCGCTGGTTCGAAAACTGGAGCAGGAACGTCTGGATAAACTTCGTCAGGACGTCGCCGTGAAACGCCCCTTCAAGGAAATCAGAGCCGACTGGCAATCCGCGCTGGAAACCCTCTGGGCGGCCGATTCACGAGCCCGGACAACACCCTACAAGGATCTTCTGGATCTCACCGTGGCCAGCTTGAACAAAGCCGTCCGACAACTCTACGACTCGGTCAAGGACAACCCGAGCACCACGGCGACGCCCTCCCCGTCCGAAGCGCGGCCCAGTACCGAAACCGAGCAGGGGCGGGTCAAGGATTTGCAGCAGAGCCCTGCAAAACCGGAAGACCAGAATCAGGAGCAGCCCAAGGAAGTCCAGCCCCCCGCCCCGAAAACAAGCCCCAAGGCGGGTGGAAGCGAAGGGGCCTCCAATACGGTTCTCAGCCGCACCCGTGTCGACCGCCGGAATGAGCCCGACGGCATCGTCCTGTTGACCGCGGCCGGCACCGGCCCCGCCACGGTACGCCTGCTGAGCCAGTCGGGAGCCACAACCTGCACCGCTTCATTTGATTCCGGGAAACCCGGTGATGCCGCCGACGTTATTTTCACCGCCCTGAAGCCGCAACTCAAGATCCTGTGGGTACAAACCGTTTCAAGCTGGCAGCGGGAACACAGCGGGTTTGGGATCCTGAAGCGCCGCACCCCTCCAAAACTGAAACTTTTTATCGTTATTGAAAGCGACGACATCCGGCACCGCATGAGCCTTCGGCTCCGGCAACACATTGAGGAAGCACTTCAGGACTGGTATAAGGGCGGCGAAAAAGGGACCCCTGAAGTTGAGCTCGACTGGAAAGTTGGCCTGACCTTTGATCCGCCCAAGTGAGTGATAAGAAATCGCTTTTCAGGCGGCAATGTCTCATGCGGCATATCACGAGTGTTGCAATAGCCGCTGGCGCGCGGGCCTCAAATAAAAAGGGCCGGAACTTTCGTTCCGGCCCACAGATTGGTAGCGGGGGTTGGATTTGAACCAACGACCTTCAGGTTATGAGCCTGAAGGAAAACGCTTGATTGGCGGGGCTTTTGCATTTTACACCCCCTTTTTCCGTGCACAAACCGTGCACATGTGATAGGATCCCGCTGTTTTCATTGCACAGGATTCTATAACAGCGCATGGAGGTTTGTCATGGGAATTGAAATGAAGCCGGGGGCGAAACATTGGTATGCACGGTTCCGGGTGGATGGGATTATTCGCCAGGTTCCGCTGGAGACTTTGATCGACGG
>CAJBSZ010000439.1 GCA_903958395.1 uncultured bacterium | reverse complement strand
TTCCCCGTTTCCATGACATGGGACGGAACGGGGGTAAAGAGTTGCCGGATCAGACGATAGGCTCGGTCTCCAGCGCCGAGCCGGGCCCAGAGTGCGATCTTCCAGGCGAGTGACCAGCCGGTACCCGTATCACCACGCAAATCGAGTGAGCGCCAGGCCGCCGCCGCGAGGCTGGGCGTTCGCACCGGTGTGATCTCCGAGGCCGGGTACAGGCCGAAAAGCTGCGACACGTGCCGGTGCGGGGGCTCACCCTCGGCCCAATCCTCGTTCCATTCCATGATCTGCCCCTGTCCGCCTATGCGTAGGGGCGCCAATCGTCCCAACGACTCCCGGAGTTGCCGACAAAACGGGTCTTCCAGACGATCCAACACAACGGCCGCAGCGAGACAGTTATTAAACAAATCGCGAATGATCGACAGGTCCATTGCTGATCCCGTGCAGACCGAAGCCCGGTACCCGTCCGGATGCAAGTAGCGGTTCTCCGGCGAGGTTGACGGCGCCGTGGTCAGATTTCCATGACCGTCTTCCACGAGCCAATCGAGCAGGAACTCGGCGGCTCCCTTCATCAACGGCCAGGCACGCTGCCGCAGGAATCCGGCATCGTTGGAATACAAATAATGCTCCCAGAGATGACGGGAGAGCCAGGCGCCACCCATCGGCCACATCGCGTACTGGGCACAGCCGTAATTGACTCTGCCGGATAGTTTGCCCACAGGCGTAGTTTGCCGGCGGAAGTCCGTCTGGTGATGGGCCACCCAGCCGCGGCAGTCATAATGGACCCGGGCGGTTTCAGTGCCCTTGACTTGCAACTCACGGATCATTTCAAACAGCGGTTCATGACATTCGGCCAGATTGCAGACTTCGGCCGGCCAATAGTTCATCTCGGTATTGATATTGAGGGTGTAGTTCGACCACCACGGCGGTTGAACCGAATCGTTCCAGAGCCCCTGTAGATTGGCAGGCTGGCATCCCGGCCGGCTGCTGGAAATCAAGAGGTAGCGGCCGTAGTCGAAAAGCAGGGCTTCGAGTTCCGGATCCGCATGCCCCCCGCCGCACCGGGCCAGACGCTGATCGGTTGGCAAGACGGTAATATCGGCAGGCGTTACACCCAGGTTCAGTTCGACCCGGTTGAAGAGCCTCTGATAATCCGCGACATGGTCCGCCTTCAGCCGGTCGTAGCCCTTCGCGGCTGCCTCGTCAAGAATGCGGGTACATTCCGTCGCCGGATCCGCACTCTGTCGGATCGTGGCAATGGCCAGCAGCAGAGTGACCTCCCCGTCACCACGGACGATGATCCGGTCGCCTTCGTTGGTGACCTTCGCGCCGGGGGCCAGAATCTGCAACTGGATAACATAGCGGCAGGGCGGCTCGTGCCCTTCCCCGGCATAGCTGATGCCTTCGCCATAGTTGACACGATCATCAACACCCGGCCAAACCACTTCAACGGGGGTTTCACCACAGAGCCGCAGTCCCTGCTCCACACCACAAATCCGATGTTGCAACTGGGCTGTGAGGCCGAAGCTCATCGTTCCAGTTCCCCCCCCGACATCGCTCAAGCGCATAACGAGCAGTTGATCCGGGGCGGAACAGAAACTTTCCCGGACCTGCTTCCGCTCTCCGTCATCAATGACGACGGTACTGATTGCCGTCGCCAAATCCATTTCACGGTAATAGTGTTGGGGTTCGTCCCGCAGGTCCGGACATTCGATGAGCAATTCGCCAGCCGGCAGATAAGGCTGGTTGAATTCGGTCACCATCTCCTCTTCAATCAGGCGCTGCGCCTCACGGTATTTGCCGGCGAAGAGCAACTCACGCACCTTTGGCAAAATCTGCGCGGCGGGCGGCAGGGGCCCAGGCGCGGCGTCACCGGCCCACAGCGAGTCATGATTCAGGCCCAGGCGTTCAACACGGATTCCGCCATAGACCATCGCCCCAAGCCGACCATTGCCCAGCGGCAGGGCTTCATTGAACCTACTGGCCGGTTTTTGATACCACAAACACGACTTCAGCGCTTTTACTGCAAACATTTTTTCATCATTCATTTTGAGATATGACCACTCAACAAAACATCTCGTCCGCGCTCTTCCGGGCTGACCTGGAGCGCTACAATACGGCCGCCACGCAGCGAGGCGCTCACGGTCGTCTGCTTCGGCGCATGGAGCGTGAAGTCTACATCCCAGTCCTTCGGCCAGGCCGGGAAGAGGATCAATTTGTCGCCCGGTGTCTGCAAGAGCATCTCCTGCAGGGCGATCATCGCGGAACCCGCATGGTCCATATCCGGCACATAATCCGGCCCAGGTCCCCAGAAGGCCGGGAAGCGGCGGGGCGAGTCGCCAAACTTGTCGGTGATCAATCGCCCAGCCTCCTCCGTCAACCCCAGGCGCGCGGCAAAGATCGCCACCTGGCTCCAGCATTCGGTGAATTGGCGCTGGTTATTGGAAACCCCGTGCGCCCACGTCGCGCGGGCGAGGTCCAGGCGGCCAATGCCAATTCCGGCACAACCCCAGGGAAAAACCGGATAGAGTTCGGGAATCTCCATATTCTGCTGCGTTCCGTCATACGTTTCGGCGGGTGCGAACACCTCCACCCCGCCGCGCTCTTCCACCGGCAGCTCCGGTACCCGGTCGAGCAGTGCTTGCCACCGGGTCCGCCGGCCCGGGGCCAGTTCGGGACGGTGCAGTAGCTCTGTGATTACCACCTGCAAGGCCGCCAAGTCAGGGGTGGGGTTGACCGCTCCAAAGTACATTTCAATCGACTGCGCCGGCTCCATGCGCAAGGGCGACGAGCCGCCATAGTGCTGCTCATAGAATTCGAGGCAGCTTTCGATCAGCCCCAAATACCGGTCAATCCCCTCGCCAGTGAAACGCGCCCATTCAAGGATCATATAACAGAACTCAAGCTGGGTGACGAAATACCGGCGCACCCAGGGTGACGTCAGCGCACCGTCATCCAGATCGGCTGGACGCGTGCGACGCCCCTCCCCGAACCCCCAGAAAGCGGCGCCCGGCAAACCGAAATATTCAATCTGCTCGGTAAAACTCGCGCCCGCATGCCCCCAGTGGACCCGGGTACGGCGCTCGGCGGCGGGCAGCCCGCGGCGATAGCGCTCGAACTCCTGCACCGGCAGTTCGAAGTCGCCGCTCTTGAGCATCGGCCAGAATAACAGCCTCTGGTTCTGCGCCGTATAGACGCTGCCGCCCCAGCACCGGAAGTCGGGTGTGAAGCGATACTCCGGACGAACCCACATCGCATCGGCCGTGAACATACCGCCGTTGAATTTCTGCCCGAACTCGCCCCGCGCATTGCAGCCAAGCATGTGGCGGACGAGTTGGTAATTGCGCCCCACCTGCCAGGCAACCGAGTCTTGATCATGGCCCGTCGATTCCGGACCCGAAATGACGATCCGGCTCCGGCTCCAGAATTCCCGCCACCAGGCTTCCGTCTGCACCCGGGCCTCCGCCCCGACCCGTTCCGCCTCCCGGACCGCCGCGCGCAGTCCGGAAAGCCACGCATCCGGCGTCTCCGCCTGCTCCGTGTGCAGCACCAGTTCCAATTCCAGACACCGCGCCGGTTGCTCCGTAACCAGGCCCCAGCCCCGGAACGCCAGCCCGGCGCGCGCCCCCTCTCTCAATCCGGAAAACACCAGCCCCGCCCCGCGCAGCACACCGCCAAACGTCAGGTTTTTCTGGGGATTCCAAAGCCCCGCCTCATCGCCCAATTTCTGCTGGTGCAGGACAAAATTGAACATCAAGGCTTCCGTGCGGTTACGGTGATAGAAGAGGAGCCCCCCATCCGTCTCCGACCAGGCGATCTCGTCACGATGCGTGAGGACATCCCCCGCATAGGCGCTATACCCATTGCACTGCCCCTTTTCCTCCATCTCGAGTTTACGGTCCTCGAACCGCCACGACTCGAACACCGATTCGGCCGTGAACTCGAAGTCGGCCTCCACCTGCACATGGACCACGGGACGGAATACATCCACCCAGATCTGCACCCGGACCTGCTGGCCTTCCGGCCCCGCCACGACGGAGACGAACCCCTGCTCCAACCGGAGTTCCTGTTGGAAGCCTTCCGCCTGCTCAAATGGGTTCGGGGTCATGCGCATGCGCACCCGGCCGTTTTTCAGCAGTGTGCCGTTCTCGTCGAAGTTCCCACTGCGGCAAACGAAAAACAATAGATCGCCATCCTCCACCCAGACATTGAGCCCGATGTCCCCGCCGCCGCAGGGCATCGATTCCGACGAGTTCTTTGACGGACTGCTCCAGACCACATTGAACGGCGTCAACCAGTCGTCATTGATCCCAGCCCCCTTGGAGCCTTGGGAATCATGTTTTCTCATCATATCCTTCGAGCCTTTTTTCATCGGTGAGACATCACTCTCAATCGTCCTTAATGAGGTCTGCCGACGATCATCTTGTCCCATACCCATAATCAGGCACTTCACGTCCGGCAGGACCAACCCAACGGAAGGTGGTAGGCGATTGGATTGGGGACACAACGCTAAACTGCTTCTTATCCAACGCAAACTCGCAACTGGCGGGGATTTTCCGCTTCCCGGCGAAACCCGTCGTACCGAGCAGGAGGCCACGGGGCGTGTCGCCGGGCCTCTCAACCACCACACAGACCTGTGCACGCGCCTTGCCAGGCGCGAAAGCAAGGGTCTCCCCATTGAGCGCCATCGTGAACTCCACACGGGTTCCGTCCCGCATGTTCAGCACAAGGCCAATCCGGTCCGCATCCTCGATGCGATCAGCCTTGACGACACGGTTAACGGTTCCCGGAGAGGGAACCATCGCGGTGACAATCGTCTGGGTGCCCTGGCCCTTCCAGGTGGCATACACATCCACGGCAGGGAAGATGCTCTTGCCGTCATAGCCGCCGCCGGTGTTATGCCAGCCTCTTACGGTCGACGGCATATTCGACGTATGTTTCTCTTCTTTTCCAGTCCAGCCTTCGCCGTAAAACTTCCGATAGGAGAGTGGCGCGGTGGCAGCCTGATAAAGAAACAGGTTCGGGCCGGCCGGATCATGCGTGGCAATGGTTCGCACTCCGGCATCGGCCATCACCGCGTTTTGCGGGAAATCCCGGTTGAAATGCCACATCTGGGAGTATTCATGCGTGCTGTCCGCAGGCGCGTCCATGATGTCCACGACGAACCAGAGCGAAGCGCCCTTGACGAAAATGGCCTGCCGCGTGTGTGTCACGTTGGTAACCGCGATCTTGGGTTTATCCTTCATGTCAACCGGGGCGGGTCCGTACCCATAGCGGTAGGTCGACTCAGCGAAATCGAAATGGGACGAAGCATACCAGCGGCCGTCCTGCGGCTCCTTGAAGGCGCCGCGGGCGGGAGTGGTGTTTCTCAATTGCGCCAGACCATCGACATGCACCGTGTTCTTTGCCCAGCTGGAACCGAAATAAGGCGAGTTCCCCCAGCCTTCCCCGGCATTATGCACCAGCATGTAGCGTCCGTATGCTTCGAGGATGACGCTGTTGGCATCTTCGGCGTCGTGTCCCTGCCCCCTGCGGCAGTTGACCAGGGAGAGGTAAAGGGCATTGGTGCTCCACCCGTCACGCATCATGTACAACCCATGGTAGGGAAACGCGAGGGAGGTATACGGGGGCGGCGGGGTACCGCGGCCCACCAGGGGCACCGGGGAAACGCCGTTGTGCGGTCCTTTGGCGAGCGGCTGGAGGCCGGTTGGCGTGACGAGGTTGGCCAGAAAACGCCGCCGCATCGAAAGGGCCTGGCGCGCGGGCTCAAACCAATCCGGTCGGGCTTCCATCGTTTCCGCCATGCTCAACCAAGATTCGCCGGCATGGAGTAATGAAGTCATGTAATTGTAGGAGTTCTCCGTTCCGGACCCGTCCTTCTGCTGATCCGTCGTGGAGAAGAAATAGCCATCCATGCCCAAGATGGTTTTGATCAGACCGAAAGTCAGATCGAGTAAGCCTTTCCCGCGATGGACCTCCGGGGCGATGACGGCAAAACGCAGAAGTTGGACCGATTTGTCCTGCGACTGATTGGGGCAGCCCCGCGCGAGCTTATCCAAGGGCATGGTCCGTTGGTTGGTCAAGTTTTCGATCGGCCAGACAATCATAAAATAGACCATTTCGGCTTGTGTTCGAGGCGAAACGAAACGACGGAACTCCTCGGGGGCGGCCTGGACGGCGTGCTGGGTTTCCGCGAACCAGTTGCCGACCAACCAGGAGACGAGCGCCTGATTCCCGAAGGCGATCCTGCTACCCCATTCGGGAGGTTCCTTTTCCAGACCGGCCTCGGCGAGTTTTGCCTTGCGGAGTTCAGCGTCATCGGCAAGCGGCATACCGATGCGCCAGTTGTTGTTGACAAAGTCCCGCCAGATTCCCGCCCAGCGGGTATAGAGTTGCTCATTGGTGTATTTAGACGTGGCTACCTGGCGGCTTACCGCCTGATGTTGTCCACGCATGGTCTCGGAAAGTTCCTGACCGCCGGTCTCGTTGAACTTCTTAAGGTTGTCCTCAACCTTGAAGATGATGGCCTTGGTATGCCAAAGGCAATTGACATGCAGCCCCCAGTCTTTCAATCCGTACCAATCCATCTGTCCGACAGGACCGAAATCCTTTACAACTTCATGCTTCAGCACCACCCTATCCGGCGTCATCGGCATATCGAGCGGCAGCCAGTTGTGTGTGGGCCAGGGGACAGGGTTGATCCGCTGCAAACGTCCGATGAACACCTTGGCCCATTCATTCAAGGCCGTCGGATAATCCCCGCGCGCCACGGCTGTTTTAACCGGAGCCAGGCCGGGATAGTCCAGGTCGATTTCGGCGAAGAACAGTTTGCCAAACTCCGCGTCGGACATCGTGTCCATCTTCACCGGATACTTGGGTCGTTCGGGAATCTTTGAAACAGCAACTCCACCCGTAGCCCTTCCCGCCACACGTTCCGCCCCCGCCAGTGTGGCGAGACCAATCGACGCGGCTATCAAAAGGGCATAGCCATGGTTATATGTCCGACTCATAGATCTGTTCATATTCATACCATCTCCCTAAATACCGCCGGCTTTATGCCAGTCTTTTTCAGACTTAATCGTTTTGATTTCCCCATTAACCCTGATGGTAACCGATCGTGGAGTCATGCTGGCAATGCGATAAGCCGTCACCTTGCCATCATTCCACTCGATATCGACTGTATACCCGCCGCGCGCCCGTAACCCCTTCACGGAACCTGTTGACCACGCATGGGGCAACGCGGGAAGGAAAGAAATAATGAAGGATGAGTTATGATTAATGAATGCGGAATTTTTCGATCCAGTCCCTTTATTCCGTTCATCATTTGTCATTCCGCATTCATCATTTCCCTCATGGCTCTGGAGGAGCATTTCGGCAATTGCCGCCGTGGCGCCGAAATTGCCATCGATTTGGAATGGAGGATGGCAGTCAAATAAATTGGGATACGTCCTGTCCTTGATCAGGCTTGAGAGTAACACGAAGGCGTGATCGCCATCCTGTAGGCGTGACCACATGTTTATTTTCCATGCAAGGCTCCATCCTGTCCCTCCATCACCGCGGCCTTCAAGCACCTTTCGGGCTGCAGTAAAGAATTCCGGTGTGGTAGCGGTGATCAGGCCCGAGGGATGCAAGCCGTAGAGGTGGGATGTATGGCGATGATGCGGCTCGGCCTCCCTGTAGTCTTCAATCCATTCCATAATACGCCCGGTCTTCGGACTGATACGGACAGGCGCCAGTTTGACTAGCGCGGCTTCACATTCCTTGCGGAAATCGGCATCGGCATTGAGAACGCGGCTTGCCGCAATGCAGTTTTCAAGAAGATCACGAACGATCATGAGATCCATGGTTGCACCATATGTGAAGCATGATCGTTTGCCGTCAGACATCAAGAACGAGTTTTCCGGGGAATGCGATGGACTGGTGACGAGCCGCCCTGCGACGGGCGACCCCACGGGTGCTTCCACCAGGAAGTCGAGGATGAACCGGGCAGCCCCTTTCATCAACGGCCAGGCGCGCGTTGCGAGAAACTCCTTGTCACCCGTAAACTGGTAATGCTCGTAAGGATGCCGGGCCAGCCACGCCGCGCCCATTGGCCAGATCCCCCACGTGCCATCCGCGCAGGCAGTAAATCCATAGGGATCCGTGAGATGATGCACGACCCAGCCCCTGGCTCCGTATTGGACTTGCGCCGTCTGGCGTCCCGGGGCAACAAGGCTGTCCATTAAATCGAAGAGCGGCAGGTGACATTCGCTGAGATTGGTGATCTCGGCGGGCCAATAGTTCATCTGGAGGTTGATATTGGTGTGAAAATCCCCGTTCCATGCCGGATTCATCTGCCAGCACCAGAGCCCTTGGAGATTGGCGGGCAGGCCTCCCGGCCGGGAACAACTGATCAACAGGTAACGCCCATACTGGAAATACGTGGCGACAAAACCGGGGTCGGATTGACCTCTCTTTATACGTTCCAGCCGTTCAGTAGTGGACAGTCCTTCCACCTCAACCCCGGAGGATCCAAGGTTCAGTGCTACGCGGTTAAAAAGCTTCTGATAATCGGCGGCCTGCTCTGCCTTAAGTAGCGCATAGGCCCTGGCAGAGACGGTGTCCAGGCGTTTTGCGCAAATCGCTTCGGGATCGCCACCGCGATAGCTCGTGGCTCCGTCTATGAACACGATGAGGCTGTCCGCGTTGGTAACACTGAGAATGCCGCCGTCGTTGGTGACTTTTCCGCCTGACGCCTTTGCGAGGACCTCCGCCGCAAAGCGCAAACCGCGCTGCGCGCCCTTATCGTCCTTGCAATCGATCTGGCCCCGAAGAAGGATGGCGTTGGGATTGGCCGGATGGGCCAGACATTGCGCATCCTGTTGCCGTGTAAGCGTCATCCGCAGGTTGATGCACCCGGGCTTGTCGGCGGTAAACCGAGCAACGATCACGCCCGCCGGAGCGGAAGCAAAGATCTCACGTGTGAAAGTCACGCCGTTGTGCGTATACGTTACCGTAGCCGCGGCAGTGGCGAGGTCAAGCATGCGCCGGTAGTTGGAAACGGAAGGCAACCCGGGAGCTTCAATCCAAAGTTCGCCGAGGGATTGATACGGCTTAATGGCGCAAGGCCGCCCCATCATGGTGTTGCCAGCGAGCGCATCTGCCTCTCGGTTCCTGCCCTCGAAAAGCAGTCTGCGGACTTCGGGCAACGCCTTGAGCGCGTCCGGATTGCTTGAATCTCGGGAAAAGCCGGCCCACAGCGTATCTTCATTGAGCTGGATCCGCTCGTCGGCCACACCTCCGAAAATCATCGCGCCAAGCCGCCCGTTTCCAATCGGAAGCGCCTCTTCCCAAACCCCGGCCGGTTTCCGATACCAGAGGGTATGGTGGCCTTCCGGCTTTTTTACCGGCTCGCCGGCCAGGGTGGCGCGGTCAACCCATTTGCCATCAATGATATTACGGGCCAAAGCTGCCGCAGCCCCCCGGGCGTGATCGACTGAAAGTTCCGCCTCCGCCAGTGTGGCGAGACCAATCGACGCGGTTATCAAAAAGACATAGCCATGGTTATATGTCCAAATCACAGATCTGTTCATATTCATACCATCTCCCTAAATACCGCCGGCTTTAGGCCAAACCTTTATTGTTTTCATGCCGGTTTGGTTGATCTCAAAGGGACCTGGAGACGGGTTAGCCGCGTCCCGCAACTGCCCGAGGTAATCGCAAGCGATACGCAAAGTGGATCCATCCGGATTTTCAAACGGCTGGTTGGGCGTTAATGCCTTGCCCAGCAACTCCGTCGTCACAAGCGGACGTTGGGCCTGCTTCCACGCCGGGTCAATCGCCAACTCAAGATACCAGACGTCCGGTTTCTCGATCAATTTGAGTTTCGGATCATATCCCGGAAAAACAAGGGCCTTGGTCTCCTCGGCGCTCGGCTAGCCATTTTTCACAAAGACGATGCCCTGC
>CAJBSZ010000438.1 GCA_903958395.1 uncultured bacterium | reverse complement strand
TGATTCTGGTCACGCATGATGCGGCGGTGGGAAAACGTGCTCGCCGTACCCTCCGTCTTCGCGACGGTGAGATTGAACACGATGTCCGTCACTAACCGTCATATTCAGGGGATACGCCTTCCTGGCGGCCTTTCGGTCGCAAGGCTCCAGCGCGCCGTCCGCCTGGGGATTCGTAGCCTCTGGTTGCATCGTTTGCGCTCGCTGCTCACCGTGCTGGGGATCGTCTTTGGCGTGTGTTCGGTTATCTCGATGCTTGCCATCGGCGAAGGGGCCAGTTACGAAGCACAGGAACAGATTAAGAGCCTGGGCAGTCAGAACATCATTCTTCGTAGCGTTAAACCTCCCGACAGTGAGAAAGTCTCCAATCAGGGGGGGCAGAGTTATGTGCTTCAATACGGCATCACCTATGCCGATGTCGGACGCATTCGCGCCACCATTCCCGGTGTTACGGTCATTTTGCCTGCGCGGAATATTCGGGATTATGTCTGGAACATCACCCGTCGTGTGGATTGTGAAATTATCGGGACGGTTCCGTGGTATCCCGCCATGCGCAATCACCGTGTCGTCAGCGGTCGGTTTTTTACCCAGAATGAAATGGAGCGCCAGGCCAGTGTCTGTGTTCTGGGTGCCGAGATGGTGTCGCGGCTGTTTCCGATAAAATCGCCTCTGGGCGGGCATGTTCGTGTTGCCGGCGACTATTATCAGGTGATAGGCGTTATGGAAGCACGCGGGGGGGCGGGCGAGACTGAGGGGGGCACGGAACAGAAAGACAAATCCGCTGCCTGCCGTATGTTCATCCCGCTGGAGACCGCCAAGCTCCGATATGGCGAGGTTTTGATGCGCCGCCGGAGCGGCAGTTTTGAGGCCGAGCGTGTTCAGCTTCATGAGCTGACGGTCAAGGTGGCCTCGCTGGATGAGGTTATTAATGTCGCAGGAGCGATCCGGACCGTTATGGAGCGTAACCACAAGAAAAAAGATTACCAGATTGATGTCCCCCTGGAAATGCTCCGTCGCGCGGAACGAACCAAGGACATCTTCAATATTGTGCTGGGTTCCATTGCCGCCATTTCGCTCCTGGTCGGGGGTATCGGAATTATGAACATTATGCTCGCCAGTGTTACCGAACGGACGCGTGAAATCGGCATTCGGCGTGCCCTGGGCGCCCGGCGGCGGGACATTGTTGTCCAATTTCTTGTTGAAACCGTGTTGCTTTCCGGTATTGGGGGCATCATGGGAGTGCTGTTTGGCATCACCATCCCCCTTATTGTCTCCCATGCCGCCGGCATGAAAACCATCATCACGCTCTGGTCCCCGCTGCTGGCGTTCAGTATCTCGGCGTTGGTGGGCGTCATTTTCGGTATCTATCCAGCCGTCCGTGCCGCCAACATGGATCCGGTTGAAGCGCTTCGGAACGAATGAGCTTGCATCGAAAACCGGGTTTATTGACGAACTTGACCTACATGCCGGATTTTCACATGATCCCAGCCATGAAAACGATGTTTCAGAGATGATTCAGGGCGGTCTCAACGGGCGTGTGCCCGTATCGCCCAAAAAGCGATTTCTTATACATATGGGGAGGTGACTATGTCGATCCTGAGTTTCCGGAAGTGGGAACGGTTACAGTCGTGGGTGGTGACGAGGTTATGGGGCTTCGCTCTTTGGGTCGGTGTGCTGGTAGGAGTGGTAGGGACTGCCAACATGGCGAGCGGCGGCCCCTCCAGTCTTACTATCTCGGCATCCCCAACCGATATCGTCTGGACGAGCAATGAGTGGGTGACCTTGTCGGTCAGCAATCTGACCGACGGGGCTGCGGTGAATCTTGAACTCTATCTGGACGTCCAGGAAAACGGCTTGGTGGATGGTTCCGATCTGCTCGTTGCCTCCTACCGTGTTCAGGATGGCCAGGCCAATGCGTTGGGTTCGTCGGTCATCGTGGATGACGAGGATGGCGAGGCCAACGGGATTGTGGTTAGTCGTATCGCCTATTTCGGGGATGATGGGAGAAAGAGGGTCGTGGGGAATTATCTTTGGCGGGCCCGGCCGGTCAGTGGAGGGCTCTCTGCGATCGCCCAATTTTCCGTGACCCAGCCAATCAGCGATGTGTGGATCACCGGTTCGGTGATCGACTACTGGTCCTCCAACGCTGTTTCATCCGCAGTTATCACGCTGGAATGCTTCACCAAAACTGTCACCCCGGCGGTTTGGACGGGCACAAACGGCATGTTCATGATGTATCTCCCATCCGGCCTTACCACGGCGGACGTGAAAGCTGTTACGGCCAAGGGGTTTGGATATTTCAATCCATCCTACGATGAGGATGAAGGTCGCATGATCGCCTCTTATGAGTTTCCGGATGATTTTGAGGTGGGCGAAACCCCGCTTCCCGTCGCCCTTCGGATCGTGTCGAAGGATCCGAGCGGGGTCTATGAAGTCTCCGGCCATGTCTATGACTCCGAAACCAATGCGCTCGCCGGTGTGATGGTGCGGGTCGAGTGGAATGATGGGGAAGACGGTGAAAAGGCGATCACCGACTCCAATGGGGTCTATCGTCTCTGCTTGACGGAAGCGGCCGATGCCAGCGTTTATCCTGATCCTGAATCGTTGGTGCATCTCGGGCTCGTGGCTGTGGGGCAGCCGCTGGTTGTTACCAATGATGTGGCGGGTGTGGACCTATACTGTCCGCAGGCGACTTTACTGGCACGTGGATCCGTGCTTGCGGCGGATAACGGCGAACCGGTTGTTGGCGCGATGGTTTCCCTTGGCGGAGACATGTTTGGCAGTCAAGGGCTCTCGATGGCGGATGGGACTTACGAAGTCGGAGTGATTCCCTATACCAATTACTCGGCGGAAGTAGACGATGACAATATTGAACCGCTGGGGTTTATTAACGCGCCGGATCTGCAAGGGGTGTCCATCATGGACAACTCGGTTACCAATCTGGACTTCCAACTCGAACGGGGCTGCCCGGTGTCCGGTGTCGTCTATGACAGTCACACCAACAGGGTGTCCGGTGGAATGATCGGCGCCTTCAGTTATCCGAGTGACCGCAAGTTTTGGGAATGGGACGTCAATACCTGGGTCAACCGGCATGGCGACTACCGCTTGCTCGCAACGACGGGTGAGTTGGTGTTGGCCGTGGCCGGAGTCCCGGGGTGCGTCGGGGTGGTCTATGCCAACTACCTCTATCCGGATTGGGATAATAATCACATCGCGGATCCCGTTACAAACACAGTCGGCGGGGTCGATGGCATCGATTTCTATCTGACGCGCATGTCCCGCATTGAGGGGCAGGTTCGGGATGATGAGGGAACCCCGATGCAAGGTGTCTTCGTAAGGGCTGAGCAGCTAGAAGGTTATAACTGGCAGATGAGTGGTGATGCCTCTACGGACGAGAACGGGTTCTACTCCATCGAGGTGCCGCCGGGCTCGAACTATGGTGTCTCCGTCGCGATGCCAGAAAATGTAGGTTTCTTCTGGCTCTCGCAATATTACGACCATGTGTTCGACCGCTCCGACGCCCAGCCGGTTGCCGCCTATGGGGATACCCCAACGACGAACATTAATTTTGACCTTGAGCAGGGGGGTATCATCAGCGGGTGGGTCGTCCAGGACAACGGCGGAGTGCCCATTGAAGACTGCGGGGTCAGGGCCGAAACGCTGGATGGGAGTGTCGGTGCTGATGGCAGAACCGATGCCACTGGCTATTTCGAGATTGTTGTCCCCTCCGGTACCTACTTGGTGGAGGCGCGTCCCGAGTGGGAGGATCTGCCGTTCGGGCGGCAGTATTTCAGCAATGTCTTATTCAGTGCGGATGCACAGTCGTTGAGCGTGGACAAACTCGGCGTGGTTTCGAACGTCAACTTCCGGCTGAATCAGGGCAACACGATCTCCGGGCATATCTATCGGGCGGCGGATATGACCCCGCTCGCCAACTGTCATGTTTTTGTTTCTGACTTCGATTCGAATGACTGGATCGCGGGGACGGATACGGATGATGCCGGAGCGTATACATTCCGTGTCACCCCGGGAACCTACAGGGTCAGAGCCTCGCCTGCACAGAACGGACTTTTGTATGAGAGTAAATTTTACAGCAATACCTTCTCTTATGGAGAAGCTTCGCCGGTCGTCGTTAGCGAGTCGGGCAACGCGGAAGGCGTCGACTTTACCTTGAATGCCGCAGGAACCATTTCCGGTTACGTTTCCGCGTGGGAAGGGGGCGCGCCCCTGGGAAATTGTCAAGTCGTCGCCGAAAACTCTACAAATGGAGAGTGGATGGGGTGGTGTGACACTGAGGCTGACGGGAGCTACACGCTTGTTGTGCCTGAAGGGTTCTACCGGGTGGTGGCCCGCCCCTCCAATAGCGGGATGCCTTATGTGGATACGTACTATTTGAATACGCCGCAGAGGGATGATGCATCCGAGGTTTGGGTGGGTGGCACCAATAATACCCCCGATATCAACTTTGATCTCATGGCGCCGAGCCATTTTGAGGGGAGGCTGACGGATAAGACTACGGGCTTGCCGGTTTCCGGCATGACGGTCCAGGCGTTTTTCATTCCCGACACCAATAATTTCTGGAATGGCTGGTCCTGGTATAATGGCCAGCCGACTGACAACAATGGATATTATTCGATCCCTGTCCCCAGTGGCGATCAGTACATCATTTACGTGTATTCCGGCGATAGTTTCTATCCCAGCGTCTGTTGGAGCAATTCGATCAATTTTATGGAAGCGCCCCTTCTGGCGATTGGCTCCGCCACCACGGTGTCAAACATCGATTTTTCCCTTGAATTGGGAGGACGGATCACGGGTCATGTCTACCGTGAAGACGGGGGCGCGCCTTTGGGTGGATGCAATATCTATGCGGCGGATGGAAGCTGGGGAATAGGGGGACAGACGGACTCGTCGGGCTACTATTCCATAACCGTGCCTGCCGGGCAGTCCTATCGGGTTGGAGCCAATCCAAGCAATACCGGACTGCCGTATGTCGATGAGTTTTATAATGATGTGTTGGAGTGGGGTTTCGCGGAGGAAGTCCCCGTTTCGGTGACCAATGGAACCGGGGGCATTGATTTCACTCTGATGGTTAGCGATTTGTCTTCTAATACATGGAAGTCCCATTATTTCTCAATGGAGGAGTTGGAAGATCCCGCGATCGGCACTGATGATGCTGATCCTGACAATGATGGGTTCAGCAATCAGGAGGAGTATGCGGCGGATACGGATCCCTGGCGGAGCAACTCTGTTTTACGGGTGACCAGCAATCGTAGGGTCGGGGGTGGGGTAAGCCTCGGATGGCAAGGGGGCCGGTGGGCCAGGCAGTACGTCCAACGATGCGAGGCTCTCAATGCCACCAGCCCCGTCTGGACCGATATCTACACCAACGATACGCTTCCCACCGTGGTCACCAACTTTGTCTTGGATGCAGATGCGGCCCATCCCGCCCTGTTTTACCGGATCAAGGTGGAGCGATAAATATCCCCATGAACACCACCTCGGCGTTGATGAGTCAGCGAATGGCTTGTGTTTCAGCCTCATGAACAATTCGAAAATTGATATTTTCTCCTTCACCCGGGCTTCTTATGCGGCTCACGATCCCGCAGACTTCCTTGATGAAGCCTTCGGGATAACCTAGGTCGTGCAGGATTTCAGAGGCCACACCAGCGGCAGTGGTGTCTGAGCCGGGACGGCTCACGTCGAGCAAGGCGGAGGCGGCGATGACGACGTTGGGGTCAGCCGCCGCTTCACGTCCCAGCAGTGTCTCGGCAAAACCCACCCGGGCGCGGGCCCTGACCCTTTGCGGCTCGTCCGCCAAACAGGCTTCTCCCGCCCGGAGCAGCGTCTCCTTCCGGAGACGGGTCTTCATGTCCTGATACCGCTTGTGCTCATCAGCCCCGAGGCATTCGCTTGCGTACTTGCACCAGTCGATGCAGGACTGTGTGGTGGTCCGGCACACGGTCTTGCCGCACTTGGCGCATTTTCCGTCAGCCTCGTCGCTCCAGACCTCCGCGTCCTCGCCGCAGTGGGGACAGCGCACCAATTCAATCTTCGGTTGCGTAAACGACATGCTACCAGGACAACGTTTAAAGCTCATTCGGTCATGCTACCACTCCGTGGCAGATCGGTCAACCGGCGCACTGTCGCGTGCACTGTTTTTACGTTTTTATCGGCCGTCCGGCGTGTGGCTGTGCTTGCCGGGAGTCCGTCGGGGGACAGGCTCTTTTGAAGCTCCAGAAACCCAGTAGCGTCGAAAAACAGGACAAAAACAATCCATAAATAAATCCCAGAAAACATTAAATTATCCTACTGCATGTCTTGACAAGCCGGATGGTTGGTTGTAACTACGCATAGTAACAAAGCCGGTTTTGTCATGGTGTTGAGTCTCTCTGATCAAGGATGGGCACAGCATGAAGTTGAAAAAGAGAATCATCCAGTATGAGGCGGAGCGGGTGGTGGGGTTCGCGGATGAGATCCGGAACGTTCCAGGGTGCGAGGAGTTGCGGTCCTGCATCCAATGTGGGACGTGCTCGGGTGTCTGCCCGCTGAGCACTTATATGGATTACTCCCCGCGCCAGATCATCGGGATGGTGCAGTCAGGATTCAAGGACAAGGCGCTTCGCAGTCATACCATCTGGCTCTGTGCATCCTGTTATTCCTGTGCCGTGGAGTGCCCGCGAAAGATCCGTATCACGGACATCATGTATGAATTGAAGCAGCGCGCCATTCAGGAGCGCATTTATCCCCGCCGGTTTCCCATTCCCATACTGGCCCAGGAATTCAATAAGATGGCTCAAACGCATGGCCGGGTGACGGAAAACGTGCTGGCGGCCATCATGTTCCTCAAGAGTACCTGGTGGACAGCCTTCGGGATGTGGCGGCTGGGACTCGGTCTCATGCGGCGCGGGCGCTTCCCCCTGCATCTGGAATCCATCAAGCGGAAAGACGAGCTTAATCGCATGCTGAAAACCTTGGACAAGGTGACCATCGACATGCTGCACGACGAACGGGGCAAGGGCGAGCCTGCCCGCGGGGGAGGGCGCTAAATGACGACGTATTCTTATTTTCCCGGTTGTTCTCTCAAGGGAAGTGGGCGCGCCTATGAGGAATCGCTCCTCCCCGTGTTGCGGGCGCTGGACGTGGAGCTGGAGGAACTGGACGACTGGAATTGCTGCGGGGCCACGGCCTACATGGCGGTGGACGAGGTCCGGGCGTGTGTCATCGCGTCTCGCAACCTTGCTCTGGCCGAAAAGCTCAGCCACAAGGAACTCCTTGCTCCCTGCAATGCCTGCTATCTGGTCTTGAATAAGACCCAGCACTACATGAAGGAATCCCCCTCCGTTCAGGGAGCCATCCAGAAGGCGCTGAAGGCGGGGGGGTTGACCTGCAAGGGAACCCAGCCCGTCCGCCATCCGCTCGATGTGATCGTGAACACGATCGGACTTGACGCGATCAGGAAGCGTGTCCGGCGCCCGCTCACGGGGCTGAAGGTGGCCCCGTACTACGGTTGCCAGATCGTTCGGCCGTATGCCACCTTCGATGACCAGTACAATCCGACCACCATGGACCGCCTCCTCGAGGCGCTTGGGTGCACGGTTGTTCCGTTCCCGTTGAAGACGCGGTGTTGCGGCGGAAGCCTGACGGGTACGCTGCCCGAACCGGGGTTGCACTGTTCCTATCTCATCCTCAAGGAAGCGCTGCGGCGTCAGGCGGATGTGATTGCCACGGTCTGCCCGCTCTGCCAGTTCAACCTGGATTCCTATCATGACAAGATCGCCGGGAAATGGGGGGCGGTTCGAATCCCCACGGTCTATATGACCCAGTTGATGGGACTTGCTTTTAACATGAACGAACGTGAATTGGGCCTGTACCGGGGCTTTATCCCGATGAAACCATTGCCAGCTTCCAAGCCGGCGGAGTGACTCACATGGACAATCGAGACAGCCAGGAAATTCGGATCGGTTTCTATATCTGTCATTGCGGCTCCAACATTGCCGCGATGGTGGACTGCCCCGCCGTGGCAAAGGCTATCGGGAAATTGGCGGGTGTCGTGCTGACGCGCGACTACAAGTACATGTGCTCGGATCCCGGCCAGGAGTTAATCCGGAAAGATATCGCCGAATTCAAGCTCAACCGCGTTGTCGTGGCATCCTGCTCGCCGTTGCTGCATGAGAAGACGTTCCGGGGCGCGGTTGAAGCCGGGGGACTGAACCCGTTTTATTTCCATATGGTCAATATCCGCGAGCATGACGCCTGGGTCCATACCGACAAGGCGGAGGCAACGGAGAAGGCCTGTGCGCTGTCCCGCGCCGCCATCCGGCGTGTGGCGAAGCACAAGGCCCTTGAGGTGAAAAGAGTGTCCGTCCATCCCGATGTCCTCGTGGTGGGGGGGGGCATCGCGGGCATCCACGCCGCCATGACGATCGCCAATGCCGGGCGGAAGGTCTACCTGGTTGAGCGTGAGCCCTCCATCGGCGGCCATATGGCCAAGTTTGACAAGACGTTCCCGACGCTGGATTGTGCGGCCTGTATTCTCACGCCCAAGATGTCGGAGGCCGGGTCGCACCCGAACATTACCCTGATGACCTATTCCGAGGTGGCCAAGATGGATGGCTATGTGGGGAACTATACCGTCACCATCAAGCGCAAGCCGCGGTATATCAAGGAAGATGTCTGTACCGGGTGCCAGGAATGCATCGCCAATTGCGTCTACAAGGAGCCGAAGTTCCGCGACGAGTTCAACGAGGGGCTTGGCAAACGTAAACCCGTGTACATTCCGTTCCCGCAGGCGACTCCGCAGGTGGTGGCCATTGACTCGCGCACATGTTTGAACTTCAAGGGCGGCGTCCTGACCGACATGTGCAAGAAGAGCTGTGTCGCCGCGTGCGGTGAAAAACAGGCCATTGACTTTACACAGCAGGAGATTCTGCAGGAGGTCAAGGTGGGTGCGATTATTATCGCCACCGGGTTCCAGCCTTTCGATGCCGCCAGGATTCCCCAATATGGATACGGCCGGTACCCGAATGTCTATACCGCCTTGGAAATCGAGCGCCTTGTGAACGCCTCCGGGCCGACCTCCGGTCATGTGATCATGCGTGATGGGACGGAGCCAAAGTCCATTGGCATTATCCACTGCGTCGGCAGTCGCGACCAGAAGACGAACCGGTGGTGTTCGAAAGTGTGCTGCATGTACTCCCTGAAGCTGGCGCACCTGTTGAAGGAGCACACCGGCGCGGAGATCTACAACTTCTACATTGATATGCGCACGCCGGGCAAGGGATACGAGGAGTTTTACGACAAGCTGCTCGAGGAAGGCGTCCATTTCATCCGGGGACGAGTCGGCGAGGTCACGGACTGGGCGGCATCACCGGAGGAGGAGGGCAAACTGGTTGTCCGGGTGGAAGATACCCTGGCGGGTTATGTCCGGCGTATTCCGTTCGATATGGTCGTGCTGGCTACCGGGTTGGAACCTAAAAGCGATGCCCAGGATGTTCGTCGCCTCTTCAACATGAGCTGCGGCTCGGAGGGTTTCTTCCTGGAACGCCACCCGAAGCTCGCGCCGGTCAGCACGTTCAGTGATGGCATCTATATTGCGGGTTGCTGCCAGGGCCCGCGTGATATTCCCGATACCGTGGCCCAGGCCGGCGCGGCGGCAGCCGAGGTGCTGGTGCTGGTCGACAAGGGGTAT
Organism: uncultured bacterium; assembly: GCA_903958395.1. GTDB lineage: Bacteria > Verrucomicrobiota > Kiritimatiellia > CAIKKV01 > CAITUY01 > JAABPW01. The sequence goes on along the minus strand of CAJBSZ010000438.1, from coordinate 4,315 downwards.
ATCGAGCAGGAGCCAAACACGGCCTTCATTCTGGATGAGGAGTGTTGCGGCTGCAAATCCTGCATTCCGTTGTGCCCTTACACGGCCATCACATTTGATGCCACCCGGAAAAAGGCGGTCATCAATGAGGCGCTCTGCAAGGGGTGTGGTACCTGTGTCGCGGCGTGTCCCTCCGGTTCGATAGTCCAGAACTTGTTTGAGGATGATGAAATCTTCAGCGAAATAGAGGGAGTGCTGGCCCATGACTAATGACTGGAGTCCTCGGATTGTCGCGTTTTTCTGCAACTGGTGTACCTACACCGCGGCGGATTTGGCGGGAGTCTCCCGTCTGAAATACGCATCCAATGTGCGTGTCATCCGCCTGATGTGCTCGGGTCGTGTGGATCCGCAATTCGTCCTGGACGCGCTGGCAAAGGGCGCGGACGCCGTGCTCATCGGCGGCTGCCATCCCTTCGATTGCCACTATGTCGAAGGGAATTACAAGTGTTTGCGCCGGTTTCAACTCCTGAAGCGCATGGTCCAGGAGCTGGGGATCGAGGGCGACCGGTTGCGGCTTGAATGGATTTCGGCTGCGGAGGGTGACAAAGTCAGGACGGTGATCAACGAGATGTCCGCGACGATCCGGCGGCTCGGGCCGCTCGGCATCCCCGCGAAAGTCGAGGAATGGGACAGGGAGATGGAGCAGTTTGCCGCCGGTATCGAGGTGCTGGAATCTCAGGCGGAACCTTGTGAGTCGCATGCCGGGGTGCGGGAGGGTGCTAATGTCTAAGCCTAAAGTCGCGTTTTACTGGTGCGCCTCGTGCGGAGGCTGCGAAGAGACGGTTGTGGACCTTGCCGAGGACATTCTGGGGGTGGTTGAGCTGGTGGATATCGTGCTCTGGCCTGTGGCGATGGATTTCAAGTATGCGGATATCGAGGCCATGCCCGACAAATCAATCACGGCAACCCTGCTCAACGGCGCCATCCGCTCGACCGAGCAGGAAGAGATGGCTCGTCTGTTGCGACGCAAGAGCCAGTTCCTTATTGCTTATGGCGCCTGCGCCCACACAGGCGGCATCCCCGGCCTGGCGAACCAGTTCCCCCGTGAGCAGATTCTCTCGTTCAACTACCAGGATGCGCCCACCGTGGTAAATGAGGCAAAACTACGTCCGCAGCTGGAGACCACGGAGGAGGGGCGCACTGTCCATCTGCCCAGGCTCCACAATGTCGTGCGCACCCTCGACCAGGTTGTGGATGTGGACTACTATGTGCCCGGGTGTCCGCCCACGCCGAAACTCACCCGTGCGGCCATCACGGCCCTTCTTGAAGGCAACCTGCCCCCGAAGGGGTCAGTGATTGCCCCTGATCATGCCCTGTGTGAAGAGTGCTCCCGCAAGGACACCAAGCCCGACAAGTGGGATTTCTCCAGTTTCAGCCGCACGCACCAGAAGCTAATGGATGAGACATGCTTTCTCGCGCAGGGAGTGGTTTGCATGGGGCCCGCCACCCGAGCCGGTTGTGAGGCCGTCTGTACAAGCGGTGGCATGCCCTGTACCGGCTGCTTCGGTGCGACCTCGCGCGTACGGGACCAGGGCGCCAAGATGCTTTCCGCGTTGTGCTCGAACATCGCGGCCAAGGATGAGGATGAAATTGAGGCCACGCTTGGGAGTATTCCTGACCCGGTTGGCACTTTTTACCGTTACGGTCTGGCAGGCAGCATCCTGCGCCGCAAACTGAATCTGCCCCCTGACGAACAAGGATGATGCGATGAACGACGAAACACAAAAAGCTTGGAATACCGGCGCAGCCAAGGCGAATGCCGCCTATCAGGGAACGCGCCGCAATATACTCATCAATCCGATCACAAGGCTTGAGGGACACGGAAAAATCGATATTTTCCTCGATGATAAGGGGGATGTCGAGCGAGCCTACCTCCAGGTTCCAGAACTCCGCGGTTTCGAAGTGTTCAGCATCGGCCGCCCGGCCGAGGATATGCCCCAGATCACAAGCCGCATCTGCGGTGTCTGCCCCACCGCGCATCACATGGCGGCGACCAAGGCGCTGGACGATCTCTATCAGGTCGAGCCGACACCCGCAGGCCGGAAGATCCGGGAACTGGTCTACAGCGCCTTTACGCTGGAAGATCATGCGCTCCACTTCTTTGTGCTTGGGGGGCCGGACTTCATCGTCGGTCCCGACGCGCCTCCCGGGGAGCGCAACATCGTCGGCGTCATCCAGAAGGTGGGTTTGGAAGCGGGTAAGAAAGTGATCAGTATGCGCCGGCGCATTCGCGAGATCACCTCTTATTTCGGTGGGAAGGTTGTGCATCCGGTGCTAGGTCTCCCTGGCGGGGTCAGCAAAGCGCTTAAGCCTGAGGACCTGCCGAAGTTTCGGGAACTGGCCCGCGACGGCATAGAGTTTGCCGAATGGACCCTTTCGATCTTCCGGCAGATCGTCCTGGCCAATCCCGATTACGTCAAGATGATCCTCTCTGATGCCTATACTCATAAGACCTGTTACATGGGCCAGGTGGACGAACAGAACAGGGTGAATTTCTATGACGGCAAGTTGCGCGTTGTGGATTGTGACGGACGGGAAGTCTGCAAGTTCGCCGCGCAGGAGTATCGCGACTATGTGGCGGAGCATGTTGAGCCCTGGAGTTATATGAAATTCACCTTCCTTAAGCCGCGCGGCTGGAAGGGCTTCGTGGAAGGTCCGGACTCGAGTATTTATGCCGTAGGTCCGCTCGCACGGTTGAATGCCGCCGACGGAATGGCCACGCCCAAAGCCCAGGCGGCCTATGAGGAATTCTTTAAAACACTGGGAGGGAAGCCGGTTCATCACACACTCGCCACGCATTGGGCCCGGGTTATCGAAATGGTGTATGCCGCGGAGCGTCTTGAGGAACTCATCAACGATCCTGATATCACCAATCCCGATGTCCGTCGCATTCCGACCTGCATCCCGAAGGTCGGCATGGGGGTTGTCGAGGCGCCGAGGGGAACCCTGTTCCACCACTATGAAACCGATGAGAAGGGGCTGATCAGGATGGCTAATATGGTGGTTGCGACCGGTAATAATGCCTCGCGCATCGCGATGAGTGTGGAGCGAGCCGCCAAGAGCCTCATTAAGGGGGGGCATGTCACCGAGGGCCTTCTGAACCGGGTCGAGATGGCCTTTCGCGCCTACGACCCCTGCCTCGGTTGCGCCACCCATACTTTGCCTGGCCACATGCCGCTCATTGCCTCGATTTATAACACGCAACGCCAACTGGTCCATCGGCTGGAGCAGGATTGATGGCTGATATTCTGGTTCTGGGGCTCGGTAATGATATCCTCACGGATGATGCCGTGGGGTTGATGGTGGTCCGCCAGTTGCGTGGGGAATTTGCAGGTGACACCCGGCTGGAGATTCGGGAAACACAGGAAATGGGCCTCGCATTGCTCGATTATCTTTCAGGCCATCGTGAGGCGATCCTGGTGGACTCCATCCAGACCGGCGCGGCACCTCCAGGCACCCTGCATGAACTTGATGTCGACGGATTGAAAAAGATTGCCGGTGGGACTCCTCATTTCCTGGGCGTTGGAGAGACCCTCGCGCTGGGGCGGCAACTGGGATTACCCATGCCTGCCCGCGTTCGTATTTTCGCCATCGAGGTCGCTGATGTACAAACCGTGGGCACACACCTTTCGGCTCCGATCCTGAAAGCATTCCCCACCATCATGACGCGCCTTCGCGCCGCCATTCAGGAATAACCTGAGCTGGACGGTGTGGTGGTCCGTCACACTTTCGCGTGCACGGTTATTGTCAGGCGTCCGGCGTGTGGCTGTGCTTGCCGGAGAGCAGGCGCTTGACCACCGGGCATTGCATGCAGGGAAGAATGAGCTTTGAATCGGCGGCTTCAGGACGATGGCACTCTTTGGATCCAATGAACCAGCAGAACTGTCCGCTGCCGACGGTAAAACTGGCACATCGGTCGCGCCGGGCTGGGGGACACTCCCGGATCTCCCAGCAGGGGATATCGTCGAGTGAACGTTTCCGGTAGAGTGCCAGAAGGACAAGCAGTTGTATCATTACCCGAACGGGTACATTGCGCCATCCCTGCTCGTAGCTTTGTATCGCCTTCTCGGAGACGCCTAGTGCCGAGGCCAGTTCGGTCTGAGTCCGACCCATAATGTCGCGGATGCGCCTGGCGGTCTCTGCCCTGGAGGATTTAGAGATAGCGGACGGCTTTGGTTTTGCAGAACTCCCGCCTGTCTTTTTCTCTCTCATGGGTATCATGATTAATCTGGCTTCCGCTTTTCGCCCCCCTCACCCCACCCCCCCCCTTGATGGG
>CAJBSZ010000437.1 GCA_903958395.1 uncultured bacterium | reverse complement strand
GTAGGTCGCGCGCTATGAGCGCGACATTCTCCAGGCGGGCTCATAGCGCCCTACCCTCTGCACGGAGTTGCATACGAAATGCACGCACATCCCTTCTCCCCCAACGGTGTTTTACCCTATAGTCAATCTCATCCTATGAGCTCTATGCGATCAGTCTGGCTGTTGAACGTTGAAACGATACCCGAAAGTCACCTTGTGGCCGCCACTGCCCTTCAAGGTCTTGCCAACCGAAGTGGCCCACAGGTGTACCTGCATGTCACCGACCGGCATTGGGCCATGAAGTTATCCCCGGCCCTTCAAACCGACTCCCTCCGCGATTGCTCGGATATCTGGCTTGATTACTCCTCCAAGGCCCATTCCCTTGAGTTCACCCCAGTTCCAAATCTTGAAACCCTTCTCGAGAAGGTGCAACAGGACGTCACAGGCGCCATCCGTCGCCCAGGCGTTCGAGCCCGCCCCCATCAAGATGAACGGCACAATCAAAGCCAACCCAGTGTTTGCTTTCATGATAGTCCGCCCTTAACCGAACAGTCTAAACTGGCCTCAAACCTGGAGCCCCCAACCTACTGATGTACATAGTCTGCCATAATCCGAACGGGGTGTGAACGCCGTAGCGTGCAATTCATCCGCCAATGCGGGCATATTTCCTCTCTTCTTTGTGATGGGTGACACCTACTCGTTGATCAGGTATAGCGACCGGCTTCCTTCGCGGCGCCAATCATGGCCACCACATTGACTATCGGGGTATTAGTCTCGAGATAATCCGATGTCGAAAATATAAATCTCCCGCCAGACTTGCCTTCCAAAACAATCTCCCGTGTTTTCGAGGACACTTCTGCGGGCGTCGCGCGCTTAAGAAAATCGACCTGATCTAGGTTACCAAGCAGACATATCCGATCGCCCAGAGCGGCTTTGGCGTCGGCAAGCAGATTATCGCCCCGGGGCGGCTCGGACACCGTCTCCCACACCGTCATGCCCAGTTCGCGATAGTTCGAATAAAGGGATTTTGCGCACCCGCAGTTATGATAGACACTGAATTTACCCGCGGCATGGATCCCCTCGATGACCCGGTGTTCGTGGGGTTGCACATACTGGCGGAAAAATTCCGATCCCGTCGTGGAGCCACCAGCCATGTGACCTTGAATGCCGATACAGTCAACAGAAGATTCCGCCAGAGCGGCGGTATAATCACACATGGCCGTGGATACCCCCTCCATCAGGGCATTGTAGCGTGCCTCATCCTCATAGGGCATCACATAGAAGTTATCCAGCCCACACAGATCGGCCGCGAAATTAAAAACGCCTGCAAACCCCCACGGAGCAAGAACTCCACGCTCCCCGAGGACGCAGCTCCAGCCAGCGGCAGTCTCATTCATCCAAACGCGATCCTTATCATCCAGCCGGGGCAGGTACTTGAGAAACGCCTCCACATCATCGGCATCCTTCAGCAGGGGTGACACCGCCATGAAGCGCACACCCGTTGTTGAGGCACCGCTTTCAGGCCCAAGTTCATCCTGTGAGAGCGTCCGCGCCGGCGTCACGATCTCAAGACGGCGCCGAATCATTTTGCCCTCCCGGGCCTCTGCCCGGCGTAATTCCCAATTGGCATAACTGCGGCGGAAGAAATGAGGCATCTCCAATGTACGGGGCTTGGCCATCAGGTCGAAATCCAATTCCTCAGCCAGACGGGTCGCGTCAACAACCCGGTCCACACTGCTTTTCGAGGGATAATAAAACGAAAGATATTCCTCCTGGACAAAAGGCGCCACCGGCACCCGATCGGCCATCTGCCCCCGCAACGTTGTCAACAACCGTTCCCGACTATTCATATCTCTCTCCCTCACACAATCCGTTTTGTCATCACCTTAATCCCTCAACCCCGCTGGGGCAACGCATGATCAAGGCACGGATTTCCTGAGCAGACTTGAACAAGCTCATGGAGATCCGCGCGATGCCATCAAACGGCCTGGTTCAGGCCATTCGCCCCGGCTTCACGTTCGGCTGTCAACCCCTGCTCGTGGAGGGCGGCACCGGGCAGGGATTTCTGGATTACGAAACCAACAAACTGCCCAACGGCTTTGACGCCAACTCGATCAATATCGAGCTAAAGAAATAGAGGGGCAATCCACTCATCCGTTAGATCCCAAGCACGGCGAGCATCTTCTCGTAGGCCCACTGATCCCATTCGGAGCGGACGCCGATACCGGGAAGATCGCCGTAGTTCTTCAGCATGAGCCCGCCTTTAAAGAGCCGGATCATTCGCTCGGTCTCAGCCTCGATGAGCGCCCGGTTTCCAGTTGGCATGACCTTCTGGATGTCGACGGGTGCAAAGAGCGCCACCTTCCGGGCACGCAGCTTGGCCGCAAGGGCCTCCATGTCATAAAGCGCAGGCTGATCGAACTGGAAACAGTCCACCCCGCAATCCATGAGATCATCCAGAATCTCCCAGTTGTAGCCGCAGGAATGCATGATGACCTTGAGCCCCAACCTATGAGCCAGCCCCATCAGCTCGGTGTAGAGGGGCTTAAAATAGTCCCTGAACATATCGGGACTGAACAGCAGCCCCTTCTGGGTGCCGAGATCCTCAAAGATAAAGATCCCATCCGCCCCGCCCTGGGCGGCAGCGCGGATGCGTCCGGCACAAACCTCGCCGATCCGGGCATGGAGCTGGTGCAGTTTGTCGGGCTCCAATGCCATGTCCAGGAAATAGGCATCCATCTTGCGGAGATAGCGGGCCGCCTCAAAAACCCAAAAGCCCCCGAATCCGAGCAACTTGAATTGATCCAGATTCGGCGCGAAATACTCCCGCATCATTTGACTTAAACGCGGACTCTCCCCCTCGGGCCATTTCATGGAATCCCGTGCATCCCAATTCGCGAGCACGGGAATATGAATTTCACCCTTTTCGCAACCGCCAACCATGCGAACCCAGATGTTGCCCCACTCATCGGTGTAGAATTCCTGATCCCCCTCAACCCAGCGCTTCGGCGAAAAGAATCCCTCCGCCGCCGGCCAGAAGACCGAAAAGTCGTTCAACCGCCTGCCGCCAAAACACATCCCCGGCCGCGGCGGATCACGTCGTTCCAGGTTCGCCATCACAATGTCACGTGAAGTCATAAGATAATCCTTTCCTCTAACGATAGATCACAGGCCCCCCTCATGTAAATGGCACGGCGTGCAAATCGAAGGAAACTCCGTGCAAGGCAGCAGAGCGTAAATCAGGAAGGCCGATTGCGTTCGCGAAACTCGGTGGGACTGATCCCCTCATGATACTTGAAGCTCTTGATCAGGCCTTCCGCCCCGTCAAAACCCGACTCAAGGGCGATTGAATCGAGCTTCTCCCCGGACTTGAGCAGTAGCCGCTTGACGTGGGCGATGCGTTGGCGTGACAGCTCTTGATTAATGGAGCGTCCCACTTCGCGAGCGAACTTGTTGTAGAGATTGCGTCGTGAACTGGCTGAAACGGCGACAACATCATCGACCCCTATGCTCTTGTGAAAATTCTCGTTGATAAAACGCAGAGCGCGGCTCACCTGGGGATCGGCCATCGCCATCACCTCCGTGCTTTTCCGCATAACGACACCCGTTGGCTGAACCCTAATCGGCAAGGCTGGCACCTTTCCGCCCTCCATGAGGGTATTGAGAAGATCAGCCGCACGATACCCCAACATCTCCCGATTGCTGTCCACACTGCTGAGCGGCAGCAAGCCCAGTTCACAGTATATGGGATCGTTATCCACCCCGATTACCGCCACTTCATCGGGAATACGCACCCCGGCTTCCTGACAGGCTTGCAGGATGATGATGGCTTCCCCATCATGCTGAGCCATGATCGCCAAAGGTTTAGGGAGCTTCTTCAAACGCGGCACCAGCCATGACACCACTTTGCTCATTTCCCCACTCTTTGCCTGTACGGAAGCATCCAACTCGTGAAACTTACGCTTGGCTTCCTTAACGGCCGCCTGAAATCCAGCTTTCCGCTCACTAACCACAGGCGCCGAAGGATCAACCTCCAGGAAAGCGAAGTTCAGGAAACCCCGGGCCAGCAGATGCTCGGCGGCCATTCTCCCTATGGCTTGATTGTCAGGCAGTACCCGGGGGAAGGGAAGATCCGGCAACTGATCACTCAGGTCCACCACAGGCAGCTTGGTCGCCAGACAAAAATCGATCATCTCCTTGTGCCGCCGGCTGGGGAGCAGGGTGATAATTCCATCGCACTTACCAGCAGGTGCCATGACCCTGGTATGGGAGGGCGCATCATAAAGAATCCAGCCAGCCTCTCTCGCATATCGGGTCACACCCATCACGATTTCATGGACGTACCACCCCAAGGCAAGCAATACGGTCGGGCGGCGAACTTTTGCAGATCCACTCATGGTGCTTCCCTATCATTTCATTCCGGCGTTTAGCAAGCCCTACCTGACCATTCCCGTGCAGGCCAGGTTTCCCGACCTCTTCGAGTCTGGAAAGCCCGCCCCACAAGGGAAACGTTGTAGGACAAGCTTCCCGACCAACGGGAGGGAGCTTGTGGCGCGAAAAGGAGGACGCAGGCTCGCCGGCTTTCGCCGGGGAAGCCTGCCCTACAAGGGGATGGGGCCTGCACGGAGTTGCATATGAAATGCACGCTCAACCCTTCACACGCAGGGGTGTTTCGCCCTATAGTCAATCTCATCCTATGAGCTCTATGCGATCAGTCTGGTTGTTGAACGTTGAAACGGTACCCGAAAGTCATCTCGTGGCCGCCACCGCCCTGCAAGGCCTGGCCAACCGGAGTGGCCCTCAGGTGTACCTGCATGTCACCAACCGGCATTGGGCCATGACGCTGAATCCCGCTCTTCAGACGGAAGCCCTGCGCGGTTGCTCGGACATCTGGCTCGATTACTACTCCAAAACCCATTCACTTGAGTTCACACCAGTCCCAAACCTTGAAGCCCTTCTGGGGAAAGTGCAACCGGACGTCGCGGGCGTCATCCGCTTCACCCTGGACCAACGGTCCGAACTCACCGTAGCGATAACCCTGGCCGGCCTGCGCAACGCCATCCCGGTCACGGATGACCTCCTGCGCGACTGCCCCGCGTTCGCCGCCCTGCCGGTGGTCGAAGACCTGCGGGGGCGTTTTCCCGATGCCCTTGAGGGCCAGCGCTGGGCGGCCCGGACATTGCTCCCGGAATGCAACCGCCATGCCATGTTTTCCCAGACACGCACAATGAACGAAGGTGATCCCGATTACTTCTCCTTCGACGTCGCCATTGAAAAACGCATGTTCGTCTTCAACCTGGACCTCAACTGTGCGCGAAGTCCCGGGGAGTTTGCCCTTGCCGAGGAGGTCATGTGCCATCTGGAGCCCGGCAGCCCCATCTACGGTTGGGGCACAAGCGAAGCCACCATGATGCTCGCCATGGCCAAATCGGGCAGCTTCCTGGTTTGCACCCACACCCCCAACATCTCCTTCCACGGCCAGATCAAGCCCACAGCTGCCCTCCCGTTCAAACAGAAGCGAGCCTCCTGCCCGCCGACGCTGGAAAAGAAATACTATGTGTCCTTCCTGGTCAATGAAGGCGACACACTCAAGTGGATGGGCTCCGTCATGGGGCATGGCCAATGGCTTCAACCCCAGCGGGGCCAACTCCCCATCAACTGGGGTATCAACGCCTGGCTTGTTGAAAATTATCCCGGCCTGATGGAACTGTTCTACAGCACCATGACCGAGAACGATCAATTTTACTCAGCTATCACTGGTTACGGCTATTATAACCCCAAACTCAGCAAGGCGACTGAACTTTTAGCGCGTCAGGAAACGGAAAAGAACACGCTCGCCGACCTCCGGGTTGGCTCCATCTATTCCGTCCATAACATGATTGACGCCACCAATGGGATCCTCGACGACGCTACCGACCGCTGGCTAACCCAACGAGGGTGCGACGGCTACGCGTTCGAAGCCGCGCAACAGGCCGACCTGAAGTGGACCCGCAGTGGCCAACCTGTGATCGGGGTGGACTGGTCGCTCTTCTACTGGTGGTTCCGCGCAGAGGGCCGGGATCCCATTCAAGCGGCGGCAGAACGCATCCGTGAAATTGCGAAGACCCATGAGCCCCCTTTCTTCATCCCCGTTTACGGCGGGTCGCCAGCTGAATTCAAAGCCCTCTCAGACCACCTTCCCCCAGACGCATTCACGATTGTGTCACTGGAGGACATGATCCATCTGGCCAAGCAGGCAGGCCCCGAAGCAGGCAAACCCCGGCCCCTAACCACTGCATCCCGGGCATCACCCGATCGTCCCGCGACAAGCCAAGCCCCCCTTGTGATCCAGGCGCCGTATTTCAATGGAACAGCCCTGTACTCTGCCCCCGTCGACCACGATCTTTCCCGCTGGAGCCAGGGTCGATGCAAGGTCCGGTATCGCTGGGCGTGGAATAACACCGGGCTCCAACTTCGTATCGAGGAAGTGAATCCGCCCGCCAAACCCTACGAATCCCATGACGGACGTTGTTACGGGGCCGGGGAGTTTGATAGCGTGGACGGGGTCGCTTTCTGGATGGATTTTGATGGCCATGGAACCTGTGAAAAAGGGGGGTTCACACCCTGGCTGGGGTTCAGCCGAGTCGGCCGCTCGGATCTGTATTGCTGCCAACTCAACAACCGAACCCTCACCAGTCCCCGCCCCGCTGCCGTGGTCACCACCTCAGAAGGCCCAGGGGAACGCCGCATCGAAGCCATGATCCCCTGGCAGGATCTCGCCACCTACCTGGCTCCCGAGTATCAGCCTGAGGGGGGGCTGTTGAAGGCCATCCGACCCGGATTCCGGTTCGGTTGTCAGCCTTTCCTGATCGAGGGATGTAGCGGTCGAGCCTATCTCAACGGGCGCTCCAATAAGCGGCAGGACACCACCGCCGCCGCCCTGTCCCGGGAAGGCGGCAACGACCTGCTCCCCCCGAGCGGCTTTGATTCCGATTCACTTTGGATTGAACTGGCATAAACTGAATTAATTCTGCATAAGGCACCCATGAACACGACTCCGAACAGCACCATCCCCACCGAAAGCTTCTTTGTCGCCAATGAGCAAATCATGGCGGCCATTGGCGGCGGCCAATTGACCACCGACCATAATATGGGACTGATGGCCTTTTACGCCCCGGACAAGGATTCCCCCACCCTCATCCAATCTACCCGAGTGGCCATTGCGGTAGACGGACGACTGGCGGAATCCTATGACCATACCGACCGAACGACAGTGATCGAGCGCGGTTACGATGAAAACACCCACGCCGTGCGGATCCGTTGGCAGGCTGAATCGCTGGATATCGAGGACCTCTATTTCTGCCCGCCCGGCCGCCACACGGTCATCCAGAAGGTGCGTGTACGGAACCTTGCCGAAAAAACCCGGGATGTGAAACTGTTCGCCATTCTCTACCCCCAGCTCGGCTCCCCGGTTCCCCACAAGAAAGGCGCTTGCCGTGAGGCCAGCTATCACCCTGATCCCGGCTGCGTCATCATCGAAGACCAGAAGGGCAATGTCCTGTCGTTCGGATTTACCCAGCCTGCCGACGAATTTCAGGTCGGGGAAGTCTGCGGACATTCCGACGTCTACTACGATCTCGAGGATCTGACGCTTTCCGGCCAGGCGAAAGTACAAAACGTGGTTTTGAATGCTGCGTTGGCACTGAACTGGCCTGACATGAAACCCGGCGAGGAACGCACCGTGGAGATTAACCTCGGGTGGGCGGCAACCCAGGCCGCTGCCGTCGCCGGACATCGCGACTTCCTCAAGTCCGTTGGCTCGGCATGGGACCAGACCCGCGCCTTCTGGGCGGGCCATCTCCAGCGCTCGAACGCCATCCCTGCCCTCCCCGAATTCGGCCCGCGTCTGCCCGCCCTGGAGCGCCGTGCCCGCATGGTGCTTGCCGCCATGATGCTTCCCGACGGCACCCCGATGGGTGGCGTCACCACCTATCACAACCGCGGCCAGATCCGGAACAGTTGTTACATCCTGTCGATTCGTGATGAACTTGGCTGCCACGACGAGGCACGGGGTGGCTATGACTACTACATGAATTACAAACTCGGCGACCAGCGGTTCTGTTCCGCCGATGAAAATGATGCCCTGGGTACAATCCTGCACATCTTCCGGGAACGTTTCGACATGACCGGCGACCTCGACCTTGTGAAAAAACACAAAGCCGGACTCTTCGCCTTCGCGGATAAATTGGTGGGGTTGGCCGATCCTAAGAACGGGCTCGTCTATTCCGAACGCTCCATCCATGAGTTCGTCGCGATCAGCCGGGGTTACGAGATCTATGTGAATACCATGTCCTGGCGCGGCCTTGCCGACGCCGCCGTACTGGCGGGGGCCCTGAACTGCCCCGCCGAGCAAAAGCGCTACCAGGAGGCCGCGGATGCCCTCCGTCGCAACATCCTGAAAACCATGGTGACTCCCGACACCGGGATCTTCGTCAAACGCATCTACCAGGGCAAACAGGATAGCACCGCCGGAATCGCCATGCTCACGCCCGCTCTTTTCGGACTCCTCGAACCCAACGATCCGATCGTCACGAACACCATCGCCCATGTTCGCAAGGTTCTCTGGGATCCTCAAATGGGCGGCCTCTATCGTTACCCCCTAGCACTACAGCCTTCGGATGAGCATCCCTATGGCGGACCCTGGGTCACCTACACCAGTTGGCTGGCGCGCCTATACATCCTGCGTGGCGAATTGGGTGAGGCAGCCGCCTGTATCCGGTGGGTGATTGACAATACACCGGCTGATTCCAACCTCATCCCCGAACACTTCAGCGTGCAGCATCTTGGCCAGCGCGGCTTCCATCGCGTTTATCTTTCCCCTGTCACCCCGGAACTCTGGGCGACAACCGAATTCCTCCGTGCCGTCATGGCCTACGCCAAGGCAACGAAATGAAAGGCGGGTGAATGAGCGACGCCCACATCGGCCTGAAAGACGAACTGCACTGGGAAAAGAAGCATGTGACCCCGGGCCGGGACAAAGTTCCGGCCATGACCAAGCTCAGCTACGGCATCGGAGGGGTGGCCGATTTCCTGTTCATGGCGGTGCCCTGGCACATGATCTGGCCGGTCTACACCCTTCACTTCCAACTCGATACCCGACTGTTGGGCATTGTCATGTCCCTCCCCCGCATCTTCGGCGTCATCGGCGATTCGGTCATGGGGGGGATCTCCGACAACACCCGCACCCGCTGGGGGCGTCGAAAACCCTTCATCCTCATCTCCGTTATCCTCGGGGCAATACTGATGCCCTTTATGTGGACCCCGATCCAGGGATTCGGAAACTGGGGCATGGCCGTGTACCTGGCCGTCATGACGTCCGTCTACACCCTGGTCCACTCCGCCCTGCTCGCCCCCTATCAGGCGATGGGCTATGAATTAAGCACCGATTACGATGAGCGAACCCGCATTCAGGCTTGGAAAGGGTATATCCTGGGCGTGGCCTTCTTCCTTAATCCCTCCTTTTTCTGGATCTGCAGCCGCAAGGAAATCTTTCCCAATATTCTGGTGGGTGCCCAATGGCTGAGTGTGATTGCAGGCGTGGTCATGATCGGCTGCACCCTGCTCTTGTTACGTCACTGCCGCGAAAGCACAGAGGTTTTGCGCCAGAAAAAAATACCCCTGATGGTCGCGCTCAAGACCACCATCACGAACCGCACCTTCCTGATCCTGCAGGGGGCGTTCTTATCCATGTTCATGGCCATCAGTTGTGGGGGGGCTGCGCTGGGTCTGTACCTGACGATGCACTACGTGTGCGGCGGCAGCATGGAATTCTACGGGAAACTGACCCTCGTCGGCGGTGTGGTGGCAAACCTGATGACCTTCGCGGGCGTGGCCATGGGCACCTGGATCTCCACGCACATCGGCAAGCGATCCACAGTTGTTGTCGGGCTGGGCTTAATCATGATCGGAACTCTGGCGTTAATTCCCTTCATGAATCCACGCTGGCCCTGGCTCTCCATCATTCCCGGCATTATTATGAATCTCGGGTTGCAAAGCGGAAACCTTATGTTCGCCTCCATGACCGCCGACGTCTGCGATGAGGATGAACTGGTCACCGGGCTGCGTCGTGAGGGAGCCTATTCGGCCGTGGCAGGCCTCCTTCACCGGGTCACCCAGATCGTGCTCCTGATGTTCAGCGGCTTTATGCCCTTCCTGGCAGGATACACCCTCATGACCACCCCTCCCACGACGGCTCAACTCCTGAACATGAAATGGCTGTTAATCGGATCCCAGACATTCTTCTGCATCCTGGCCTTCATCCTGATCGCCTTTTACCCCCTCACCCGAACCCGTTCGGAGGAGACCCGACGATTACTGGACGAGCGCAAGCGCAACGCCACGCCATAGCAGATGACGTTATGACTGTTTCCGGGACCGAAGCTTCATCAACTCAAACGCGGCAATGCTCAGCAACCCGGCGCCAATGCAGATCGCGATATCCACGGGATGCAGGACTGAAAATTTGAAGAGTTTCCTCAGGAACGGCACATTCAGGATCATCGTCAGGAACACCGTCGCCCCGCCAATCACCCACCACATGGCCGCATTGGGAACCCGGGCCATCTCAAACAAAGTCCGGGTTCGTGACCGGTTGCTGATGATCAGCGCCAGATTCGCAACAATCAGGGTGGTATAGGACAGTGCCCGCGACTCGTCCGCGGACCGTTCCAGCGTCCAGGAAATCCAGAAGACCGCCAACACCACTGCTAGCACGCTCAGCCCCTCCAGTACGCTCACTCCCACGCTGCGAAGACTGAATAGCGGTTCGCCCGTCTTGCGGGGCGGCCGTTTCATCAGGTCTTTTTCCTCCGCTTCCGCCTCGAAGATGGTCGAACACGCAGGATCAATAATCAACTCAAGAAACAGGATATGAACCGGCATCAGAACCAGCGGCCAGCCGAACAACACGGGAATCAGCGACATCCCGGCAATGGGCACGTGGATCGCAAAAATATAGGCCACGGCCTTCCGGATATTGTCGAAAATCCGACGCCCCATCTTGACCGCCTCCACGATAGACGAGAAATCATCATCCAACAACACGAGGGACGACGATTCGCGGGCCACATCGGTTCCGCGTCCGCCCATGGCCACCCCGATATGAGCCGCCTTCAGCGCCGGGGCATCGTTGACCCCATCCCCCGTCATCGCCACAATCTCGCCAGCCGCTTTAAAGGCTTGAACAATGCGGAGTTTCTGCTCAGGCACCACGCGGGCAAAAATGGTGACCTTCCGGATGCGGCGGTTGAGTTCCTCGTCGCTCATGACGGCCAGTTCCGGCCCGGTAATGAGGTCGCCCTCCTCCAGATTGATCTGCTTGGCGATATTCCGCGCCGTGACGGGATAATCCCCGGTGATCATCACCACCCGGATTCCCGCTTCATGACACACCGCGATCGCCGCAGGAACCGTGGGCCGGATGGGATCGGCCAATCCCAGCAACCCGATGAATTCAAAGTCAAAATCATGCTGCTGATCAGGCAGGGCACTCGGCTGGAAACGCGCCCGCGCCACTCCGAGAACCCGGTAGCCGTCCCGGGCCAACACATCAATCCGGCCCGCGAGTTCAGTTTTCTGCTCCGTGGTAAAATGACAGAGATCGGCAATGGCTTCCGGCGCCCCCTTGGCCGCAATCATGAATTCGGCGCTGGTTCTGGATTTCCAGACCTGTGAAATCGCCAGCATCTCGCGGGAAAGCGGATATTCGCGCAACAGTTCCCAGTCATCATGAAGATGTTCCGTCTTGGCCAAATAGCGCCCGCCAATTTCATGAATGGCCTTTTCCATGGGATCGAACGCATTGCGCTGACTGGCCAGAATCCCGTACTCCACCACTTCATGGAAGGATTCCGGAAGGGAGCTCTCCCCCATTTTTTTCACATCACAAAACGCACCGCCTGCATAGAGTTGCTCGACCGTCATCCGGTTCATCGTCAATGTCCCGGTCTTATCCGTACACAGGACCGTAGCCGAGCCGAGCGTTTCGATGGCCGGAACGCGCCGCGCCAGGACGCGCTTGCGCGACATTCTCCAGGCGCCCAGCGCCAGGAAGATCGTCAGCACCACCGGGAATTCTTCCGGCAAGGTCGCCATGGCCAGCGTGATACCGGCCAACACCCCCTGCAACCAGTCGCCGCGGGTCAGTCCATACACCACCACGACCAGGGCGCAGAGGGACAATCCCACCACCGCCAGGCGTCGGACCATTAGGCCGGTTTCCTTTTGGAGAAGGGTTTCCTCCTGCTCCAGGCTTTTCAAGGCTTTGCCGATTTTCCCGATCTCGGTCTTCATTCCGGTGCCCTTGATCTCCGACACCCCCTGCCCCTGGACCACCAGCGTGCCGGAGTACAGGAACGGGGTTTGATCCCCCCCGGGCCGCGCCATCTCAAGGTCGATAATCGGGCCTTCGGCCATCATCTTGTGGACCGGCACCGATTCGCCGGTCAGGAGCGATTCATCCACCGAGAGACTCATGGAAGAGATCAGGACGGCATCGGCGGGAACTCGGTCGCCTTCCTGGAGCAAGACAATATCGCCGCGCACGACTTCCCGGCCCGCGATTTTCTGCTGTTCGCCGTCGCGAATCACCAGGGCACGGGGACTGGACAGGTCACGAAGCGCCTCCAGCGCCCGCTCGGTCTTGCGTTCCTGATAGAGGGTGATCCCCATCACCACAAACACAAACCCCATGAGCATCAGCGATTCCTGGATATCCCCGAGAACCAGGTAGATCAGGCCGCAGGCGACCAGCAGAAGAAACATCGGCTCCTTCACCACATCCAGCGCGATGGCGAAGATGCTGCGCGGCTTGCTATGGGGAAGCTCGTTGTATCCTTCCGCACCCAGCCGTGCAGCCGCTTCCGCCGCAGAAAGCCCCTTGAGTGTCTTGATGTCGAGTGATGCCATACGTCCCTGCTTTTCCCTTAGGTTTTCCGGAAGGTTAAGGCCCCACAATGCAAAGTCAACTCGCAACGATCCTGTAGGCATCCAGAAGGATCTTGCTGGCCTCGTCGAGATCACGGCCGATGGCGATAATCCCCTCCTCATGGCCGGCCATAGCGGCCAGTTTTCGGCAAGGCAGATCGGTCTCGCGGTAAAGCCTCAGAATTTCGTTCGCCATTCCAGGGGTTCCATACTCGACATCCCGGGCCGTGGTGGGAACCCGGCCCAAAAGCCGCTTCCAGAACTCCAGATGATGCACGTGTATGACGGCTCCGACGGCCGGATCGGCCTGGTAAAACATGGCATGCGTCATGCATTCCGAGGACGGCACGGTCGCCGCCGTCATCGCCCGGAAATCGACGGCATTACGGGCGATGTCCACCTTGATGATCTCCGTATAATGCTCAGGGCCGAGTACCGGCAACCCGCCCGTACGGGTGGCCGTGATCACAAACCCGCCGGGCGACCGGACGCTGATATTCCCATAGCCCACACCCTTGAGCTCCCCTTCGGTATACATCCCCACCAGTTTGAGCCTGACCAAATGCTCGCGCGAACGGTTCAACTCCTCCAAACAGGCGGGGGGGAAATCAATCACCCCGGCAAAACGGGGATTGAATTTAAAATAACCTTCCTTGGGTGATGTACTCATAGTGCCGCCTTTTCTCCCACCTCCTCCCCGCCAGGTCAAGATTTTCCCGCTCGCACAACTCATCAGTGACATGCGCCTCGCCACCAGAAATTCGCATTATGGCCATTTTCAGTCTACCACGGACGGCGAGGCCGCCGTCCCTCCCGTTAAAACCCTTATATTTGCCAAGGGGAGGGTCCGCGGCCTCGCGGACCGCTGGTCATAATGCGAATTGCTGCCTCGCCGCGTCTTCCCCTTGCCCTCCGGTCGACATTGTGATTGAGTGTTCGACACTTATGACATTGAAACTTCATCTCAAGCCGGGCCGGGAGATACCGATTGTTCGCGGTCATCCCTGGATCATGTCCGGCGCCATCTCACGCGCCGAGGGAAACCGTCAACTCGATGAGGCGGACATTATCGCCGCCAACGGCACCTTAATCGCCCGGGCAACAGTCCACCCCTCCTCCGATATCCGGGCCCGCGTCTTCTCCATTGAACCCGGCGCCCAACTCGATGCGCCGGGCATCAAGGCCCGACTCCAATTGGCCATCGAGCGCCGCCAGAATTGGCTCCCGTGGGGACTGGACACCGCCGCCCGGCTTGTCTCCTCAGAGTGCGATGGCCTGCCGGGCCTGATTGTTGACCGCTATGCCGATGTGCTGGTCGTTCAACTTCTGACCGCCCCCTGGGAATCGCGCCGGGATATCCTGATTGAAACTCTCCAAAATCTTCTGCATCCCAAAACCATCTGGGAACGGTCCGATGTGGATATTCGCCGCCATGAGGAACTGGAACCCCGGAAGGGCCTTCTGGCAGGAGCGCCCCTGAGCGCCCCCGTCCCGTTCCAGGAAAACGGGCTCCGGTTTCTGGCGGATGTTGAAAATGGGCATAAAACAGGCTTTTATCTGGATCAACGCACCAACCGGCAAACCCTCTCCCGCTGGATCGGGCAGCTTGGAAAGCCCCGCGTGCTCAATGTGTTTGCCTATACCGACTCGTTCGGAATCTGCGCCCTGAACGCCGGGGCGAAAAGCGTTTTATCGCTCGACTCCTCCACCTCCGCCAAGGAACTCGCCGACCAACAACTGGCGCTGAATCCGGATTGTGACCCGGCGAAACGGGACTACCGGCTGGGCGACGCCTTTGAACTTCTCCGGCAATTTCGCGAGGAGAAGGCGCGTTTCGATCTCATCATTCTCGACCCACCCAAACTGGTCAGCCGGAAAGCTAAAATGCAGCAGGGCTTACGGGCCTACAAGGATATCAATTTATTGGCCTGCCAACTCATGAATGCCGGGGGGGTGCTTTTCACCTACTCGTGTAGCGGTCTGGTGGACCGGGATCTATTCGGCAAGGTGATTGAAGGCGCGGCGCGCGACGCACGGCGCGCGGTTCAATTCCTGGACAACCTCGGCCAGCCCCCTGACCATCCCCGCAAGCCGGGCTTCCCGGAGTCGGAATATCTCAAGGGCTTTGTGGTGGGGTTTTAGCCGCGTCCGGCATCTCCAGCAAGGATCGTTCCCTCGCCATCGCGCGTAGCGTGTCCCACGCAGGGGCGGACTTGTCCGCTTGACTCCAAGCCTCATGATACAGGCGAGCCAGTCGCTCATATCCTGCGGCATAAGGGGCCCCATCCAAACGGCGCCAGGATTCACTCCGGGTCAAAAATCGCACAACACACTCCTGCCTGCTGGCGGCATCCCAGCCCTTGATCTCGGCCTGAATCTGCCGCCTGATAAATTCATCCAAGGCCACTTCCCCGTCATGATAATCAGGTAGTCGTTTCAGTTCCGTCAGGGCGGCCTCCGCTTCAGGTCGTTTTCCAAACGCCTCGAGATAAAGGGCGGCCTCGCGTAGAAAATTAACCATGACCGCCCGAACCAGCGGGTCACCGTTCATTCCCTCGCTTGCACACCGCTGAATTCCCTTCACCGCGACATCCAGCCGGGGCCCCTGCTGGTAAACCCGCTGGGCGGGTGAAAAGGCCAACGCCCCCCCCTTCAGTGTTTCTACCAGTCCCATCCACACCAGCCTGCTGCACCAAGGAGAATCCGGCCGCTGATAGGGTCGCCCGCAGGCACCCCAATACAAGGCATGGGACTCGGGCAGGCGCCAGTCAAGCGGGCCATACGCCTCATCCACGGCCTTCATCCGGATAGGATCAAGCCCTACCGCCTTCAGGCGCCGGGCCATTTCAGGGGAACCCGGGATCGACCCCACCACCTCACCCATCTCCCGGGCCCAGTTAATCCGGTAAAATAACGTAGCCTCATCCCACTTGCCGCCCACCTTGTCATAAAACATCCAGCCGAGTTCCCAATACAACTTGGGATCGTGCGGATTGGAGGGAATCCCTTCGTCACGAAGCAACCGGAGGCCATTCCTGACCCAGTGCCAACGGTCGACAGGATCGGCTAGAACCGCCGTGATATTGTAGGCCATGTTCCAGGCATGGTAGGCCCACACCTCGGGATAACGCGGCTGAAGCCGGGTAATCCAATCCGCCAGCTGGGCGACCTCAAAAAAACGCCCCTCATCCTGCAGATCGGACGCCCTCAGCCAGAGGATGTCCGCCAGAATCCCGCGAAATCCTCCCAAGGCAACGGTGACAAAACGCACGCCTGCGGGAGCATCCGCTCCGAGAACCGGACCGCCTTCCCGTACGTCGCCTTCCCGGGAATGCGCTCCCATCCAGGCCGCCAACATGAGACAGGAAGCGGCAAGAAGGATAAGAAAAAAATTAGAGCGCTTGAAGTTCACCCGAAATCACCACGATTCCCGGCGAACCACTTCCTCAAGCGTTTTCCGGCTTTTGGCGCGGACAGGCTCAGCGGGGTGGCCGAGTGGCGTCATGGCCAGAGGTTCGACCCCTTCCGGAAGGTTCAGGATCCGCCGCACCTTCACCGGGTCAAACGCCCCGATCCAGCAGGTTCCGAGTCCGAGATCCGCCGCGCAAAGGGTCATATGATCCATGGCAATGGCGCCATCCACATCCGCATAATTCTTGCCATCGGTGCGGACCCAGCCCCGGGCCGTTTCGACACACACAACCAGAATCACCGGAACCTTCCAGAACCAGTCGCGGGGATAGGATACCCCCAAATCGCGGCGCCGGTCTTCTGTCCGGAGCACAATAATATGAATGGGCTGCCGGTTCGCCGCAGAGGGAGCCAGCCGGCCCGCCTCCAGAACGGCTTCCAGATCCTGATCAGAGACAGGCTGGGAATCATACTCACGCACACTGAACCGTTTTTTGACGAGATCAAGAAAGCTCATACCTGTTTCCTTTCACCGGACGGCCTGCACCACACGATCACGCCCGCCAAGATCCTTGTGTACAACCATTTCAACAAAACCGCAATCCTTCAAAGTCTCCACAACCCGGCCAGTCTGGTCAAAGCCAATTTCAAGAAAGATCCGGCCACCTGGAGAAAGCACCTCCACCGCCTGCTGAATCAACACGCGAATGAGATCCAGGCCATCGGCACCCCCGTCAAGGGCGGACATCGGCTCATGCTCCCGGATATGGCGGGGCAGCCCCCCGCACTCCCCACTCGGGATATAAGGCAGATTGGCCACCACGGCCTGAAGGGATCCGGACTCAAATCCCGCGAGCAAATCCCCCCGCTTGAAGGCAATCGCGGATCCGACCCGGTTGGCCTCTGCATTTTCAACCGCAAGGGCCAACGCCGCCTCGCTCACATCCACGGCCACGTAATTGACTTCCGGCCGGGCCAGAGCCAGGCTGATCACCACGCACCCGCTCCCCACACCGATCTCCGCGACAGCCGGCCGGCCGGTCGCCCAAAGGGAATCGCAGGCCAGAACCGCATTGACCAGTGTCTCGGTGTCGGAACGGGGAATAAGCGCCCGCCTGTCGGTCTTGAACCGGTGCCCCATGAATTCCGTATTCCCCACGACATACTGCAGGGGGGCCCCGGCACCCAGGCGCTTGATTCCTTCCCGCAAGGCCGCCAACCGGTCTTCCGGAATCAGGGTCTCAAACCGGATATAGAGCTGAAGCCGGGGACACTGGAGAACATGGCTCATCAGCTGCTCCATCACCAGACGGGCATTCTCAACCCCTTTGCCGGCGAGGTAATCGGCCCCTGACTGAAGGACATCAAGCAGCTTTTTCATTCTTAGCCGGACGCCATTTCCTTTTGAATTCGCAATTCCATATCATGATCCTGAAGCGTCCGGATCAATCCGTCAATTTCCCCCTCCATAAACCGGGCGAGGGTATAAATCGTAAAGTTGATCCGATGATCCGTAAGACGGTTCTGGGGGAAATTATAAGTCCGGATTTTTTCGCTCCGGTCTCCACTTCCGATCTGGGTACGCCGCATCGCCCCGCTCTTGGCCTCATCCTGCTGCTGTTGCCAGTCGAGAAGCCGGGCCTTCAACACATTCAACGCCTTTTCCTTGTTCCGGTGCTGCGAGCGTTCATCCTGGCTCTGCGCCACCAACCCTGTCGGAAGGTGGGTGATCCGGATGGCGGAATAGGTGGTGTTCACTCCCTGCCCGCCCGGCCCGGACGAACAGAAAATATCCACCCGGATATCGGAGGCGGGAATCTCAATATCGTCCACCTCATCCACCTCCGGCAGAACGAACACCGTGGCCGCCGAGGTATGAATGCGTCCCGCGGACTCGGTTGCCGGAACCCGCTGCACCCGATGGCACCCGGACTCATACTTCAGGACTTTGTAGGCCTGGCTCCCGGTGACGGAAAACACCACTTCCTTGAAGCCGCCCATGCTGGAGGGACTGGCGTCAATGATCGAGATCTTCCAGCCGCGCCCCTCGCAAAAACGGCTGTACATCCGGAACAGGTCGCCCGCGAAAAGACCGGCCTCGTCGCCGCCCGTACCGGCCCGGATTTCCATGATGACATTCCGGTCATCGTTGGGATCAGGCGGAAGCAAAGCCGCAAGAAGGTCCTTTTCGACCACCGGAAAAGTCTTTTCCAGCCCGGCCACCTCGTCGGCGGCCAGCGCCTTGAGATCCGGGTCGGCATTCTCGGATGCCAGCAGGGCACGCTGTTCATCGAGGTCACGCTTCACGCGAAAAAAAACATCCGCCTTGTCGAGAATCTTCCGGAGCCGGGAATGATCCTTGGCGGCTTCCCTGAATTTCCTGGGATTCGCCGCCAGGGCGGGATTGGAGATACTCGCCTCCAGCTCCCTCATTTTCGCATCCAATTTATCGATATAGGATTTTTCAATCATGGGAGGCCGCGAAGAAGTCGTTTCATTTTCTCTTCTTTGCGTACTTTGCGACTTCTGTTCAAACTGTCTTTAGAAAGAAAAAGGCTGGAATCCCCCTTGGGGTTTCCAGCCTTTTCCTGACGCCCGGATGACTACTTCTTTGCGTAGCGTTTCCGGAACTGTTCCACACGACCCTTGGCGTCCAGCATGGCTGTACGACCGGTATAGAACGGGTGACAAACGGAACACGTGTTCACATGCATCGCCTTGTTGGTGGACTTCACTTGCACAATGGCGCCACAGGCACAGGTAATCGTCGCATCTGTATAATCGGGGTGAGTATCTTTCTTCATAAAACAAAACCTTCCTTCTAAAAAAGCCGCGTACTTATACCCGAAACCCGACCCGCAACGCAATCACTTTTCTTCGGTATCCAGTGCCTGACGGATTTCGGTGATCAGGGCGACCAGGCGCCCCTCGCCGGCGGCCTTGACCAGGGCACTACCCACCACGACTCCATCGGCATGCCGGGCGGCCTCACGGGCCTGGATGCCATTGCTGACGCCAAACCCTGCGGCCACGGGTAACCGGGTATGCATTTTAAGCCGGGCCAGATGCCCCGCCACATCCTCCGCCACCTCGGCGCGCGCACCCGTGACACCCTTGACCATGATGTAATACACGAATCCGCGGGCCTCCCTGAGGAGGGTTCCCAGGCGGGCATCCGGAGTCGTCGGGGCAATAAGGGAGACGAAATCCAGCCCCACCTTGTCGAGATGCACCCGGAACTCGCCACTCTCTTCAAAGGGTAGATCCACCACCAGAAAGGCATCCACCCCGGCGGCAGCGGCATCCTGGGCAAGCTTCTCATACCCGTAGTTGAAAAACGGGTTCACATACCCGAACAACACGATCGGGGTCTCAAAATCCCGGCGCAATCGTTTTGCCAGTGCCAACACCTTGGAGACCGTGGTGCCCGCCGCAAGACTGCGCTGGCCTGCCGCCTGAATCACCGGACCGTCCGCCGTCGGATCCGAAAAGGGCACGCCCAGTTCCAACACATCCACCCCGTTCTCGAGCGCCGTGCGGCAATCCCGTTCCGATCGCTCCATATCCGGATCGCCCGCCACCAGAAATCCGACCAGCGCCTTGCGATTCCCTTTACTTAAGCGCTTAAACGCCTCTTCAATCCGGCTCATGATTTGACCCTCGCGTCATACTCCAACACACTCTCAAGATCCTTGTCACCGCGCCCCGACAGGCACACCACAATGGCCCCGCCCTTTCCGACCGACCGGGCCCGCTTCCGGGCCTCGGCCAGCGCATGACTCGACTCCAGCGCCGGAATGATGCCCTCCAGCAGGGCGAGCTCATGAAACGCCGCAACCGCTTCGGCGTCTGTAATCCCGGAATACTCCACCCGCTTCAGATCGGCCCACAGGGCGTGTTCCGGCCCGACCCCGGGATAATCCAGCCCGGCGCTGATGGAATGGGCGTTGAGGATCTGCCCCTCGGCATCCTGCAACACATAGGATTTGCTGCCATGAAGAATTCCCGCCCGGCCCGCCTCGATGCTGGCGGCGTGCTGGCCCGTGGCAATCCCGTGTCCCGCCGCCTCGACTCCCACCAACTTCACCCCGACATCCTTCAGGAAGGGATAGAACATCCCCGCCGCATTGCTTCCCCCCCCGACACAGGCGACAACCAGATCCGGCAGACGGCTTTCGGCCTCAATGAACTGCTCCCGGGTCTCGATCCCGATCACACTCTGGAAATCGCGAACCATGACCGGATACGGATGGGGCCCTGCAACGGTTCCAATCACATAAAAGGTGGTATCCACCGCCGCCACCCATTCGCGGAGCGCCTCGCTCATGGCGTCCTTCAGGGTTTTGGTTCCACTGGTCACCGGAATCACCCGGGCCCCGAGAAGCTTCATCCGCTTCACATTCGGCGCCTGCCGCCGGATATCTTCCTCGCCCATATACACATCGCACTCCATACCGAACCGCGCCGCCACCGTGGCCGTGGCCACGCCATGCTGACCGGCCCCGGTTTCCGCCATGAGTTTTTTCTTGCCCATGCGGCGCGCCAGAATGGCCTGCCCGAGCGTATTATTGACCTTGTGGGCACCCGTATGGTTAAGGTCTTCGCGCTTCAGATAGATCGTGGCTCCGCCAAACGCCTCCGTCAGGCGCGGGGCAAAATACAGCGGGGAGGGTCTTCCAACGTAATGCTTCAGAAGTCCCCGAAATTCCGCCTCAAAGGCAGGATCCGCCTGCGCCGCCCGATAGGCCTTTTCAACCTCGATCAGGGCCGGCATGAGCGTTTCCGCAACATACCGCCCGCCATAAACTCCGAAATGCCCGTTCGCATCCGGTACTGTATTCATATCCACGCGCTTCATGATTCACTCCTCAACGCTTCGTCCGCTGCCCTCGCCGCACGAATGAATGCGGCCACTTTCTTGTGATCCTTCCGGCCCGGTGCCAGTTCCACCCCGCTGGAGACATCCACTCCAAAAGGTCTGACACACCGAATCGCGTCTCCCACATTGTCAACGGTCAACCCGCCGGCCAGCATGACACGATGCCGGGCCGCAAAGGCACCCGCCTCATCCCAGTCGACCGTCATGCCGGTTCCGCCATAGGCGCGTGAATCGGCATCCAATACAAATCGTTCCGCCGCCCACTTCCGGGGATCGGGATTCCATTTCCCGCCTTGAAGCCGCAACGCCCTCCACAGGGTAACACCCAGATCATCATAGTCCCCCGGGTCCTCATCCCCATGCAATTGAACGGCCGACAACCCGCACACCTCCGCCACTTCCTTCACCAGGACCGGGGCCTCATTCACGAAAACACCCACCTTGCGAATCGTCTCGGGAAGGGCATCCGTCAGTCGGCTCAATTCCCTGGCCGACACGCATCGGGGCGAATTCTGATACAGGACAAATCCCAGGTAATCCGCACCCGCTTCAATCGCCCATCGCGCATCGTCCAGATTGGTCAGTCCACATATTTTGATCGTCAGCATCGCCTCACGCCTCACATCTCACATTTTCCCCAACAACACCTTCAGTGCTTTTCCGGGGAAATGCTCGCGCAGCAAGGATTCGCCCACCAGAAACCCGTCATACCCCGCCGCCTGCAGCCCCGCAATATCCTCCGGAGTCCGGATGCCGCTTTCGGCAATGCACAACCGGTCATCCGGAATCGCTTTGGACAGTTCATAAGCCACATCCAGGTCAGTCCGCAAGGTTTTCAGGTCGCGACTGTTCACCCCGATGATGGCGTGCTCACAGGACAGTGCCACTCCCAATTCCTCCCGGGTATGCACCTCAACAATCACCTCGAGATTCAATTCCAGGGCCTCGCGGTACAACTCCGCGCACTGGCCTGGTTCGAGTGCGGCAACAATCAGCAGCACCACATCGGCACCCCATGCCGCCGCCTCGAGCAACTGATAGGTCTCCCCGATAAAATCCTTGCGTAGAACGGGCACATTCACGACTTTCCTGACCCGTCGAAGATCATCCAGAGAACCGAGAAAATGATGCGGCTCGGTCAGCACCGAAATTCCCACCGCACCAGCCGATACATAGGCCTGGGCAATGGCGGTCGGGTCATACACCGGTCGGAGTTCCCCGGCGGAAGGACTGGCCTTCTTCACCTCGGCAATAATCCGGGGCCCCGCCCCAACACGAAGCCGCTCAACCAGGCTATAGTAGTTGGTGCGCTTTTCAGCCTCCCAGAGCAACTCATTGACCGACACCTGGCGCTTCGACACCGCCACATCTTTTTTCCGTTCCCCCATGATCCGGGTCAGAATATTTTCCTCATGACTCATGATTGTCCTTTATCGATCTATTCCTGAACCCTGAACCCTCTATTCTTATCCTCACCGCCGTGTGGCGGTGACCAACCCTTCCAACGCCTTCAGGGCGTTCCCGTTGTCAAGAGCCCGGCCAGCCAATTTAAAACCCTCTTCAAAATCCGCCACCTTGCCTCCGGCAATCAATCCGGCTGCCGCATTCAGACAGACAATATCCCGGCGCGGCCCGGTCTCGCCTTCGAGAATAGCCCGTGTAATCCGGGCATTTGCGACAGGATCGCCGCCCGCTAATGTCGACAGGGGGGCATAATCCTCCATGACCGACAACGGGTCGAAGTTATAGGTCCGAATCGAACCATCCCGTAATTCGCTGATCCGGGTCGTCCCGGTGATGGTAATCTCATCCATCCCATCCTGGCCATGAACGACGAACACGCGCCGGCTGCCCAACCGCTTGAGCACCTCAGCAAACATCTCCGTCAATTCCGGAGCAAACACCCCAAGCACCTGGCATTTGGCCCCGGCCGGATTGGCGAGCGGTCCCAGAAGATTGAAAATCGTCCGGAAACCAAGCTCCTTGCGCGGTCCCATGGCATGCTTCATCGCCGGGTGCAGTTTGGGCGCAAACAGGAAACCGATCCCAACCTCGTGAATGCACGCCTCCATTACATCCGGAGTCACCTCCAGGTTCACTCCGAGTTCCGCGAGGACATCCGCCGAGCCGCACTGGCTGGTAATGGATCGGTTGCCATGCTTGGCCACCGGTACGCCCGCCCCGGCCACGACAAAGGCAGCCGTAGTGGAAATATTGAAGGTACCCAGCGAATCCCCTCCCGTCCCGCAGGTATCCACAACCGGTTTCCCCCGCGGATCCACAAACACCGCATGCCGTCGCATCGACCGGCTGGCCCCGGCCAGTTCCTCGACGGTTTCTCCCTTGAGCCGCAAGGCCGCCAGAAATGCGCCCAACTGGGCCTGGGTCGCCTCCCCGTTCATAATCAGGTCAAACGCCTCCCCCGCCTCAATCTCACTGAGATTTTGCCGGGCGATCAATTTCTGAAGCACCGTTTTCATGTTTCCTTTCCTGAACCCTGAACCCTATCGCCCATCCCTCTCCCTGCCACAATCTCCAGGAAATTTCTCATCAATTTCTTCCCCGACGGCGTCAACACCGATTCAGGATGAAATTGCACGCCGAACGTCGCGTGCGACACATGATGCATTCCCATGATTTCATCATCCTCGCTGAACGCATCCGCCACCAGTTCCGGTGGCAGTGTTTCCTTTAAAACAGCTAGCGAGTGGTAGCGTCCCGCCTGGAACGGATTCCCCATTCCCTTGTAAAGACCGGTGCCGTCATGCCGTACCTGCGACACCTTGCCGTGCATGATGCGTTTGGCGTTCGACACGGTAGCCCCGAAGGCCACTCCCAGCGACTGATGGCCCAGGCACACTCCCAGTACCGGAACCCGGCCCGTCATGCGGCGGATCAAGCCCACTGAAATGCCCGCCTCATTCGGCGTACAGGGCCCTGGAGAAATCACCACCGCCTCAGGCACCATCGCCTCCACCCCCTCCACCGTGATGGCGTCATTCCGGAATACCCGGATATCCGCCCCGAGGGAGGACATCATCTGAACCAGGTTGTACGTGAACGAATCGTAATTATCGATGAGCACAATCATGCGACTTCTCCACTCAGCTCGAGCGCCCGGGCCGCCAATTGAACAGCCTTCTGCATCCCACGCGCCTTGTGGCACGTTTCCTCAAATTCCTTTTCGGGATCGGAATCATACACAATCCCGGCGCCGGCCTGAACCGACACCACCCCGCCGCCAACCTCCATCGTACGGATCGTGATGGCAAGATCCATGTTGCCGTCATACCCCACATACCCCACCGCCCCACCATACACCCCGCGCGGCTCCGGTTCCAGCTCATGAATAATCTGCATCGCCCGAATCTTCGGGGCACCCGACAGGGTTCCCGCCGGAAAAGTGGCGCGAATCACATCAAAGGCATCCAATTCACGGCGCAACACCCCCTGCACATGCGACACCAGATGCATCACATGGCTGTACCGTTCGATCATCATGTAGTCGGTAACCTGCACGCTGCCCATCTCGGCAATCCGCCCGATGTCGTTCCGGCCCAGATCCACGAGCATGACATGCTCGGCCTTCTCCTTCTCATCCGACAACAATTCATCCGCCAGCCGGCGATCCGCCGCATCATCCACCCCGCGTGGCCGGGTTCCGGCAATCGGCCGCAACTCCACCCGGTTGCCCGTCAGGCGAACCATGACTTCCGGTGACGATCCCACAAGCGTCTGGCCTCCCACCTTGAGGAAAAAAGTATAGGGCGAAGGATTCAATAACCGCAACGCCCGGTAGAGATACAGCGGCGGAATATCGGCCTTTGCGCTGAACCGCTGACTCAACACCACTTGGATGATGTCACCTGCGTAGATA
Organism: uncultured bacterium; assembly: GCA_903958395.1. GTDB lineage: Bacteria > Verrucomicrobiota > Kiritimatiellia > CAIKKV01 > CAITUY01 > JAABPW01. The sequence goes on along the minus strand of CAJBSZ010000437.1, from coordinate 39,567 downwards.
TACTCCTTCGCCTTCTTCGCCATGCCGCAGAATTCCTCACGGGTCATGTTGGACTCGAAGTGCACCTCGCCACCGCCCTCGTAGGACGGGGGCTCCACCGGCTGGTTCAAGGTGTGCTCGATGCCTTCGATTTCCGAAACCGCACGACGATACGCCGCTTCCGGAGACGTGGATTCGGACGGACGGGTACAGACCACAATCTTGAGAGTGTGCCGGATATTATCGAACACGATCATCCGGTCTGCCTGAACAAAACGGCTGCGCAGTCGAAGCCCCGACCGGCCGGGTTTCGGCTCGGGCATATGCTCAAACTCCCGCATGGCTTCATACCCGATAAAACCGACCACGCCCCCGATAAACCGGGGCAACCCCGGGACGGGAGCGACCCGTACTCCCTTGAACACCCGGCGTATCTCCTCCAGCCCGCCTTCATGTTTCCGGTGATCCACTTCCAGGAAAGGACGCGGATCAACCCCAACAAAGGAATACCGGCCCCACTTCTCCCCGCCCTCCATACTTTCCAGGAGAAAGGCATTCTCCCGGTTTATGAATCGCTGCAAGACGGAGACCGGCGTTTCAAGATCGGCCAGCACTTCCTTAACCACCGGCACAATATCGTAATCCCGTGCCAGCCCGACATACGTTGTTTCATTAGGGTACATGATGTTTCTATGTATAGAAACAGCCGCAGGAATAGTCAATAGGAAAATGAGATCATTGAAATGGGTTGTCTAATTCCCATGAGATTGTTATTAAATAACCATACCTGATGAATTTCAGGACATTTACGGCAAGGAGCACGGCATGGATCTGATTCCTATTGAATGCGGAAGTTGTAAGGCGAAGCTGAAAATCAAAGCGCATCCGGGTCGAATGCCGACTGAGGTAAAGTGCCCGAAATGTGGGAAGCCGATTCCGGTTGGAAAAAGCGCGACTCCTTCGCCTGCGGCCCCCCAGACGACGACACCACCCGCAACCGCAGCCACTTTGGCTTCGACTCCTGTTGTTTCGACCCCCTCTGTCCCCGTTCCCCCGCCGACACCACCCGTCAGTTCAACGGCTCAATTGACTCCCCCTCCTAAACCTGCAGGGGCGCCCTCTGCCAGCCAGCCCCCAGCCGGAGGGATCAGGAAGGCGGCGCCTCCCATTGTCATAGGACAGGCCGCAGAAGCTTCTTCCTCAGCCACAATCCCCGCCACATGCCCGGCCTGCAAGTGGTCTACCAAGGTCACGGCCAGCCTCATCGGCAAGAAAATCCGCTGCAAACAATGTTCGGGCATTATCCTGATTGAACTCCCCGGAGCCACCGCTCCCTCTCCGATAACGCCGCCCGCCGCAGAAGTGCTTCAACCATCAGTTTCAAGCGGGCCAGCCCTTCCGCCTCCGCCTCCGCCTCCTCCGCCTCCTCCGCCTCCTCCAATACCGGAGCCACCTATACCCGATCCACTCCCGCCGATCCCTCTGGAACCCGTGAAGAAAGTCACCTTGAACCCCGCTTTGGAATCCGCTTCAGCGGTATCGCCTGGCACAACCGTGCTCATCGGCGAAATCGCCAGCCTGAAGTCCAGACTGGAACTTGCGTCCCGCGAATCCGCCACTAACGCTACCCTTTTGGCCGAGTCCAAGGCACGCCTGACCGATGCTCAGACCCGGTTGACCGAAGCCCAGAGTCGTGCCCACATGGCGGAATTGCGCGTTCAGGAGGCCGAAAAGGCACTTCATGATCTGGCGGGTAAAAATGCGGTTGAAAATATGACGGCTACCCGCACTATCTCGGACTTGCAGTCAAAACTGGCGGCACTTCACCAGACCCTTTCAGGCTTCGCGGCCGATTATAAAGCCGACCTGGACACAACGGAACAAAGAGCCGCCGCCTTGCGCGAAAAAATCTCGAAGCTCGGCACCTGATCCGCCTCCAAACCTTTTCACCGAAATGACATTAAGCGGCAATTTTGCCGCTTAATAGAGACTTGATTGTCCCGCGCCATTCTCTGTATCCTTCCACGGTCTGTCGGGGTTTTTTCCCGTTTTATTTTCCACACGGGGCCGCCACAGGGCAATCAGGAGACCGTATTATGCCGTATCGCAATGACATCAAGAAAGTCATGATCATCGGGTCGGGTCCCATCGTTATCGGCCAGGCGTGTGAATTCGATTATTCCGGAACCCAGGCCTGTAAAGCCCTCAAGGCGTGCGGCTACAAAATCGTCCTGGTGAATTCAAATCCCGCCACCATCATGACCGACCCCGGAATGGCCGACGCCACCTACATCGAGCCACTCAATGTCGCACGCATGGAACAAATCATCGCCAAGGAAAGACCGGACGCCCTGCTTCCGAACCTGGGCGGGCAAACGGGCCTGAACCTTTCTTCTGAACTCAATAAAAATGGCATTCTTGGTAAATATGGCGTCAAGGTCATCGGAGTCAACCTCGATGCCATCGAGCGCGGCGAGGATCGCCTGATTTTCAAGGAAACCATGAAATCGCTGGGTATCGATATGCCACAAAGCGAACTGGCCTATACCGTTCCGGAAGCGGAAAAAGTTGCCGCAAAGCTCGGCTACCCGGTGGTCATCCGTCCCGCCTACACAATGGGTGGCGCCGGCGGCGGACTCGTCTACAATCTCGAAGAACTCCAGACCGTGGCGGCCCGCGGAATCCAGGCCTCCTTGATCGGCCAGCTTCTGGTCGAGGAATCCGTGCTGGGCTGGGAGGAACTGGAGCTTGAAGTCGTCCGTGATGCCAAAAACAAAATGATCACGGTCTGCTACATCGAAAATGTGGACGCCATGGGGGTGCATACCGGCGACTCCTACTGCACCGCGCCCATGCTGACCATCAAGCCGGAAACACAAAAGCGCCTCCAGGATTATGCCTATAAAATTGTGGAGTCCATCGGGGTCATCGGCGGCACCAATGTGCAATTCGCCCATAACCCGAAGGATGGCCGCATCGTGATCATCGAGATCAATCCCCGCACCTCACGTTCCTCCGCGCTGGCCTCCAAGGCAACCGGATTTCCCATCGCCCTGATTTCCGCAAAACTGGCCAGCGGTATGACCATGGATGAAATCCCCTACTGGCGTGATGGCTCCCTGGATCGCTACACCCCATCGGGTGATTATGTCGTGGTCAAGTTTTCACGCTGGGCCTTTGAAAAGTTCAAGGGCGTACAGGACAAACTGGGCACCCAGATGAAGGCCGTCGGCGAAGTGATGAGTATCGGGAAAACCTACAAGGAAGCTTTCCAAAAGGCGATCCGCTCCCTCGAAAACGGGCGCCATGGCCTGGGGTTTGCCAAGGATTTCAACACCAAGCCGCTGGATGAATTGATCGCGCTACTCGCGGAACCTTCCAGTGAGCGGCAATGGCTGATGTACGAGGCGATCCGAAAGGGCGCCACCGTGGAGCAATTGCATAAACTGACCCATATCAAGGCGTGGTTCATCGAGCAAATGAAGGAACTCGTCGAATTGGAGGAAAAAATCCTCGCCTCCAAGGGCCAACTTCCGCCTGATGAACTCCTGATCAAGGCCAAAATGGACGGATTTGCCGACAAGCATCTCTCCAAAATCCTCGGCATTCCGGAAAAACTGATCCGTGAACGGCGTATCGCGCTCGGTGTTGTCGAAAGCTGGCATGCGGTACCCGTCAGCGGAGTAGAAAACGCCGCCTATTACTACTCGAGCTATCACGGCAAGGACACCTCCACGGCGACCGCGAATCCCAAAAAGGTCATGATTCTCGGTGGTGGCCCAAATCGTATCGGACAGGGCATTGAGTTCGATTACTGTTGCGTCCACGCCGCCTTGGCCTTGCGTGATCTCGGTTATGAGACGATCATGGTCAACTGTAACCCGGAAACCGTCTCAACGGACTATGACACCTCGGATAAACTTTATTTCGAACCCCTGACAACGGAAGATGTCCTGGCGATCTACAACAAGGAAAAGCCCTCCGGAGTTATTGTTCAATTCGGCGGTCAAACCCCCCTGAATCTTGCCGCCGACCTCGCCGCAGCCGGCGTTCGTATCCTCGGCTCCGATATCAAGACGATTGAGCTCGCTGAAGACCGCGACCTCTTTCGCCAGATGATGGAACGGCTGGATATCCCCATGCCGGAATCCGGCATGGCAGTGGATACCGCCCAGGCACTCGACGTTGCCCACCGGGTAGGATACCCGGTCATGGTACGCCCCTCTTTCGTCCTGGGTGGACGCGGCATGGAAGTGCTCTATGACGATGACATGCTGCGTGAATATGTCGCGAAGGCCGTTGGAGTCACCCCCGAACGCCCCCTCCTCATTGACCGATTCCTTCAGGATGCCCTGGAGTGCGAGGCGGATGCACTTTCCGACGGCACTCATGTGTTCATCCCGGCCGTGATGGAGCACATCGAGCAGGCCGGGATTCACTCCGGGGACTCCGCGTGCGTGATCCCGCCGGTCAGCATTCCGGCATCGCAACTCAAGACCATTACGGAATACACGGAGAAAATCGCCCGTGAATTGCATGTCATCGGATTGATGAACATCCAGTACGCCATTGAAAAGGGAAAGGTTTATGTCCTGGAAGCCAACCCTCGCGCCTCCCGGACGGTCCCCCTGGTGTCCAAGGTCTGCGCCCTTCAAATGGCACGCGCCGCCACCCGGCTGATGATGGGAACCCGCCTGGAAGAACTCGGACTGAAACATGCCTCCTGTATCCCTCACTACGGGGTTAAGGAATCGGTGTTTCCCTTCGATAAATTCCCGGAGGTGGATCCTGTGCTCGGCCCGGAAATGCGCTCGACCGGGGAAGTTCTCGGCATGGCCGACAACTTCGGCATGGCCTTCTTCAAAGCTCAGGAAGCCGCCAATAACCGGCTCCCCATGGAAGGCACCGTACTCCTCAGCGTGGTGGAAAAAAACCAGTCCGCCGTTGAGGTTGGAAAGGCCTTTCACGCCCTGGGCTTCATGATCAAGGCCACCGAAGGAACCTGGCGATTCCTGAAAGAGAAGGGTATTCCCTGCGAGCGCATCAATAAAAGACTGGAGGGGCGTCCCGATATTTCAGACGGCATTGTCAATGGCGAGATCCAGGCCGTAATCAATACGCCCGCCGGAAAACAAAGCGTCACCGACGACTCGTACATCCGCAAGGCCGCCATCAAGCACAAGGTTCCCTACTTCACGACTCTGGCTGCCGCTTCTGCCGCCGCCAAGGGAATCGCCGCATCCCGGCAGGGGCTTGCGGGGGTTACATCCCTTCAGCGCTATCACGCCGGTATTAAGTAATCGCCTCCCTAACTCCTGTTGTGGCACACTGTCCACAACAGGAGTTTTTATGCGTGTTCTGCTCATCACACCCCCCATGGCGCAAATCAATGCGCCCTACCCGGCCACCCCCTGCCTTGCAGGCTTCCTTGAGCCATATGGCCATGATGTCCGTCAAGCCGATGCCGCCTTGATGCTCGCCCTTCGCCTTTTTTCACGCCCGGGTGTCATCCGCATTCGAAAGGCCTTGAAATCCCGAGCGCGCCCCGCCAGTGTTCGCCATTTTTTACGTCACAGCCACAGCATTGCCGCCACTATCGAGCCTGTCATCCAATTCCTGCAGGGACACACCCCGTCCCTGGCGACCCGGATACTATCCCGGAAATTCCTGCCGGAAGGCCCCCGTTTTGCCCCGCTCCACAACGCCATCACGAACAGAGAAGGAACAGCCTATGCGCTGTCAAAACGCGACTTCGCCATCCATCTGGCCAGTCTTTACCTGGACGACCTTGCCGACGCCATTCGCGATGGACTGGATTCCCGTTTCGAGTTGGCCCGTTATGGAGAAAAGCTTGCCGCCAGCGCACCCACCTTTGACGGGATCGCCACGGCCTTACGCCGTAAAGCAACCCTCGTGGATTCGCTTATCGAGACCCTTGCCCATGACCTGATAGACCAACACCATCCCCAACTGGTCGGTTTCACCCTCCCCTTTCCAGGCAACGTATACGGGGCTCTGCGCATGGCGAAGGCCATGAAATGCGCCGCACCGGAAATTCCGATTGTCATGGGCGGCGGCTATGTAAACACGGAACTTCGCACCCTGTCCGACCCGCGCATTTTTGATTATACCGACTACCTGACACTCGATGACGGCGAACTCCCCCTGCTTCGGATTATTGATCATCTCGAAGGCCGGGCCGCCACATCCGACCTGATTCGCACAGTCATTCGCCAAAAAAAACGCGTCCTGTACAGTCTCTCTTCCCCTCAGCCTAAACTCCACAATCACCAATCAACAATCCCCCGCTTCTCACCACTCCCCCTCAATCACTACGTCTCCATGATCGAATCCCCCAACCCGATGCACCGGATATGGTCCTGCGGGCACTGGAATAAACTCATGCTGGCTCACGGCTGCTACTGGCATCGTTGCGCCTTCTGCGACACACAACTCGACTATATTCAGCGTTATTCCCCCGTTACCGCGGGTCTGTTGATTCAGCAAATTGAAGCGGTAATCGCCCAAACAGGGAGGACCGGCTTTCATTTTATTGATGAAGCCATGCCGCCAGCCCTGTTGCGCGTGCTCTGTACGGAAATGATCAAGCGGAAACTTAAAATCACTTGGTGGGGCAACATCCGGTTCGACAAGGCTTTTACTCCCGAACTGGCCACACTTATGGCCAAGGCCGGTTGCATTGCCGTTACCGGTGGACTGGAAGCCGCCACCAACAGGTTGCTCACACTCCTCGATAAAGGATTCACACTGGAACAGGCTGCCGCCGTCACCCACGGCTTCGCCGAAGCGGGAATCCTGGTTCATGCGTACTTGATGTATGGATGCCCCTCCCAGACCGAACAGGACACCGTGGATTCCCTGGAGTTTGTCCGCCAATTGTTTGAAGCCGGCTGCATTCAGTCCGCTTACTGGCACCGCTTCGCCCTGACGGTTCATAGCCCCATCTTTAAGAATCCGGGCCGTTACGGCATCCGAATCCCGCGTCGTCCTAAACCGACCTTCGCCTGCAATGAAATCCCCTTCAAAGACTCCGTCATCTGTGACCACGACTCGCTGGGCAGGGGCCTGCGAAAAGCCCTCTACAACTACATGAACCATGTCGGACTGGATTTCGAACTGCAGGAGTGGTTTGATGTCCCTGTACCGCCTCCCACCCTGCCCACGGATTTCGTGATGGGATTGACAGAATGAAACCGTCTTTGATTAAATGACTTGTAGAGATGTCTATGTGAAAGGGTTCAACCATGTTTTTCGATCCAATTTATTTATTGTTCGTCGCGCCAGGCATGATTTTCGCACTCATTGCCACCTATAAGGTCAAGTCGACATTCGCCCGTTACTCGAAAATATCAGCAGGCTCGGGGCTTACAGGCGCCGAGGCCGCGCGCCAGATGCTGTCCGAAAACGGCGTGACTAATGTTACGATTGAACGAGCCGACGGATTCCTGAGCGACCACTACGACCCGACCTCTCGAACGCTCCGCCTGTCTTCAGGAGTCTATGACTCACCTTCCCTGTCGGCCATTGGCGTGGCCTGCCACGAAGCGGGGCATGCCCTTCAGCACGCATCCGCCTACATGTGGCTTGGACTGCGTTCCGCCCTGGTTCCCGCAACCCAGTTCGGAAGCATGGGCTCGTACATTTTCTTTCTGCTGGGAATGTTCATGAATAATCCCAAGATGTACCTGATCGGAATCATCCTGTTCAGCATCACCGTTGTCTTTTCCATTATCACCTTGCCGGTTGAATGGGACGCCAGCTCCCGGGCCAAGCGCCTGATGGTCATGTCAGGAATTGTCACTTACCAGGAGCAGGAGGACGCCGCCCGTGTCCTGAATGCGGCCTTCCTGACCTATGTGGCCTCCGCGGTCACGGCTCTGCTCACCCTCCTCTACTATCTCTTCCGGTCCGGCCTGCTTGGCGGACGAAGGGACGATTAAGGACTTACACCATGCCGAACGTTCTGATTCCGATCGCCAATGGCACGGAGGAAATGGAGGCCATCATCACCATTGATGTCCTCCGCCGCGCACAATGGACAGTCGTGGTCGCCGGGGTGGATGACGGTCTGATTACTGCCGCACGCGGCGTGCGCCTGATGCCGGACAAGAGTTGGAGCGAAATTAATACTCAGGATTTCGACATTCTGATGATTCCCGGCGGCGGCCCTGGTGTGGAACGGTTCCTCAAGTTCGAACCACTTCTGAAAACAATCCGGAATTTTCATCGTGACGGGAAATGGGTCGGAGCCATCTGTGCCGCCCCCTTGACGCTTCAAGCCGCCGGCATTCTAACCGACAAAAAAGTCACCTGCCATCCAGGCGTTGCCGCCCGTCTGACCAGCACACCGCGCCTGAATCGTCCCACTGTTGTGGATGGGCGGATCCTCACCAGCCAGGGAGCTGGAACCACCTTTGAATTCGCCCTGACGATCATCCAACTGGTCGAGGGCCCCGGAAAAGCACGAGCCATCGCGGATAGCATCGTTCTCGGGGAGAATTCATGGTCACTCAAACACTGAGACAGTCGCTGGCGGGCAGCATCGTCGCGTTCGCGATCGTGACGGCTCATTTTCCGGCATGGTCAGCACCCTTGAAAATTGAAAATGCAGACATCTCTCATGCCCCATCCGGGGAATTCGAGGGGATCGCCAACACCAACAGTCCTTCCGTCTGGTTCAGCAGTCACCAGAACCCCGATTCCGGAAAGATGCCGGAGGCCTGGTTTGAAAACACAAACGGACTCTCGCTGGCAGGCCTGATTTCTGAGCGTCTTTATAATTTGGATATTGGAATTCTTGAGGCTGAATTACAGGCAAATGACATCATGTGCCGCCGACCGTTCGCCCAACTCCATCCTGGAATTGATGTTTTTCTTGCAGATTTGCATCCCGCCGTTCCAAAGACAAACGAACTTGACGCCATTATGCGGCAAGTGGACAAAGCCATTGCAGAACAGAAGGCGGCGACGTCACAAAACGAGGTTCAGGGCTGGAAAAGCGCGCTTGTCTGCCTGCTCATGGTGGCCATGGTCTTCGTGGTCGCCATTGCGCGGCGTTAATACTTGATCGGAGCGAAGAGTTCGTATCCGGTCAACTTTGCACGGCCGTTCAGGAATCCAAGCTCGATCAGGAAATCAATTTCCACAATCTTGCCCCCCGCCCGCTCGATCAATTTTGCAGAGGCCAATGCGGTGCCTCCCGTGGCAAGCAGGTCGTCAATCAAAAGCACCGGCTCCCCGGGTTCAAAGGCATCAATGTGAAGGCTCAGCGTGGCCGAGCCATACTCAAGGTCATAACTCTCCTCAAGGGTCTGGTACGGTAGTTTTCCTTTTTTCCGGATGGGAACAAGTCCGGCCTTAAGTTTGTAGGCCAGTGCCGCGCCGAAAAGAAACCCCCGGGCATCAATCACGGCGATTTTCCGGATTCCTTTGTCGCGATGGCGCTTGGCAAACAGATCGACCGCCGCACGAAAAAGCTTGGGATCCTTGAGAATCGGAGTGATATCCTTGAACATGATTCCGGGCTTCGGAAAATCAGGCACATCCCGAACCGCCGCTTTCAACTTCCGAATACTCATGGATTCCCTTTCAAAATACGGTTTCAATCATCAATAGACGGCACTCTAGCAAAGTTTGCACCCGGGATTCAACAGGCAATAGACAAAGGAGGGGAAAGCCGATTATAATGGTTCCGTCATGCATCATGAGTCCAAAAAACTGACGATTGCCGTCGGGCTGAGCGGAGGGGTCGACTCTTCTGTTGCCGCCTGGCTTCTGAAGCAGCAGGGCCATGCTGTCATCGGTCTGACCATGCAGATATGGGACGGCTCCCTCCCCTTGGCAGACGAAGGACGATCTGGATGCTACGGACCAGGCGAACCCCGCGACATTGAGGCCGCCCGGGCACTGGCCGCCCGACTTGATATCCCCCACCATGTCGTCCCACTTGCCCCGGAATACGCAACGGAGGTTCTCGAGTACTTCCGCGAGGAATACCGGGCTGGCCGCACTCCCAATCCCTGCGTCCGCTGCAATCGAACCATGAAGTTTGGACTTCTCCTGGATCGGGCACGCGCTATGGGCATCACCTTCGACAAGTTTGCCACCGGGCATTACGCCCGGGTCGATCAGGAACCCGTCTCCGGCCGCTGGCAATTACGCCGCGCTTTGGATCCCGCCAAGGATCAGACGTATTTCCTGTCCCGACTCTCCCAGACTCAGCTCAGCCAGGTTCTTTTTCCGCTGGGCGGCATGACCAAGCCGGAGGTCAAAGCCATCGCCCGCGAAATTGGCTGGGACGATGTGGCGGACAAGCCGGAAAGCCAGAATTTCATTGAGAGCAAGGACTACGGGGTTCTCTTCAGCGAACGGGAACAAACCCCGGGCCCAATTGTGGACGCAGCAGGTAAAGTGCTGGGACAGCATCGCGGAATTGTTCACTATACAGTCGGTCAACGTAAGGGCCTTGGCCTTGGCGGCACCGCAGATCCGCTCTATGTGATTCGCCTTGATGCCTGCTCCAATACCGTCGTTGTTGGCACCCATTCGGATCTTTTCTCGAGCCGGCTGACGGCCTTGGATATGAACTGGGTAAGCCTTGCAACAGCGCCGCAGGAACCCAGGCGAATCCAGGCAAAAATCAGGCAACAGCACAAGGAAGCACCGGCAACCATTCAGATGGGCTCCACAGACGGTGCTGTTGAGGCCCTATTTGATGAACCGCAAATGTCCATCACCCCGGGACAAGTCGTCGCGTTTTACGACAACGACTTGGTTCTCGGCAGCGGAATCATCAGCGCATAATGTTTAGAGCCTTGCCCCCCCCTTCATCCACTGTAACAAGAAATGACGGGGAATCAGGGCTGGAATTACATCCTTCAGTCGTGATAAGACTAAACCGAAGCGAATGAAATAAAGGACTGTTATGAAAGTTTCCGTCGTGGTGCCGGTCTATAATGAACAGGATAATGTCCTGCCTCTCGCCGAGGAAATGCACCGGCTGAGCACGGTCATCCCGGAATTGGAAGTGCTTTTTGTCGATGACGGGAGCCGTGACCAGACCTGGGCTCGCATCCAGGAAGCCAAAGCGCGGTACACAAGCGTAAGGGGCCTGCACTATTCCCCTAATCGCGGCCAAAGCCACGCCATGCTGGTGGGGTTGCAGCTTGCTGCCGGCGATATTCTGGTGACCATCGACGGGGATATGCAAAATAATCCGGCCGATATTCCCCGAATGCTCGCTGAGCTCAAGGATGCCGATGCCGTCTGCGGGTTTCGCGCCAAGCGCAAGGACACCTGGGCGAGACGCGTCGGGTCACGCCTCGCAAACCGGGTGCGAAACTGGGCCACTCATGATGGCATTCGCGACACCGGGTGCAGTCTGAAGGTATTCAGAAAAGCCTGCGTGGCAGATCTCCCGCATGTGGAAGGCGTTCACCGGTTCATGCCAGCCTACTTCAAACTCAATGGGCGCTCCATCAAGGAACTGGCGGTGGATCACCGGGCGCGAACCATGGGAACATCGAAATACACCAACATGAAACGCCTACCCCGCACCATTTTCGACCTGTTCGGGTTCGTGTGGTATCGGAAACGATATCTGGCCAGACTCAATGCCAGCCAGATCGTCTCAGAATAATGTGTAGATGAAGGGCGCCACAGTCTGGCCAGCCACAATAAAGACCGCCAACAAGAGGAGTACCAGCACAACGGGAATAATCCACCAAGCCTTGTTGTGCCAGGCAAAACCAACAAACTCTTTCAGCAATCGGCCGAGATGTTTGAAAAAAATCATAAATATCCCCTAGTCTAAAGCGTATTCCGTCCGCCAATTCGCCTTATCCTGCCACGGCGGTTGATCCTTCTTTGACAACACAAACGAGCCGAGCACCAGATAATCCATCTCTGTTCGCATAAAACAGCGGTAAGCATCTTCAGGTGTGCAGACGATCGGCTCTCCACGAACATTGAATGAGGTATTGATAATCACTCCGTAGCCGGTCTGTTTATCAAACGCCTTGATCAAATCGTAATACCGGGGATTGCTCTCGGGCGACACCGTCTGAACCCGGGCCGAGTAATCTACATGCGTAATCGCCGGAATATCGGAACGCACCTGGTTGATCCGGTCACGAATAGATAAACGCCCGACATCCTCCAGCCCCCTGCACCGGCTCTTCTGCACCTGTGCCACCAGAAGCATATAAGGCGACGGCCGATCTAATTCAAAATAGTCGCCTACCCGCTCCACCAGGCAGGACGGGGCAAACGGACGGAACGATTCGCGGTACTTGATTTTCAGATTCATCACCGCCTGCATCTTGACGGATCGCGCATCACCGACGATGGAACGACCACCCAGGGATCGCGGACCAAACTCCATACGGCCTTGCACCAGTCCGATGACATTCTCAGCAGCAATGATTTTGGCAATCTCTGCACCCCAATCCTGCGGGCCATATTTTTTCGCAGGATACCCATTGGCTTTAAGGAAGGCTTCAACAACATCATCCTCAATATCCGGCCCCAGTAAGGATCCCTGCATGGCATCGTGAACATTATCAGCCACACGCGGCTGTTTTTCGATCTGGAAGGCCACCATAAGGGCTGCTCCCAGGGCACCGCCTGCATCACCCGCCGCAGGCTGGATCCAGATATCCTTAAAAATCCCTTCCCGCAAGAGACGCCCATTGGCCACGCAGTTCAGGGCCACACCGCCCGCCATCACCAGGTATTCTTCTCCGGTTATTTTCCGGGCATGCTTCGCCATCCGGATCACGATTTCCTCGGTCACCACCTGAATGGATCGTGCAATATCCATTTCCCGCTGTGAAATCTCACTTTCCGACGTGCGGGCCGGTCCACCAAACAACTTGGCAAACTCGTCATTCGTCATCGTCAGGCCGTCCACAAACCCAAAGTATTTCAAGTTCAACCGGAAGGAGCCATCTTCGCGAAGATCAAGCAGGTTGTCCTTGATGATATCCACATATTTCGGCTCGCCATAGGGAGCCAACCCCATCAGCTTGTATTCCCCTGAATTCACCCGGAAGCCCGTAAAATACGTAAACGCCGAATAAAGCAGGCCGAGCGAGTGTGGGAAATGAAGATCTTCCAGAATCTGAATCTGGTTTCCGCCCCCCCGCCCGATCGCACTGGTCGCCCATTCTCCCACACCATCCAGTGTTAGAATGGCCGCTTTTTGAAATGGGGACGGAAAAAATGCACTCGCCGCATGCGATTCGTGATGCTCGGGAAAATATAGCGGGGGCATGGTTTTGATGCCGCATTTTCCCAATGCCACTTCAATCTCCATGGGAATCCAGAGCTTCTCACGCAACCACAGAGGGATGGCCATCATAAAGGACTGCAATCCCGCCGGCGCGGTACTGAAATAGGTCTTCAGGATGCGTTCGAATTTTCGGATCGGCTTGTCGTAAAAGGCCACCGCATCCAGCTTTCCGCCCCTTTTTTCCAACTCCCGAAGACAGTACTTCGCGGCATTCACGGGAAAATTTGCATCGTGCTTTTTACGAGTGAACCGCTCTTCCTGAGCGGCGGCAACAATCTTTCCATCGCAGACCAGGGCGGCGGCCGAATCATGATAAAAAGCGCTGATCCCGAGGATATTCATCAATATTGCCGCTTATACTCGTCCGTATTCAGAACCGGTTTCCGGGGCACCCAATAGGTTGCCGCATCAGTCGGGAATTTCCGGCACATCGGATCAATTCCCCGCATCATCAGGATGAAACGTCCCGGCACAAAGACCAGGTAAAACATCGGAACAAGAAGCAGCCACGTGATGGCTGTCCCGACCCCCTTGCCGAACCAGCGCCCCGCCTGTTCAATCTTGGCAAACAGGGAGTGAATCAGAAAACCCGACACAAGGAGCAGGGCGCCAATGCTCCACAGAATTCCGGCGGCAACTGGCTTCCCCTTGAAAAAGAAAACCGCCCCGACAACCGCCGGGATAGCGGCCTGAAGCAGAATCATTCCAGAGTTAGGCTTCACCATGGATACTGGGTCGGTTTTCATAATTCCGGTGACTTTACCTGCCCCCTCCATTTCTTTCAAGGCTTCCCTGAATTATTTCAGAAATAGGAAATAACCGTTGTCAAAGCCAGCCAGTTCAACCAGGGTTCTTTTTTCTCGTCAGCCATAAAATCTTTCTTTCTGTCAAAAAAAACAAAGTATCAGTAAAATTATGCCCACCCAATTGAAAGCGACTTGTAACATAATACTCAAAACTGGTCTAGCGATCCGCGCCGATCTCCTCATCCTCCTTGGCTTGTCCGCAGTATTGGCTGGATCCCCATCCATTGCCGCGCCGGATGCTTCGACGCAGAAAGCTGACAATCACGGTGCCACGATTACCGTTCGCATGACTGGATTCCGTAACGAACGAGGGATCGCCCGAATCACGCTCTTTCGGGATTCCAAGGGTTTTCCTGACAACACCACACTGGCTTTCCGAACCCTCTCCGCCGCCATCACCAACGGCCAGGCCGTGGCGGATTTCACGGACACTCCATCCGGTGATTATGCCATCGGCGTGCTCCATGACGAGAATGACAATGGCCGGATGGACACCACCTGGCTGGGCATCCCCCTCGAGGGATACGGGGCATCCAATAACCCGCGAAGCAGAACCAGCGCCCCATCATTCAAGGCGGCCCTTTTCAGGCTTACCCCCCGGGGAATCACCCTGTCCATCACGCTCAATTATTGAGCGGCCATTCCGCGACGAAACTCCGCCAGAAACGGACGCATGTCCTTCATCAGCACGGCGTCTGGATTGCATCGCAGCACCATGCCATCCATGTACATCAGGCTTTTGATGATGGGGTACATGCCCTTTTCGAACACCATGCCATGATTGACCCCCAGTCGAATCGTTTCCATCATCTTCCGGGTCAGACTGACCTGCGCGACCGTGCTGCCGGTGAAGTCCCGGTACAATTCAGTCAGCTTCATCTCGAACTCCCTGAATCGTCCGCCCTCGATGCCCCGATCAGCCATGGCGTTAAGCGCCCGCGCACAAGCCGGATACTCGAACTCGGCCAGCGCTTGAAAAAAGGCCAGGAGACCCATCCGCATCTTCTCGCTCACCCTCCCGATAACCCCGGTATCCAAAAAATAAAAGCAGCCGTTCCGGTATATGAGATTGCCCGGATGAATGTCGCCATGAAACGTGCCCACGCAGAATGCGAAAAAACCGTGAAGACGGAAAAGCTCCAGCAAGGCGTCATACCCGATCTCCCGCCGCTCCAGCAGTTCATCCACCGTGCGGCCTTCGACATACTCGGAAACCATCACAACATCATTGGAGAGCTCCTTGTAGATCTTAGGAAACCGCATACCGCTCAGGTCAAACACCCCGGCATGCCGGGATTTCATATCCATCAGCAGGCTCTGACCGGCCGCCTCGCGGCGTAAATCCAGCTCGTCCAGGGTCCCCTGCTCGATGGTGCCCAGGATGCCCAGGGGATCCGCCACCCGCTCCAGCTTGGGATAGACCAATAGAATCAGCCGAATGAATCGCCTCAATGACCTGACATCGGCCATAAAACGCTCCCGATAATCGGTCTTGATCATCTTGATCGCCACACGCTCGCCGTTTCGTAACCGGCCCAGATGCACCTGCCCCACCGAGGCCGACGCCAGGGGATCGTCATTGAACGACTCCAGTTCCTCGAGAAGAAGAGCCGGAGCCCGCCGCTTCAGCATATCCTTGAAATGAACAGGCGGAATGGCGGCGGCATGCCGATACAGCTGGGTCAACTTCAGACAGGACGATTCCGGCAGAAAATCCACGCGCAAGGCGTAAGTCTGGCCGATCTTCACAGCCAGAAGCCCCTCCTGCTGGATCAAGTCCAGATCCGGTCCTTGCAGGCTGTAGATGGACCTGATTACTTTTATGAACCCGTACCAGTTAATAGGAACTTCCTGATGTAATTTCGCAGGGAGTGTAGTATGTTTTTCAGCTACAGGAAAGCAACAAACGGGAGAATCTTGACATGAATTCAAAGCGAATTTCTATTATCGGCGCCGGTCCCGGCGGGCTAACGGCGGCGATGATCCTGGCCAACCGCGGCCACAAGGTCACTGTGTTTGAACAGAAGGATACCGTTGGCGGCCGCAACGCTGCCATCCGGCTCGGGCCGTACACGTTTGATATCGGCCCCACGTTCCTGATGATGACCTTTATTCTGCGTGAGGTGTTTCAAGCCGCCGGCCGAAAAGCCGAGGACTATCTCGACATCCGGGCCCTCGACCCCATGTACCAGCTCTCGTTCAAGGACAAGGTGCTGCAGCCCAGCACGGATCGCGAGCGCATGAAGGCGCAGATCGAGAAGCTGTTCCCGGGCAATGGCGCCGGGCTCGAGAAATTCCACGCTGTCGAGAAGGTTCGCTATGACCGAATGTATCCCTGCCTGAAAAAGGACTACTCCTCGGCGACCTCCATGCTGTCGCGCCCCCTGCTGAAGGCACTGCCGCACCTTTCGCTGGGCCGGAGCCTCTATGATGTGCTGGGTGACTATTTCTCTGCGGAGGATCTGCGTATCTCCTTCACGTTCCAGAGCAAGTACCTGGGCATGTCACCCTGGCAGTGCCCCGGCGCCTTCGGCCTCATCCCCTATGTCGAACATGCCTTCGGCATCGACCACGTTATGGGCGGGCTCAGTATGATTTCCGAAGCCATGGCCAAGGTCGCCCGCGAGCATGGAGCGACCATCCGACTAAACACGCGGGTCAAGCAGATCCAGGTGAAAGGCGGCGAGGCCCGGAGCGTTCTTCTGGCGGACGGCTCCAGCGTGGAAGCCGATGCCGTGGTCATCAACGCCGATTTCGGCCATGCCATGGAAACCCTTTTCGAGCCCGGCATCATTCGCAAGTACACCCCGGAAAAGTTGAGGGAGAAAAAATACTCCTGCTCCACCTTCATGCTTTATCTGGGACTCGACAAACTTTACGACGAAGCGCACCACAATGTGATCTTTGCAGACAACTACAAGGCCAACATCGAAGACATCGCTCAGGGCGTCGGCCCCTCCGACGATATGTCCGTTTATGTTCGAAACGCCAGCATTACGGATCCCACCTTGGCGCCCACGGGACATTCGGCGCTCTACGTGCTCGTACCCGTGGCCAATACCCGTAGCGAGATCGCCTGGACTCCGGAATTGACGCGGGAGTATCGGAACAAGGTTATCGCCCGCATTGTGGCCAAAACGGGAATGAAAGATCTGGCCTCGCACATCCTGGAGGAGCGGGTGATTACACCCCGGAGCTGGGTTGATGATTTCAACCTTTTCCTGGGAGCCACGTTCAACCTTGGCCACACACTCACCCAGATGCTGTACTTCAGGCCGCACAACCAATTTGAGGAAATTGGCCGGGTGTACCTGGTTGGGGGTGGCACACATCCAGGCTCCGGATTACCCACCATCTATGAATCAGCCAGAATCTCAGCCGATCTGATCGAAGCGCACTGAATGAGGCTCAGGCCACTGTAAAAACAAAACGCGGGAACCGACCTTTCGGCCTGTTCCCGCGAAATCATCCAGTGTGCTCTAAATGAGCACGGCAGGACTACCGGCGTCCACCAAAACCGCCGCCACCGCGACGATCCCGATCACCACCGCCGCCGCCGCCGAAGCCACCGCCACGGCTGCCGCCACGATCACCGCCGCCGAACCCGCCGCCACCGCCCACGCGAGGAGCCTGGGGCCGCGCTTCGTTCACGGTCAACGCACGACCGTCCACGTCCATACCATTCGTGCCCGCAATGGCCGCAGCGGCCTCCGCGTCAGTCGACATCTCAACAAAGCCGAAGCCCTTGCTGCGACCCGTCTCACGATCCATGATCACGTCCGAAGACGCCACTTTGCCATAAGCGGAAAACACCTGTGACAGGGATTCGCTCGTGACGCTATAACTCAGGTTGCCGACATACAGTTTCTTGCCCATCTCTTAATTCCCTTCTTCCATCTACTCCTGGACCCCTTCTTTTTCTTTCCGGTTCCTGTGGAAAGGGGTTCAACTCAAACCCGTCGATCCGATGGTACTATGCTTATGACACAGCACCCCAGATCGAACCCCTCCGCGTCCGAACCTCGTTCGCCTCAGGGGTAGGAAGACCGAAAAAGAAACAAGCAAGTGTGTGGCTTTCATCCCACTCCCGCCGACTTCTTCGACAACCAAACTTTTCGAACATTAGCGGAAACGGAAAGCAAAGTACATAAATATCGTCATTTCAAACTCAGAAAACGCGCCAGGCAATATTTTCCTTGATTTCCACCCCTCTCTCCCGTCATTATGCGCGCCTTTTTATCCCGGAACAGGTTCGGGGCAAATGCAACGGGTGAGGTAATATTATGGCTGACGAGAAACTTCCTTTGGCAAAAATTCGCAACATTGGCATCATGGCCCACATTGACGCGGGCAAAACAACGGTCAGTGAGCGCATCCTTTTCTACTCCGGCAAAACCCATAAAATGGGCGAAGTTCATGATGGCGCCGCCACAATGGACTGGATGGAGCAGGAACAGGAACGCGGCATCACCATCACCTCGGCCGCCACCACCACCACCTGGAACGAATACCGCATCTCGCTGATCGATACTCCCGGACATGTGGACTTCACCGCTGAAGTGGAGCGGAGTCTTCGCGTCCTGGATGGCGCCGTCGCGCTCTTCTGCGCCGTGGGCGGTGTTCAGCCCCAGTCCGAACAGGTCTGGCGCCAGAGCGAAAAGTATAGCGTCCCCAAAATCGCCTTCATCAACAAGATGGATCGTACCGGCGCGGACTTCTTCGGCGTCGTCGAGAAAATCCAGAACATTCTGGGCGCCAATGCCGTTCCGGTCGTTATCCCGATCGGCAAGGAAGAAACCTTCGAAGGCATCATCGACCTCGTGAAGATGAAGGCCATTCATTATAATGAAACGGATCGCGGACGCACCTGGACGGAAGATCCCATCCCGGCGGATAAAATGGAAACGGCCAAGAAATGGCGGGCCAACCTTGTTGAAAAATGCGCCGAACAGGACGATGTCCTCCTGGAAAAATTTCTCGAATCCGGGGAACTCTCGGAGGAAGAAATCCTGGCCATCATCCGCAAGGCCACCATTGCACGCCGGGTGATCCCGGTCTACTGCGGCTCGGCCTTCAAGAACAAGGGCGTTCAGCGCCTGCTGGACGGCATCGTGGACTTCCTTCCCTCCCCGGATGACATTGCCCCCGTCATCGGCCAGGTAGGCGAAGGCGAAGAACACCGGAAGCATTCGGAAGATGAACCCTTTTCGGCGCTCGCTTTTAAAATCATGTCTGACAAGCACATGGGCAAACTGGTGTATATGCGCATCTATTCCGGCAAAATCACGTCCGGAACCACGGTGTACAACAGCACCCAGAAAAAGGAACAGCGCATCGGCCGCCTGTTGCGCATGCATGCCAACCGTCAGGAATCGCTCGACATCGCACGCTGCGGAGATATTGTCGCCGTGGTGGGCTTGCAGCAGACCAAAACCGGCGACACGCTGTGTTGCGAGGATAATCCCATCCTTCTGGAATCGATCGAGTTCCCCGCCCCCGTGATCTCCATCAGCATCAAGCCGGAGAGCCGTTCGGATGATGAAAAACTCAGCCATGCCCTGCACGCCCTCGCGGATGAAGACCCGACCTTTGTGGTCAGTTTCGACGACGAGACGAAGGAAACCATTATCGCGGGAATGGGTGAACTTCACCTTGAAATTCTGGTGGATCGCATGAAGCGCGAACACGGCGTGGTGGCCCAGGTGGGCCGCCCTGAAGTCGCCTACCGGGAAACCGGAAAAGCCAAGGTGGACGGCGAATACAAGCATGTCAAACAATCCGGTGGTCGCGGTCAATATGCCCACGTCTGCCTCAAGCTGGAGCCCCTCAGCCCCGGCGAGGGATTCGAGTTCGTCAACGAGGTTCGCGGCGGTCGTATTCCCCAGAACTTCATCCCGTCCGTCGAAAAGGGTATCGTCAAGGCGATGCTCAGGGGCCCCGTGGGCGGCTATCCCGTCGTGGATATGCGCGTGACGCTGTATGACGGCTCGTTCCATGAAGTGGATTCAAACGAATTCGCGTTTATTGAAGCGGCCCGCGCCGGCTTCCACAAACTCTTCCTTGAAAGCCGTCCCGAGTTGCTCGAGCCGGTTATGTCCGTGGAGGCAGTCACTCCGGAAGACTACATGGGCGCCGTTACAGGCTCCATCTGTCAGCGCCGGGGGCGGATCGAATCCATGGACGAGCAGGCGGAATACAAGGTCGTCCGCGGCCTGGTTCCCCTGAGCGAAATGTTCGGGTATTCCAATGTGGTCCGGACGATCTCGCAGGGCCGCGCATCCTTCACGATGCACTTCGAACACTATGAGTCGGTGCCCTTCTCACTCGCCGAGGAAATCGTAGCCAAGCGCCGCGAAGCCAAGAAGGTGAATTAAGAGAGAAGCCAGAAGATAGTAATCCGTATTTAAAAGTCAGTATTCAGAGGAGGCAACTCTTCGGGATACTGGCTTTTTTGTGAACCTATTCTCAGGGGGCGGGGCCATCAAGCGGCGCTCCTCCATTTCAAGCGCCCGTTTTTGCCGGATATAATCCGCCGCAAACTGCTCCGTGGTATGCCCGGCTTCAACATCCAGGGCCATGGCCGCATCACAGCGGGTTCGCCTCATAATCGCCAATACCCGTTCCACGGTCGCCGCATGCTCCTCGAGCGGACGCTCGCGAACCTTCATGCTGGGCTCATCCTCTGCGCCCTTCTTCTCGGCACGCAGGACGCCCGCAAGAATCCGGGTCACCATGCGAATATCCCACCCCGAACCGGGCCGGGCCTCCAGGAGATCTACCGCCAGAAAGTGGGGGGCGTACGGCAGGGTCACGCGAAGTTCCGCCATCGAGCGCCGCTTGTCGAGAACCGCCGCCTGCAATTCCCTGCAGCGCCCCACCCTGTCGAATGCCCGCGCCTCCTCTAAATTGATCAACCGCTCCGCAATGGCCAGGGCAATCCAGGGCGAAATATTCAACTGACGACTGAGCTGCACGGCACGCTGCGCCACCGCCTCGCCATCACCCCGACGCTGCGCCAGTTCCACCAGGGACTCAATCCAGCGCTCCGGACGATCCTCAATTTTTTTCTCAAATGATTTCCGAGTCATTGCAACATCCTGCGGATGCAATCCCTCCGTGTCGAGACTGAAATCGCTTGACCCCTTCCCCTCGACCGGCCATACTGCTTCGGCAACAGAAACAACTGATGTCACGGAGATTTGCCTCATGAACCTGAATGCCTTTATACAGTCGTTTATGGATAAGTTCCCTCTGGAGGGGCTGACTTTTGACGATGTATCGCTGATCACCCAGTATGCGGATTTCCTCCCGGAAAACGCCGAAATCCGGAGCCGGCTGACCCGAAATATCTCGGTGAATATCCCCTTCGTCAGCGCCGCCATGGACACGGTGACGGAAAGTCCGATGGCGATTGCCATGGCCCTTCTCGGTGGCATCGGGATCGTCCACAAAAACCTGTCCCCGAAACGCCAGGCCGATCACGTAGCCCGCGTCAAACACTACCTCAACGGAATGATCCGGGCCCCCATCGCCTTCCGCAATACCGATACCCTGGAAACTATCAACAAAACCAAGGAACAGAAGGGCTACAGTTTCAGCGGGTTTCCGATTCTGGACGAGAACGACCGCGTCGTGGGTATCCTGACCGCCGCCGACATTAAATTCGCCAGCGATCACAAGGCCCGCGTCACGGAAGTCATGACTTCCCATGTGATTTCGGCTCCTGCCGAAACCACCCTTCAGGAAGCCTACAACCTGATGAAAAAACACCGGATCGGCAAACTACCCCTGGTGGACGGCAACGGAAAACTCGCCGGGCTGTACAGTTTCTGCGATGTCCGGACCCTGATTGAAAATGTCGAGCCGTTGTACAATCGCGACTCCCGTTACCGGCTGCGCGTCGGGGCGGCTATCGGTCCGAATGACCAGGATCGTGTCGCCGTGCTGGCCCGGGAAGAAGTGGATGTCGTGATTGTAGACACCGCCCACGGGCATAGCAAAGGCGTGATGGATATGGTAAAGTGGGTGAAAAAGAACCACCCGGGCATCGATGTCGTCGCCGGCAACATTGC
Organism: uncultured bacterium; assembly: GCA_903958395.1. GTDB lineage: Bacteria > Verrucomicrobiota > Kiritimatiellia > CAIKKV01 > CAITUY01 > JAABPW01. The sequence continues at coordinate 17,398 of CAJBSZ010000437.1, read as the reverse complement.
AACCGGCGAGGCCGCCGTCGCCCTTCGGGACGCAGGGGCGGATGCGGTTAAAGTGGGCATCGGCCCGGGCTCCATCTGCACCACCCGCGTCGTGGCCGGCGTGGGAATTCCCCAGATTACCGCCATCTATGAATGTGCCAAGGCCCTGGGCGGCTCGATCCCCATCATCGCAGATGGAGGAATCCGGCACTCAGGCGACGTCCCCAAGGCCATTGTGGCCGGAGCCGACACCATTATGGCCGGATCACTTTTTGCCGGAACCGACGAGAGCCCCGGCGAAAAAATCATCCATCAGGGACGTCAGTATGTCGTTTATCGGGGAATGGGAAGCCTGGCGGCCATGCGGGAAGGCGCGGCCAGTCGGGAACGGTATGGCCAATCCAATATCCGGGAAGATGAACTGGTCCCACAGGGCATCGAGGGAATCATCCCTTATACGGGTTCGGTCCGGAAAGTCATGGTCCAGTTTTGCGGGGGGCTCCGGGCCTCCATGGGATACTGCGGTTGCCGTTCCCTGGATGAACTTCAGCAGCGGGGACGCTTCATCCGCGTTTCCCAGGCAGGCGTGACCGAAGCGCATCCCCATGATGTAAAAATCATGAAGGAAGCACCGAATTATCGTTCCTGATGGAGCCTGAATGAAGGCCAGAACCTATACCGTACGCATCGACAGGAATCGTTGCAAGGGATGTGAATTGTGCATTTCGGTTTGTCCCCGTCAGGTTCTTGAACTGTCAGGGGAAATAAATCCACGGGGGTACCACTTCACCCGGGCAGCAAACCCATCCTCCTGCATCGGATGCGCGAATTGTTCCGATATGTGCCCGGACACCGCCATTGAGCTCCGGGAAGAAATGAACCGTCATGCATAACCGCGTCCTCATGAACGGCAATGATGCCATCGGCGAAGGCGCAATCCGCGCCGGTTGCCACGCCTACTTCGGCTACCCGATCACCCCGCAGAATGAACTGACATCCTACATGGCGAAACACATGCCGGAGCATGGCCGGGTGTTCATTCAGGCGGAAAGTGAAGTGGCGGCAATCAATATGGTCTTCGGGGCGGTCGTCACCGGGAAACGGGCCATGACCAGTTCCTCCTCGCCGGGAATCAGCTTGAAACAGGAAGGGCTGTCCTATCTCGCCGCCGCCGAGTTGCCGGCAGTCGTCGTCAATGTCCAGCGCGGAGGGCCCGGACTGGGCAATATCGCACCCTCCCAGGCTGACTATTTCCAGGCCACCAAGGGCGGCGGCCACGGGGATTACCATCTCATTGTGCTGGCGCCCAACTCCGTGCAGGAAATGCACGACTTCACGATTGACGCTTTTGCCCTCGCGGATCGTTACCGGAATCCCGTCATGATCCTCACCGATGGACGGTTGGGCCAGATGATGGAACCGCTGGTGCTCTATAAGGGGGCCCCTCCGAAATCTCCACCGAAACCCTGGAGCCTGACGGGAGCCCGGAATCGCAAGCCCAATCATATCCGGTCACTACTCCTGGAAGTCGATGCCCTGGAGGAGCGGAATTTGATCCTTCAGGCCAAGTATAAAACCATCCTCGCTGAACTTGTGGGCTTTGATGAGTACCTGACCCAGGACGCCCAGGTGCTTGCCATCGCCTATGGAAGCAGTGCCCGGATCGCGAAGGGCGCCGTGGATCAGGCCCGGGCCAAAGGCATCAAGGCGGGCCTGCTGCGCCCGATCACCCTGTGGCCTTTCCCCCGTGCCCGGATTCGACAGCTTGCGGCGAAGGTCAAGGGAATCCTCGTGGTGGAGATGAGTGCCGGCCAGATGCTGGAAGACGTCCAACTGGCTGTTGGCGAGCGGTCTCCCATTGCCTTTGAAGGGCGAATGGGGGGAGCCGTGCCGGAAGAATCTGATGTGTTGACCGCTCTCCAGCACCTGAACAAGCCGACCCGGAAAGGCGCCCGATCATGAGCACCTCTCGCTCCCGCCCGAAAAAAACGGACCGGATCATCTATCGCCGCCCCCTTTCCCTTGTGGATCGCCCCACCCACTTCTGTCCCGGCTGCGGCCATGGAACTGCCCATAAATTGATCGCGGAAGTACTCGACACCCTGAAAATCCGTGAAAAAACTATCGGGGTGGCACCCGTGGGCTGTGCCGTCATGGCCTATTATTACCTCAATTGCGACATTAGTGAGGCGGCTCATGGCCGGACACCCGCCGTCGCAACCGGAATCAAACGCTGCCTGCCGGATCGGATCGTCTTCTCCTATCAGGGAGATGGCGACCTGGCCGCCATCGGGATGGCCGAGACGATCCACGCCGCCAATCGCGGGGAAAATATCACCGTCGTGTTTGTCAACAATTCGGTTTACGGGATGACCGGCGGCCAGATGGCACCCACCACCTTGAACGGCCAGAAAACCGCCACCTCCCCCTGCGGACGGGACAGCCGTAGTATGGGGACACCGATCCGGATCTGCGAACTCCTGAACACCCTGGATTCCCCTTGGCATATTGAACGGGTTGCACTGGATGGCCCGGCGGGAATTCGAAAGGCCCGAAAAGCACTCCTGACCGCCTTCAAGGGCCAGATGGAGGGAAAAGGCTATAGCCTGATTGAAATCCTGTCGCCCTGCCCCATTCATATGCGGCTGACCCCACGGGACGCTGTCCGATTCATTAAGGAAGGTATGATTCCGGCCTTCCCCCTGGGGGTGTTCAGGAAAGAGGGGAAACCCGTGACATGAACATGACGCGTATCCTGATGGCTGGATCCGGTGGGCAGGGCATTGTTTTTATGGGAAAATTGCTGGCCAACGCCGCCCTTGAAAGCGCCCCGCACATTACCTTCTTCCCCTCCTATGGCGCCGAGGTTCGGGGCGGAGATTCTTCCTGCCAGGTCATTCTCAGCCCCATGGAAATCGCCTCGCCGGTTTCACAGGAGTTTGACCTGATGATTCTCATGACGCCTCAGGGTACGGAAAAGTTTCTTCACTCCCTCGCCCCAAACGGAGTGGCCGTCATTAACAGCTCCCTCATCTCCTGCCCGGCCGCATCCGGCCGGATCCAGATCGAGGCGACCCGGGAAGCCGACCGCCTAGGCGACCAGCAGGTCGCCAATCTCATCATGCTGGGCGCCCTTATGACCCGTCAAAACGTGGTCAGGCCGATCCGGATCCAACAGTTACTCCGCGATTTCTTGTCTGGAAATCCCATAACCCTGGCCCGTAATCTGGCTGCGTTTCAATGGGGACTTAACACCCAACCCTGATTCAAACCGTATTTTCTTGTCCAAAAGCAAGCTGTTCAGCCATACTCGACCCTATGAACACCGTTCTGATCATTATTCCGACCTACGACGAAAAAGAAAATGTCAGGCCGATTTCAAAGGCGATTCTGGACATTAATCCGGATGTCGACATCCTTTTTGTCGACGCCAACTCACCGGACGGTACCGGCCAGATTCTTGATGAGATGGTCGCCGCCGACTCCCGGATTTTTGTGATTCACCAGGCGATCAAGTCCGGCTTGGGCCGCGCTTACATCGAGGGATTTCAATGGGCGTTGAAACGGCAGTACGAGTTCATCTTTGAAATGGATGCGGACTTCTCGCATAATCCGGTTGAGATCCCCGCCTTTCTGAAGGCCGCCAAAGAAGCCGACCTGATTCTCGGCTCGCGTTACATCAACGGGATCCGCATCACAAACTGGCCCCTGAGCCGCCTCATTCTAAGCATGGGGGGTGCCTTGTATGTGAAACTGATCACTGGAATGCCTTTTCTGGATCCCACCGGCGGGTTCAAATGCTTCCACCGCCGGGTTCTCGAAACCATTCCACTCAACCGGATAAAATCAAACGGGTATTCGTTCCAGATCGAGATGACTCATACGGCCTGGACGCGGGGCTTCACCATCCGGGAAATCCCCATCACTTTTGAAGACCGCCATTCCGGCTACTCGAAAATGAGTCGAAAAATTTTCAGAGAGGCCTTGAGAATGGTCTGGCTTTTGTGGTTCAGAAATGGGCTCCGCCGCTCTCCGCGCCGGACGGAAAGACCCACTCCGGAGTCCGCCTGATGAATCGTCCGCTGGACATCCTGCGGGCACTCCGGCCAAACCAGTGGACAAAAAATCTGGTTGTTCTGGCTGCTTTTTTCTTTGCCTTCGGTGACCCTAGCTTGATGCTCACGCGGCTGTCCCTTTTCCAGATTCTGGCGGCTGCAGGCCTTTTCTGCCTGGCGTCCAGCGGGATCTATCTCGCGAACGATATCCGGGATCTTGCCGCCGACCGCGTTCATCCCACCAAGCGCTTTCGGCCCCTTGCTGAGGGACGGGTGAGTGTTCCGCTCGCGGCCGCACTTTCAGCGATCCTGCTCGGGATATCACTGGCGGGCTCATTTCAGCTTGCCCCCCTGTTCGCCATCGTGGTGGCCGTGTACATTGCCATGCAACTGGTCTACACGCTCTGGCTTAAAAAGCTGGCGTTGGTGGATGTCTTTATCATCGCCCTGGGCTTTGTCCTGAGAGCCGCGGGAGGCGGTCTTGCCATCTCGGTCCCCATTTCCCCATGGCTTCTGGTCTGCGCTTTTCTACTCGCCCTGTTTCTGGCCCTCTGCAAGAGACGTCATGAAAAGCTACTCCTGGAAGACGCCGCAGACTCACACCGCGCCAGCCTTGAATACTACGACCCGAAGCTGCTCGACCAGCTTATTGCCATTGCCAGCGCCGCAACCATCGTGTCCTACTCCATTTATACACTATCGCCTGATACCGTTCACAAGTTCGGCACCTCACTCCTATCCACGACCATTCCCTTCGTCATTTTTGGAATCTTCCGGTATCTCGACCTGGTCTACAGAAAAGAAGGCGGGGGCAGACCTGAGAAAACCCTGTTGACTGACCGTGTCCTGATCGCCGATCTCGCGCTTTACGGCTTGTGTGTCCTCGGTGTGTTTTTTTTCACACACGCCCTCAAACGTCCCTTGTAACCGACTCCCCGATATGATTACTTACGGCCTGACAGGAAATCGAAACACCCCATCAAGGAGTAGCCGGCGATGAAGATTGCCTTAAATCTCAGACAGGACGAGGCGTCGCACCCGGATGTCGAACGCGACAAGGCCATTGACCGTGATGTGGAGTCCTGCCGCAGAAATGACTGGGAAGCCAAAACGCGCTTGATTCAGATGTTCATGCCGCTGTTGACCTCTTTGGCGAAAAAAAGGACCCCGGAAACGGCCTCCATCAACCGGTATATCGAAGCCGGTAAAGAAGGCCTGGTTTCCGCCACACGACATTACAAGCCGCCCTCCAGTGGAAAATTTCAGGTTTTTGCCCTTACCTATATCGAAAGCGAAATGGATCGCGTGGATCGCCCCGGCTTTTTCACGCGCCTTTTCGGGCGATCATAAAGCATCTCCTCTGAGTCCCCTTCCCTCGTATGGTTCGAGAACGTGTCAACAATCGTGATTTTCACGATCACTATATCGTGCCGGTTCCAGCGGAAAAGGAATTCCTCCCCCTGTCCGGACTCTACCCCCTATCCCGCCCCCTGGAAGTGGATATCGGGTGCGGACGCGGACGGTTTCTTCTTGCCCGGGCACAAGTCCAGCCAGACCGGAATTTCCTTGGCATTGACCGCTGCCTGTTGAGGTTAAGGAAAATAGACCGGAAGGCGGTTGCCCTCGGGTTCCTAAACATCCGGCTTGTTCAGGACGATGCGCTTCGTCTGCTCCCCCAACTCCCTGCGGAATCAGTCGCCGTTTTTTACGTTTTCTTCCCCGACCCCTGGCCGAAGCGACGTCATCATTCCCGCAGGCTCGTTTCGCCCCTTTTCATGGATCTTATCTTCCGGGCCCTTGCCCCGGACGGAGTCATCCATATTTGTACAGACCATGACGACTACTATTCGGCCATCCTTCACCACTGGCGGCCTGACGCCCGGTTCCGTGAGTGCGAACCGTTCTTCCCCACTGAGGCCGAGGAAACTGATTTCAGCCTCATTTTTAGAGCCCAGGGCAAAACCGCAAACCGCTGTTCATTCCAAAAAAACCAACACTGTTGACGCCACGGGCACGGTGATTTAGACTCCCGGAATGAACAAACGAAGTGGTTTGACGTTTGCTGATGTTCTAATTCTGGTTGCCCTTGTCTTATTGCTGGCCGCCTTGGCTGTACCCCGGTTTGTAAAAGCCCCGGATTATGGCAACGAGGAGGACGAGATGATTGCGGAGACCACCAATACGACCGCCCAAGGCGAATCACCGGGATCCAAAGCCGAACCGGAAATCACTTCCGGAAACGACGACCAGAAAGTCACACCGGTCAAGCCCTGACTCAATCGACCCCGTCAGGATCGGAGCACGGTATTATCAATCAAGCGGGTTGTCCCGATCCGGATCGCCAGCGCGACCAGTACCGCACCCTCGACCCGCGCCACAGGGCGGAGCGTTTCATCGTTCACAAATTCGATGTATTCCACGCGGGCAGAAGGAACATGGGCTAGTCGACTCGCCAGTTCATTCCGGAGCGTCTCCACGTCGCGCTCCCCTTCCCGGATGCGGCTTTCCACATAATCCAGTGACCGATGGAGGCAAAGCGCGTCCTGGCGTTCAGCAGGGGTGAGATACCGGTTTCGGGAGCTCATCGCCAATCCATCAGCCTCACGCACAATCGGCCCGGAAATGATTTCAACCGGGACATTAAGATCCCGGATCATCCGATGAATGACCCGAAGTTGCTGGGCATCTTTCTGGCCGAATACCGCAACATCAGGCATAACGATATTGAACAGTTTTGCCACCACGGTTGCGACGCCGTTGAAATGACCCGGCCGACTGGCTCCGCACAACCCCTGCGACAGAAAGGTTTCCTGAATAACCACACTGTGATCCGGCGCATACATCTGATCGTTATCGGGATAGAAAAGAACATCCACCCCGGCGGCCAGACACAATGCCTCATCACGCTCGACCGGGCGCGGATAACAGGCAAAATCCTCCCCGGGAAGAAACTGAATTGGATTAACGAAAATACTAAGCACCACAAGATCCGCCCGGGCGCGGGCAAGCTTCACCAATGATAAATGCCCCGCATGAAGGCACCCCATTGTGGGAACAAACCCGATCAGGCGCCCTTTCCGCCTCTCCTCCAGAGCCCGCTGCTGCATTTCGCGTACTGACCGGATCATCTCCATGATCAGTAACGAAGCCGGGTTCGCACGGCAGACAGAAGTGTTTCGGCCCTCACGGGCTTCCTCAAAAGGCAATGAATAGGACTGTCCGCGACAATCGCCGTCATCGAGTCAGACGGAGTGAATCCGGTGCAGAAAATCACAGGGGGCACAGTCCGGCCATTTTCGCCACACAGCTTTTCCATTCCCGAAAAAGTCTCCCGTCCATCCCGCACGGGCATCTGGAGATCCATGATGATCAGGTCAGGCGCTGTTTCCTTGAAAGCCACCATTGCCTCATCGCCATTGGCGGCCTGGTCAATGACCGCATCCGGAAATTCAGACTGGATAATCATTCCGAAAAGCTTCCGGATCATCAGTTCGTCATCCACAATCAAAACCCGCCGTCCCCGTTTCCGGGACTCGCTGCCCGGCACTTCGGGATGCTGATCCAACTCCTCCCGGATCGCCTTGGCCACGCGTTCGATTGTCAGGGGTTTTCGCAGGAAAATTCCCGCCCCGAGCTCCTGTGCCTTGCCGATGCGACGAGCCGATTTTGCGTAACCGGAGGTGAGAATCACACGCTGCCCGGGAACGGTTTTCCGGATTTCCATAAAGGTGGCCAGGCCATCCATTCCCTTATCCATGACCATATCCAGAATTATCAAATCGAAACGCATCCCCCGGGAGCGAATCCGCTCCAGGCAGTCCTCTCCGCTCGCGACTCCCGTTGCCTTGTATCCCAGAACCTCCAGAAGCTGAATTAACACCTGCACCTGGGGGGCATCATCATCCACCACGAGAATGCGTTCGGTTCCATGCGGGAGACTTCCCGCGCGAGCCGTCTCGCCCGGCGCCCGCGAAATGGGAATATAAACAATGAATTTAGCACCCTGTCCAGGCACGGATTCCAGATCGATATAACCCTTATGATCCCGGATAATCCCGTGGACAATACTCAGGCCGAGCCCGCTTCCACGCTGTTTAGACACACGTTTGGTGGTAAAAAAAGGATCAAAGATCTTGTCCCGGATTTCGGCTGGAATGCCCGGACCGGTGTCGGCAATCGTAATCTTGATATATTCGCCGATCTTCACCGCGTTATAAGCCCCAAACGGCATATCCAGATAAACATTTTCACTTTTCAGATTCAAGATCCCGGATCCATTCATGGCATCCAGCGCGTTCTGGCAGAGGTTGTCGATGACCCGCCGTATCTGATCCCGACTGCCGGTGGCCTCGAGAAGATTTTCAGCCAGATCATATTCAATGGTCACGCCCTTTGAAATAATGGGCTGCAGCGCACTGACCACCTGTTCGATCACCTCATTGACGCAAAACACCTCGGTTCCAACGCGTCCCCGACGGGCCAACGCGAGAAGTTGCTGGGTCAGCCGCGACATGTCCCCAGCCGTCTTTTCAATGATATCCAGATATTCCGCCACGACGGGGTTTCCCTTGACCTCATTTCGAATGAGCTCCGGGTACGCCAGCATCGGAGTCAGCAGGTTATTAAAATCATGGGCGATTTGCCCGGCCACAACACCCGCCATTTCAAGCCGTTCCGCGCGGGCCAGTTTGACTTCCGTGCTCGCAGCCACCGCAGAGGTATCCTGCCTCTTACCGGCTTCAATCAGGACAAGATAGGCCAACCAGACCCCTTCCGGCCCCTGCCCGACATAATTGACAATCACCTCGCACGGAACCAGGATTCCGCTGCATTGGGAACACAACGCGTCCATGATCAGGGTACGCCCCAGTGGAGCCGCCTTGAAAATCAAATCAATGACAACCTCATCCAGCCTGAGAATCACCTCGGAAACCATCATGGACCTAAGGCTTGAAAGCTCCTGATCCAAAAACAACAGGGCGGCATCATTGGCATCCCGGATCAGCCCCTTGGAATCGACAACCAGAGTGGGGAAAATGCTGCCATGGAAACTTGTGGGGAACGTCAAGGGCGTCGACACAGAATCCGGAGATGCCGCTTCATCAGGATGGTTCAGGTCGCGCACACTGGCGGCCCCGGAATCCTTACATAAATTTAGTCGAATGACATCACGCATCGTCGTCCCCCCACACACACACTATCACATGCAAAAATACTCTCTAATGCGGCTTCCGTCAAGTGCCCCCTCACAGGGGTGAAAGCTGTTTTGCCCGTTGAACGGTAATGGTGAGGCTACCGCAGTTCTTCAGCACGAGGGCCATCGCACGATTTCCAATATCCGCCCGCCGGGAAGCATCGTCGAGGAGTTCGTCAAGCGCCCGCACCAGGCCCGCACCATCAGCAACCTGAATCAGGCCACCCCCGGCCATGAATTCATCGGTGATGTCGGCGAAGTTCTCCATGTTGGGCCCGACCACAACGGGCTTGCCGCATGCCGCCGGCTCAATGATGTTCTGACCGCCATGCTGGATCAGACTTTTTCCTACAAAAATCACCGTAGCCGCCGTATACAGGTGTTTTAATTCACCGGTGGTGTCAACCAGAAGCACATCCGGACACGCGTGCTCCTGCTCCGTCCTTCCCGTACTCCTCTGGATAAACAGCAGCCCCCGCCGCTGAATAGCCCCCACCACCTCCTCGCGCCGCTCCGCGTGGCGGGGAACCAGAACCAGTTTCAACCCGGGATGACGCTGGCGGGCTTCCGTGAAATAATCCAGAAGGGCATCCTCCTCACCGGGCCAGGTGGAGCCACCCAGCAAAATCAGGTCGGTCGCCGACATCCCCGCCGTTTTGAGAATCAGCGCCGCCTGCTCCGAACTCCCCGGATCCTTTAGCGCCACATCATATTTTGCGCTGCCAGTCACCAGAACACATTCCGGAGCCACACCCAGGGCCAGATAGCGTTGCCGGTCGCGATCACCCTGGACGCAGAGGCAGTCCACCAACCTCAGAACGGGCGAGAAAAGCCAACTGAACCGCGAGTACCCCCGAAAGGAACGATCCGACATCCGTCCGTTGATCAATAACACCGGGCAATTTCGAACCTTGGCCTGGCGGATCAGGTTGGGCCAGAACTCACACTCCGTCAGCACCAGCATGACTGGCCGGATCAAATTCAGGACACGGCGGACAGCCGGCAGAAAATCCAGGGGGAAATACACGAGCGCATCCTCAGGATTCAGCGACTTTTCAGCTAAAACACGCGCCGTCGAAGTGTTGACGCTCATCACAAACGCCACCTCCGGCTGAACCCGGCGCCATTCCTCCATAAATCGCAGGGCTACATAGGTTTCACCCACACTCACGGCATGGATCCAGACGCGCGGTCGCTCCCTGATTTTCGCCTTCAGCGCCGCATCATGCCATCCCACCCGCTGCAGGAAACCCTTCGCATAACCGCCCCGTCGGCACATCCGGAACAGGAAATAGGGCAACATCAACAGCAAAATAACAGGGAAACATAAATTGTAGAGAATCCAGATCATGGGTGTCAGGCCCTCGGATGAGCATCATGATAGACTTTTTTAAGTTTTTCAACCGTGACATGCGTGTAAATCTGCGTGGTGGACAAGCTGGCGTGTCCCAGCAATTCCTGTACGCTTCGCAAATCCGCACCCGCATCCAGCATATGGGTGGCGAAGGAATGTCGCAGGGCATGAGGCGAAATATCAGGATTCAGGCTGGCTGATGCCAGATATTTCTTCAAGAGACGCTCCACGGATCGCGTTGTAAGGCGGCTTCCCCGAACATTAAGAAAAAGAGACCGGTCAGAAGGCCGGCGGCGCTCGACCTCAGGCCAGAGAAGATTCCGAAGGGTCAGTGACACCTTCAAAGCCTTACAGGCCGGGCGACCCAGGGCGCAAAGCCGCTCCTTTTTACCTTTACCGCGAACCTGAACCATTCCGCTCAGCAGATCGACCTGGGGCTCCACCAGACTGGCAACCTCGGTAACACGGCCTCCCGTGCTATAAAGCGCCTCCAACATGGCGGCATCGCGGAGCGCACAGTATTCCGCCAGCATCCGCTCCCGCTCTTTTTTGGGGGGCTCAGCTTGCTTCCAGAGCGTCATCGGAGCCGCAAGAAGCCGGGTCACTTCAGCCGGGGACAGGAAAAGGGGAAGCTTCCTGGCCCGCTTGGGGGCCTTCAGCCCGGAAAACGGATTAAGGCCGGTCATGCCCTCCCGCTCCATGAACTTATAGAATGCGCGCAAGCTGGACAGTTTTCGAGATGTCGTTGTGGCTTCACTACCACGTTTCTGGAAATCCACCAAAAAGGCACGCGCCTTGAAGCGATCAACCGAGGCCCAGTCGTAAGGGGGCAACGTGTCACCTGACCAGGTAAACCTCACAAATTGCGAAATATCCATCAGATATCCCGCCACGGTATGCGGCGAGGCATTCCGTTCATGCGCCAGATGCGCAACAAACTGCGATACGCAGGCGTCGTCGGTCATCATGGCCCCGCCCTTCCCGGCGCCACCCGGCGCGGGAACATTGGGGCTGGGAATGTCCGGGGCGTCAGCCGTCGGATTCTGCTTGGGGTTCGGGGGCCGCATACTTTTTCACCATGCGTTTAAGCGCCGATTTCTGGCGCGGGGTCAGGGATTTTCGCTGGGTGTATTGCCGCGACAACGACTCAAAGAAAGTTTTGTCGTCGAAGGTCTTACCGCCCTTGGCGACCGCCTCTTTCCACTCCGTCACCGGCTTGAGCTGGTTCAGAAGCGCCTCGCACTCGGGATCCTCCACCTGCGGCCCCTGATCAAGACCCAGGCCGGGCTGCTTCGCCTCGAAGTCGGGAATACGTTCCGAATATTTCAGCACCATCCGGTTCAGAACCTGAAGCTGGGCGGGTGACAATTCGCGATTCTGATCGGCCCGCCGCTGCAGGGACTCGACAAACGATTTATCGTCGAATTTCCGACCGCGCCGTTCAGTCGCCGGATCAAACTCCAAGCCCTTGAGCAGACCCAGTTTGGCAAGCGTTTCAGGGGAAGGCGGTTGATCAGGCGTCTCCTCCAGAAGTGCGCCAAGACCGACGGCTTTGATCATGTGCTCGACATCCGGGATCTGCTCCCGATACCGAAGTGCAATGCGCCCCACAGACTCCATCTGCCGCATGGAGAGCGCTTTTTGGCCTTCCTCCAGCTGTTCCTGGATCGAATCTGAAAATTTCTTATCGCTATAAGTCCGGCGTCCACGCTTCGTCTCGGGGCCCCACGCGCTGACATGCGAAAGCGAGGCAAGAATCTGAGCCACCTTGGCGGGGTCGGCGGGCGGTCCCTTGGCCAGCACCATCCACGCCTGGAAGCGGGTGTAGAAGTCACGAAGCATGGTGGTCCACTCAACCTTGCCTTCCTCGATTTCGTCCAACAATTCCTCCATACCGGCGGTGAATTTCACCCCGAACAACTCGTCCAGATGCGTCACCAGAAAGGCATTCACTTTCAGACCAAGCTCCGTCGGCTGGACGGCCTTCTTCTCCTTAGCCACATAGCGCCGGTCATACAAGGTCCCGATCGTCGAGGCATACGTGCTGGGACGTCCGACTCCGTTTTCCTCCAGCGCCTTGATCAGCGAGGCCTCGCTGAACCTGCCCGGCGGCTGGGTTTCCTTGCGCTCCTCAAGCCACTTGATCAACTCAAGCGCTTCGCCGATCGCCAGCGGGGGGAGCTGGTCAACCTCGGCATCCTCCTCCGCACCGTCCTCCTTGTCAGCCTGATCCTTCTCCTTGATCTTCTTCTGCATCCCGCTGACTTTCATATATCCCGGGAATACCACCTGTGAGGCCGTTGCGCGGAAAAGGTAATCGGGAGTCTCCCCCTTGCTACCGGTGGTTTCCACTTCAATGGTTTTCTGCTCAATGCGGGCGGGCGCCATCTGGCTGGCGACAAATCGCTGCCAGATCAGCGAGTACAACTTGAACTCATCAGGAGAAAGCTTGCTAACAAGACTCTCGGGCGTCCGGTTCACCTCGGTGGGCCGGATGGCCTCATGGGCCTCCTGGGCAGCGCCACGGCTCTTGAAGAAATTGGGCTTCTCGGGAAGATACTCCGCCCCGTATTGACCGCCGATAAACTCACGGCAGGACTTCAGGGCATCCTGGGCGATATTGAAGGAATCGGTACGCATATAGGTGATCAAGCCGGTAGGCCCCTCACCCAGATCCACGCCTTCATACAGCTTCTGGGCAATCTTCATGGCCCGGCTCGGAGAGAAATCAAAGACTCGTGACGCCGCCTGCTGCAGGCTGCTGGTGATGTACGGCGGGAATGTCCGCTTGGACAGGTCGCGCTTGATGATGTCCCGAACCCGCAGGGAACGCCCCTCAAGCCCCTTGCGGATCTCCTCCGCCTTTTCAGGCGTCTTGACTTCAGCCTTTTCGCCGCCGATACGGGCCAACCTCAGGGCGAAGGGGTCGCGGGGCGCAACCTCCTTGCGAACCTCGGCACCGAACAGCCAGAACGGTTCAGGAATGAAACTCCGAATGGCCGCCTCGCGCTCGCACACCAGGCGGAGCGCAACCGATTGAACACGGCCTGCGCTCAATCCGCGGCGGATCTTGCTCCACAGCAGGGGGCTGACCTTGTACCCCACAATCCGGTCCAACACCCGGCGCGCCTGCTGGGCATTCACCAGTTGCTGATTGATCTCAGAGGGATGATCAAAGGCTTCCTTAACCGCACGGGGCGTGATTTCGTTATACGTCACCCGGAAAAACTGATCCTCGGGAATCTTCCCCTCCAGCAACGCCTTAAGATGCCAGGCAATGGCCTCCCCCTCACGATCCGGATCAGGCGCCAGATAGACGGCATCACACTGCGTGGCGGCCTCGATCAGCTCTTTGACAAGCTTCTTGCGCTCCGGAGTAACCTCATATTGCGGGGTGAAATCCCCCTCCAGGTCGACCCCGAGACTGCGGATCGGAAGATCGCGAATATGCCCCATTGAGGCCTTGACGATAAAGTCTTTCCCCAGGATCTTATTAATGGTCTTGGCCTTGGCCGGAGACTCAACGATTACCAGTTTTGTAGCCATATGCTTTTTCCTTATGAGGTCCGCAAACCGACACGCTGGCCGGATAACATTTTCACAACACGTTTCATTTCCAATCCCAACAAAAGCGCACTGATTTCAGAAGCTTTCCGTCCCGACTGGCGGATCAGTGTGTCCAGCCCGATTTCCCGCTCTACGGCAATCAGGTCCACCAGGGCCGTTTCGGCCTCCGTCAAAGTCGGCCGACCCGCCACCACTCCGGAACCCTTCGCGGGCGTTGGAATCAGACATCCCAATTCCTCCAGGATATCCTCCACGCTTGAAACCAGTTTGGCGCCGTTCTTGATCAATTTATGGGGCCCACGTGAACCAAAGGAATCAATCCGGCCGGGCACGGCAAACACAGTCCGGCCCTGGTCGAGTGCCTGATGCGCCGTGATCATGGCTCCGCTGGCCACATCGGCCTCCACGACCGTCACCCCCTTGGACATCCCGCTGACAATCCGGTTACGCACGGGAAACGTTGTCTTATCCGGCTGACGTCCGAGCGGATACTCGGAAATGACCGCCCCCTGCTGACTGATCTCTTTTGCCAGCCCGGCATTTTCGGGCGGGAACATGCAGTCAAGGGCCCCCCCCAGCACGGCCACGGTACGCCCTTTTCCCTTAAGCGCCCCGCGATGCGCGGCGGTGTCAATACCCCGGGCCAGTCCGCTAATGACCGTCACCCCGCTTTGCGCCAGTTGGGTCGCCAGTCGCTCGGCCGTCTCCATGCCATAATGCGAGGTGCGGCGCGACCCGACGATTGCCACACCAAGTTCATCACGCGACTGAATCGTCCCCTGCACATACAATGCCAGGGGCGGGTCATAAATCTCCAGCAACCGCTTCGGGTATTCCGCATCCAGCGGCGTGACCAGTCGAGCGCCAATCGCCCCGGCATTGATTTCCTCCTGATCAGGGTCCAATCCATCGCGCTGGGAGAGAATCGCCGAAACCATTGCGGAACTTACCCCTTGAACCGACGAGAGCGTTGCCTTGTCGGCCTTCAGAATGGCCTCAACAGAACCCAGAGCTGCAGAAAGAGTTCGGACGGTTACCGGTCCGACACCTTTCATCATATTCAAGACAATATACGCCTGCCTGGAATCCAAAACATCCTCCCACTTTGTCGCCGTTGGGCAAATAAATGAGCCGGTTAGATATCACAACCATTCCCGGAGCGCAAAGGGAATCCCCCGGGACCGCGAGGGATCGCGAAGCCGCCGATCCGCCCGTGATTATCATCCGTTGCTTTTCCTCGGGAGGGACCGCGGCCTCGCGGTCCGTCTTCACCCCAACCACACCGGTCGGCGAGGCCGCCGACCCATAGCTATCAAGCTAAGGGTCCAAGAGCGAAAAATCGACGTTCTGATGCCATATCATCGAGGAAGATTTTGAACAGAAGGTTCTCAAACACCCGGCCGGTTGTCTTGTCGAGCAATCGCACGGTTCCATCGCCCTGGATCTCGGCCCGGAGCAAGGCGTTCTCGAGCACATTCGCCTGCGGGCTCAGGTTGTCAACAGGGCGCGAGGCAGCCTGCTTCGGCACGATCCGGCAGGAGGCGTAGCCCATCGCGGGCACCTCGGCTGGGATCGCGATCGTAAGCCGGGACGCTTCGATGTTGATGGCATTCCCATATTTCAGGTAGGCGTACAGCGTGTCGTCCTCGATGCCGATGACCTGGCTTCGCACCGCCTGGCCGTCGGCGTCGAAAACCTCGACCATCAACGGATTCTTGTAAGGGCCATAGCCGTACTCGGCGGGTGGTGAATCTTTCCAATACGCCAGGATAACACCAGTTGTTTCTGAGACACTGCATTAGCATGTTGCTCGCAACATAATCTGCCGTGCGCCCGTTCAGCCGGAACTTCCCATTGACAAGGCCATGGCCGCATGCGAGTCTTCATTTCATGAGCTTTGACGCGAACAAAACCGATATCACCGTGCCAGCCACGGCTGACCTCATCGGGGCCGTGCTGACTCATTACCCGGAAGTGGCGGCAGGTTACCTCTTCGGCTCAGCCGCAACGGGAAAACAAGGTCCTTTGAGCGATGTCGATGTCGCCATATTGTTATCCGATGTCGCCTCGCCCGGCGATTTGGCGGGACAAATCCAAGACGCCCTGTGTCGAGAACTGCGCACCGATGGAATCGACCTGGTGCTTCTGAACGAGGCGCCGGTCGCGCTGGCATACCGGGTGATCCGGGATGGACGATGCGTTCATTGCCGGGATGACAGGTCACGTCTCGACTTCATGACCCGAACCATCCTGCGCTATCTTGACTTCAAGCCGGTACGCGACCAGGCTTTCCGCGTGTTGCGCCGCAAAATACTGGAGGCGGCCTGATGGGCGCCGACAGGGAAATCGTCCGCGACCGCCTCTCCCGGATCCGGCGTTATCTGGGGGACCTGCGATCCATGTCGGACATCACAGGCGAGGCATTCAAGGCAAACCGGGAACGACAATACGCCGTGCTCCATGCCCTGCAACTTGCCATCGAGGCGGCCATCGAGATTGGGACGCATATTTGCTCGGCTGACAACCTCGGGGTTCCCGGCAGCTACGCGGAAGCATTCGACCTCCTCGAACAAGGGCTCGTGATCGAACCGGCCCTCGCCGTAAAGCTGCGCGCCATGGCCCGTTTCCGCAATCGCATAGTCCATTTCTATTGGGATCTTGATCTCGACGATATCTACCGGATACTCCGGGAGCACCTCGGCGATTTCCAGGACTATCTCAGCGCCATTGAGCTTTACCTGGAACCGGCGACGACTGATCCGGGAAATGGTTGATGGTCATGCATCCGCCCACCCCGGCGACAAATCGCGTGGTCTCGCTGAAATTTGCGATGCATATATCGCCAATTACTCGCATTTCAAATCAGCCATCTAGCGCCGAATAACGAAACCCCAACTCATATTGGCTGCCCAACAAATAGTTATTCATTAGGGTGCTTGAGCGACTATCGGACTATCAGCACCGGCAGCATCGAGCCGTTGCAGTTCGCGAAAGCACTTCTTGGAGGAATAGAAGCCCTTGTGCTTATGCGTGCGGTCGCGGCTGAGCACGCCGAAGGGGCTCTGGTCCATAATACACGGACCATACACCGCTCCTCGCGGCCAGGGATGCTTGGCCCAACACCAGATCGTCGAGCCGCACAGATAGTCCATGGTATAGCGCGTACTTACCAAGGCTCCCATAATAATCTAGACATGATCGGGTAGGGCGCGCAGGCCCTTGCGCGCCGCGGCGGCCAAGGGACTGGCC
>CAJBSZ010000436.1 GCA_903958395.1 uncultured bacterium | reverse complement strand
GGAGTCCATCTGATCGGCAGTCCGCAGGCGCCCCTCGGGCTGGTGGCGAGTTCCTTCTGCAAGCCGGGTGATCAGCTTCTGTTCAACGGCGTTCGCGAAGGGTCGGCCCTGCGGATCCGCTACTCCAATGGAAACAGCGCACCGACCCGCTGCGGGCTCTATGTGGGGGGCAAGCGGGTGGCCACGCTGGAATTTCCCGTCACCTATTCCCGGAGCAACGACACGGAGGGTTACGCCAATGGAGTCCGTCTCTCCGGGGCGGGGGTGGCGTCGAAGGGGGATTGGCAGACCTTTGCCACCCTCGAAGTGTCGCAGCCGGTGAAAGGTCAAGTTGCCTTGCGCGTGGACCCTACGGATGCCCAGGCCAATCAAGGCAACAACAGCTGTAATATCGAGCGCATGGAAGTCGACTAATTTGTAAACCTAGCCAGGATTGGCGGAAGATGAAAGCAAGCAGGACCCCCTATGAACACACAAGCCACATTGACGAAGATCTCGCTGAAACTGGTACTCGCGCTGATGGCGCTCGCCGCCACGGGCGTTTGCGCCGGTGAGGTGGGGCAGGTTCGCGCCCCTGTGGATCAGCCGCTGCCAGAGCCGCAGTCGCGGACGGGGCGTATCGGGGTCGGCACCTGGGAGACCCAGGCGGAGTTCACGGATATCCGTGTTGAGAAGGACGGAAAGGTGCTCTGGCAAAGTGATTTCAAGCGGGCGCCGAAGGAGTGGCAGAAGGTCGGCGGCACCTGGAAGGTCGTTGGCCGCGCGTTGCGGCAGACCGGCAACGACTGGGGCGCCCGCATGCTGGCCGGCGACCCGCTGTGGACCGACTACACGCTCAGCCTCAAGGCGCGCAAGCTCGGCGGTGCGCAAGGGTTCCTGATTTTGTTCCAGGTTCAGGGTGACCAGGAAAAGTCGTGGTGGAACCTTGGCGGGTGGGATAATGTCGCCCACGGCCTTGAAACTCCCGGCGTGGACTTGAAATTCGTGCCCGGCAAGATCGAGCTGGACCGGTGGTACGATATTCGCATCGAGATCAAGGGCTGCCAAATCCGGTGTTATCTCGATGGCGCGCTCGTGCAGGAGGCGACCCGTGTTGTAACCGTCGCGGCGATGCCGCCTGGAGCTGTGCCAATCGCCAGGTTGCTGGAGGCCGGAGGGAAAGGGGACGCGGAAGCCCAGTACGCACTCGGCCGCCATTACTACAAAGGTGTTGGCGTTCAACGGGATTACACTCTGGCGGCCCTGTGGACGCGCAAGGCGGCCAACCAGGGACTCGCCGGAGCCCAATGCAACCTCGGCGCCTTTCTTTTATATGGGCAAGGGGTTCCTCAGGATCAAGTCGAAGCCGTAAAGTGGTTCCGCAAGGCTGCCGACCAAGGGTACGGCCCCGCCCTGTCCAATCTTGGCGCTTGCTACGAAAAGGGCCAGGGCGTTCGCCGAAACTACGCGAAAGGTCTCACCTGTTTCTTCAAGGCTGTAGACCTGGGGATAGGCGCTGCTGCGCTAAACCTCGCTTATTGTTACGAAGTGGGCCACGGAGTCCCCAAGGATGAAGCCAAAGCCAGGGCCTGGTGTCGCAAGGCCGCCGACCTGGGCGAGGCTGAAGGTCAGCGGAAAATCGGCGACAGTTACTCATCGGGTAATGGTGTTCCCCCGGACTACATCGAAGCCGCAAAATGGTATCGCAAGGCTGCCGACCAAGGCGATGGCGCCGCCATGTCGCGAATCGGTTGTTTTTACAACGAGGGCCGGGGCGTCACCCGGGATGCGCCAACGGCGTATCGTTGGTTGCTGTTAGCCGCCAGCCGGGGCGGGGTTGACGAGGAAGCGAACTGGACCCTTCAGAAATTGGAGAAAGAACTTTCCCCGGCCCAATTGCTGGCGGGTCGTGACTGGGTCAAGCAATGGACACCGGATCCGGTCATGCCCGCCATGTTCCAACCCGACTAACCTGAGACAGTGGGGGGGGCGGCGTGGCCACGAACGGGATGGGGCGTGTCATCAATTTTGATGACATGACGGCGGAGACAGAACTGTTGTATAAGTTTACTCAATTTCAGTTTAGGGACAAAAGGGAGTGAAATTATGACAAGAAAATGGTGTTTTACGGCGCTTGCGGGGTTGGTTGTGGTCAGCACGGTCTTGGCGCAGGGCGCGGAGACGGGGCGAACGGTCGTTGACTTGTCCGGGCCGGGGTGGAAACTCTGGCGCGACAAGGACAGCCAGTGGAAAACCGAACCCCATGTCTATCTGCGACATGACGCCTCGGGGCTGTTCAAGCAGGATGACGATCCCGCCATTTATAATCCCGACACACCCGGCACCCTCACGATCGGGCAACTGCCAGTGAATCCCCCGACGGGCGGCTGGGAAACCCTGGACAAGCAGTGCGAGGCCGAAGTGGCCGTGCCCGGGACGGTTGATGAATACCTGTGGGGCAAGGACGGGGACCCGATCGACAACAACGGCAAGTATTTCGGAGTGAGCTGGTGGTGGCGGGAGTTCTCGGTGCCTGGCGATTTAAAAGGCAAGAGGGTTATCCTTCAGGTGGGCGCCACCCGCCAGCGCAGCGAGATTTATGTTGACGGCAAGCTGTGCGCTTACGATGTGGTGGGGAATACGCCCTATGAGTTTGATATCACCCCGTTCGTCAAGGCCGGCGCCAAGCACCGGATCGCCTTCCGCATCACCAATCCCGGTGGCAGTTTCAACTGGGGGGATAACGGGGTGCTCGATCTGGGAGCGGTCAAGGTCAGTTCCAGCCACGGCTTCAGCGGCATCAGCGGCTCCGTGTCGATCCGGATCGTGGAGCCTGTTTCCATTGCCGACCTGTGGATGCGGAATACCCCGGCTATGCGGGATATTATTCCCACGGTTACCGTGGACAATACCAGTGGCAAAGCCATCCAACGGGATTTGGAAGTGGTTATCAAGGATGTTGCCAGTGGCACGGTCGTCGCCACGGTGAAGAAGCCGGTCGCCTTGGCGGCGGGGCTCAGCGAAACCGCGATTCCGGTCACTGTAGCCGAGGCCAAGCTGTGGACGCCCGAGACGCCGAACCTGTATTCCTGTTCCGTGGCGTTGACCGAAAAAGGCGCCGTCGAGGATGTAGTGGAGAAGTCGTTCGGTTTCCGCTGGTTTGATGTCCATGGGATCGGCACCAATTCCGTGCTCCGGCTTAATGGCAAGCGGGTGCGCATGATTTCGGCGATCAGCTGGGGCTTCTGGCCGCAATCGGGCTTGATCGCCACGCCGGAACTGGCGGCCAAACAGGTGGCTGTAGCCAAGCGAATCGGTCTTAACATGCTCAATCACCACCGGTGTATCGGCGATCCCAAAACGTTCGATGAGGCCGACAAGCAGGGGCTGATGTATTATTGCGAAGTGGGTGGTTTCGAGGGGATGCACGCCAAGGAGTTCGCCTTCGCTCAGAACCGCGAGAAGTACCTGCGCATGGTCAAGCGCGACCGTAGTCATCCCTCGGTGGTGCACTACAACATGGCCAACGAGGCGGCCGGCATGCGTCACGAGGGCCAGAAGCGCGACATGCGAGACGCCCACGCGCTGGATCCGACCCGTACCATCACCTGGAGTTCCGGGGGCGTGATGGCCAACAAGGGGCGTGAACCGCGCAAGCTCTGGATGAAGCCGCTGGATACCAACCAATACGACTACGGTTGGCAGGACGTGCACCATAGCAGCGTCATGGATGCCTATATCGATGCGCTCTACCGGGGGCCGAATGAATACCACTGCCGCGGGGCGGATAATCGCGGCGAGATCGTCATCTGGGGCGAGGAAAGCGCAATCGGCACGCCGCCCCGCCTGCAGCTCCTCCACGACCTCTGTTCCAAGCCGGGCCATCGCAAGGGGTGGGATGGCGACGAGTGGATCCTGCGCTACAACCACCTGAAGGACTGGCTGGAGCAGAGCGGCATGCACCGCTGGTACACGGTGGACTCCCTGACCCAGGCGGTGGGCGAAAAGGAGTACTACTACCAGGGGCGCGTGCTCGAGAATGTCCTCATTGACGACAGCAGCGACGGGGACATCATCAACGGCTGGGAAAACGACAAGGATTCCTCGATGTCCGGCCTCGTGGACCTCTGGCGCAATCCCAAGACGGAGAAGGTGGACCTGATCAAGGCCTATGCCCGGCCCTTGTACGTGGCCGTCAAGCTGCGCGAGAAGATCGCCCATGTCGGGGGCAAGGTCATCGCGGACTTCTGGATCGTCAACGAGAAGGACGTCAAGGGGGAGGCGGAGTTGCGCGTGGACCTCGTTTCGCCCTCGAAAAAGACGGTCGCGCTGGCGCCGAAGACCGTCAAGGTGAGCGGCGGCGACTGCTGTGGCGAGCTGCTGCAGGAAGCCGTTCCGATCACGGCACTGGATGAGGCGGGGTATTACACGGTCCGGGCCACGCTGGTCCAGGGCGGCAAGACGATCGCTGACGGCAATGACCAGATCTTCGTGGTCGACTGGAAGTCCATGACATTGCCTGCCCGCGGCGCGGTGCTGGAGACCGATGGGCGGGTCGCCAAGTTTCTGAAGAAACAGAAGGGGCTTGAGGTCCCTGCCTATGCCGATTCGCTCGGGAAACTCGACTACGTGCTGGTCGGCTGGTCGCTGGATCCGGCGCCTGCCACGATTCTGGGCGGACCGGCCGTAACCCTGCCGGACGGCAGCGGGCCCGGGCTCAAGGCGGAATATTTCCTGGAGGAAAGCCGCAAGACCCGCGTCCTGACCCGGACGGAACCGGCGCTGGACTTTGGCGGAACGAACAGTCTGCCCGATCCGCGCCTCAAGCCGGGGAGCTTCAGCGTGCTGTGGACCGGAAAACTCGAAGTTCCGGAAGAGGGCGATTACGAGTTCAGCATCAGCAGGAAGGACACCTGCGGGGTCATGGTGGATAACCAGTCGATCCTGAGTCGGTCGGGCAATCAGAGCCAGGTTGTCCGGCTGAAAGCCGGAAAGCTCCCGGTTCGGGTGACATGTTCCGGAATCGCGGCCCAGGGCAAGGTCAAGTTGAGCTGGCGGCCGGTGAAGATGGCGTCGGTCACGCACCTGGATTCCCTGGTTCGGCGGGCCCGGGAGGATGGCACGACGGTGGTCTTCCTTCAGCCGATCCTGGCCGGGTCGTATTTCGCCCGCTATGGCGACGAACTGATGCTGCAGTTGGTCAAGAAGGGTGTCATTCCCCGCTATGAAGGGGTGTTGACCTGTGGTGCCTGTTGGCTCGGAGGAAGTTATTTCGCCGGTGCCGGTCCGATGTTCGACGGACTGCCGGAGCGAAAGGCCTTCTGCTGGGAATACCAGATGCTGGCCCAGAATCCCGGCAATATGCGCTGGATGCGCATTAAAGGCGACAAGGTGGGGGACGGGCAGATGAATATCGCCTTGCGGATCCCCGGCGTCGAGGCGCTGGTGGGTGCCGTCACGGATTTCAACTTCGACAAGGACATGAAGAAGCCCGGGACAGCCGTCGGAGTGGTTCCCTGCGGGAAGGGGAAGATAATTCTCTCCACACTGCCGATCCTGCCGTATCTTGAAGTCGACTGCGGCGCCACGCATGTGGTGCGGAAACTGTTGCTCAATATGGTGCAGTTATGAGCGTGAAATTTATCGCGACAATGCTGCTGGCTGTTTCAGCCTTCACTCAGATTGGCAACGCCAATGGATCGTCGTTGATTGTGCGTGATCAGGGGATCGACGGAGATTTTCCCCTCGTGACCAATGGACGTGCGGCGCCGGTCTGGGTGGCGGGCGGTGACTACAAGGTGGTACGGATGGCGGCAGATCTCTTCCGCGAGGACGTGAACCGGGTCAGCGGGGTCAAGCCGGCAGCGCTCACCAACGAGACCGCCGCGGCTGAACAGGCGGTGCTGATCGGGACGCTCGGGCACAGTCCGGTCATTGATCGGCTGGTGCAGGACCGGAAACTCGATGTCGGCGCGATCCGCGGGAAATGGGAGTCATTCCTGATCGCCACGGTCGAAAATCCGCTCCCGAACGTCAAGTCCGCCCTGGTGATCGTCGGTAGTGACCGGCGGGGCACGGCCTACGGCGTGTTCACGCTCTCGGAGGCGATTGGGGTTTCCCCCTGGTACTGGTGGGCCGATGTCACTCCCGCGCGCCGTTCCCGGGTGTATGTCGCTCTGACGGCTCCCCATGTGCAGGGCCCGCCCTCGGTGAAATACCGGGGCATTTTCATCAACGACGAGTTCGCCGGGTTGCATCCCTGGGCGTCGAAGAACTTCGACCGGAAGAACAAGCACATCGGCCCCAAAACCTACGCCAAGATCTTCGAGCTGCTCCTGCGCCTGAAAGCCAATTTCTGTTGGCCGGCGATGTGGGGGGGCGCCAAATACTTCAACATCTATCCCGGCAACAAGCTCGTGGCCGACGATTATGCCATCGTCATGGGCTCCTCGCATTGCGAGTCGCTTCTGTTCAACAACATGGAGAACGCCGAGTGGGACGAGGCCAAGGACGGACCCTGGAATTTCCTGACCAACCGGGAACGGATCGAGGCGGCCTGGACGAAGCGCCTGAAGGAAAATGGGAAGTTCGAGAACGTCTACACCCTGGGCCTGCGCGGGGTTCATGACCGGCCCATCCAGGGTGGGGATACGATTCCGGAGAAGGCCGCGATCCTCCAGAAGGCGATTGATGCCGAGCGCACGCTCCTGGCCCGGCACGTCAACGCCGATCTCGTGGCGGTCCCGCAACTCTTCTGCGCCTACCGTGAGGTCCTGCAGCTTTATGAGGCCGGAGTCAAGGTGCCCGACGATGTCACCCTGATCTGGGCGGACGACAATTATGGCTTTCTGCGCCAGCTTTCCTCGCCCGAGGAGCAGAAGCGTTCCGGGCGTTCGGGGATCTACTACCATCTCTCCTTCTTCCTGAACACCTGGCTCTGTCCTCTTTCGCCCGCCAAGATCGCGTATGAGATGACCAAGGCCTATGAGTTCGGGGCCGACCGGCTCTGGGTGTTCAATATCGGGGATATCAAGCCTGCCGAAAAGGAACTGACCCTTGCCATGCAGATGGCGTGGGACATCACACGCTGGACGCCCCGGAATGCCCACGAGTTCATTCCCCAGTGGGCGGGAACGGTCTTCGGGAAGGAATACGCGGGCGAGATCGCCTCGATCCTGGGCGAGTACTACCGGCTCGCCGCCCGGGGTATGCCGGAATTCCTGAACCGGGGCGGCAGTTGCATCGCCAGGTATTCCCGGCAGGAAATGGATGACCGCGTTGCCGCGTACCGGCGCATTGGCCAGCAGGCCGAGGCCCTCGCCGCCCGCCTGCCGCCGCAGCTCAAGGATGCCTACTTTCAACTGGTCCTCTATCCCGTCCGGGGGGCGGGCCTGATCAACGAGCGGGTTTTCCTCGGCAAGCAGAGTCTTGAACTGGCGGCCAGCGGCGATGACAAGGCCCTGGACTTGGCGCGGCAGTCGACGCAAGCCGCCGAAAAGGTGACCGAGCTGACCCGCTACTACAACAAGGGTATGGCCAAGGGGAAGTGGAACCACATGATGGACGGGGCGCCGATCGAGAAGGTTCCGGTGGCCACGCCTGAATCGGTTGCGCAAGGGAAACAGGGGAAGGCGGAACCGGTGGATCTGCATACCGAACCGGCGCCGCTCATCTCCGTTGCGGCGCGGGATTTCGTCCGCAGCCAGGATAGCGCTGCCGCCGCCGTGGCGGTTCTGCCGGGTATAGGCTATGCCGACGGGGTGTCCCTGCTGCCGTTGCAGGCGCCGCCTCTGGAGACGAACCGCATCCAGGAGGCCGCCTGCGTGGAGTACGACCTGAAACTGCCGCCTGGGGCGCTGACGATCCAGATCCGCACGCTGCCCACCCAGAGCACGCAGAGAGGTCGTGGGTTGTACTACGGCGTAGGCCTCAATGGCGGGATGCCCCGGATTTTCGATGTCCATTCGAACGAGGGAGAGGCGCTGTGGTGGGAGAACATCAAGCGCGGCTATAGTGTCCGCTCCATCGATTATGCAGCGGACGCACCGCGCGACCTCACGTTGCGGATCCTGCTACCCGACCCGGGCGTGGTGCTGCAGGAGATCGCCATCCTCAGCAGCAACAAGTTGGCATCAAAAAAGCCAAAATGAGTGTTGGCATAAACGGGCATATTAACCGTCTCATTATTGTCCAGACATGAACGACCTGGTAGGGCGGCCACGCCGCTGGCCGCCGCGGCGCGCAAGGGCCTGCGCGCCCTACCTGATCATGACCAGTCAATTATGAGACCATTCATAAGTTTGAGACAGGAGAGTTTCGCATGAAAATTGACAGAATTGTTCGCATCGCCCTGCTTTTGGTTCAGGTCGCCCCGGCGGCATGGGCTGAACCCTCGTTTCAAGCCATCGACGCCGAACCGCTGGGCGCGGTGCCGGAGAAGGCCCTGGTGTTGCACGCGGGCTGGCAGCTCAAGGATTCTGAACCCGGTGTGGATGGAGCGGCGGTTTCGAAAGTCGGCTACGAGGCCAAGGGTTGGTTCGAGACCACGGTGCCGACGACGGTGCTCGGGGCCTTGGTGCAAAAGGGGGTCTATCCGGATCCCTACATCGGCACCAACAACATGCTCATTCCCGACGTCTCGGATGCGCACAACACGAAGTATGACCTGGCGAAATACAGCCACCTGCCCGACAAGGCCAATCCGTGGTTGAAACCCTGGTGGTTCCGGACGGAGTTTCAAGTGCCGGCGGACTACGCCGGCAAGACG
>CAJBSZ010000435.1 GCA_903958395.1 uncultured bacterium | reverse complement strand
GAAAAGAAGGATTATTGGAGGGGCGAGCTTGCGAGCCAGCATGCCTTGATAGAATCCTCTTCCTTTGTGGGAGGGGCGCTGTGCGCCGCGACAGTGACTGGGTGGGCGATCCACGAACTTGTCGCGGCCCTTCGGCAAGCTGGTTCGACAGGGCTCACCACGGGTCAGGGGGGCCGCACAGCGCCCCTCCCACGGTAAGGTCTTTGGGGTTACTGTGAGATGATGGCCAACTCCGCCAATAATATCGGGAGCCACTTTGGCACATGAGTCTGGACGGCATCCCATATGATTTCATCATCCTCAATGGCGTCATGGAGCCGCTGTTTGAGTTCGATGCTCATAGAGGGGTTCCTTTGTGGCGGCAATGGCCTTTTGGAAATAGGGATTGCGGATTGAATGCTGGGTGATCCAGTCCACATGCCTGTTGAATAGTTTTTCCAAAGCTTCGGCAAAATCAAGATAACGATTTAACAAACCGGGTGCTGACCGGTTTTCAAATTCTATCCAAAGTCTTGGTTCCGGCTAGGCGAAGTGGCGGGCGATGGCGAGTTCAGGATGGGCGCGTTGGAGATCGGCGGCGTAGCGGCCGACCTGGTCGGCGTCCTCCGGCAGGGATCTGGCCCACATAGCGCTCCCAGTAGCCCGCGAACAGGGCGGCCCAGTCGCCATCTGATAGGAATCGCCTCCTCATTCTCCTTGCGGCTCGCTTGGCATCCTTGGTAATTTACATAATGAGAGGATTGTTACAAGACCATGGAGTCAAAGATCATCAATATTGCGCATCGGCCGCGAGGGAGTTCATGCTTGGACCGTTCCCGTGAACTGGAATTGAAACGGCTTAAACGGTTATCCGTACAGGCGAGAATTGAAGCGGCGCTGACGATGAGTTCCCGATTCGCGTGGCTCAAACCGGAAACCAGGGGGATCTGACCGGTGAACGATCCTGAAGCCATCTTACGTGCTGCGGAAGATGTCATCGGCATCCTCAAGGGGCATCGCCTTGACGCCGTGGTGATCGGCGCCGTGGCGCTCGCCGCCCACCACTATGTGCGGCAAACGGAAGATCTCGACCTGGGGGTGAATGCCGACCTTCCGACGATGCGGGCGCTCACAGTGTCGCTCCGCCGGGCGGGCTTCACCGCTGAACTGAAGATTCACCACCCTTGTGACGTTCTTGAAGTTCTCGCAAGCCCTGTTGGCCAGGATCGCCTGTCCGGTAACGGTGAATAAGATCATTGTTAACCTGCGGCAGGAGGGTGTCAGGTTTTCGGCCGAAGCGCTTTACAAGTACTTCCACTATCTGCAGGAAGCCTGCATGCTGCCTCGACGGGCTGGTCGTGGGCATCGTTCCCGCGTGGAAGTGGCTGCTGGCCGATGAGGCCGACCCACCTGAATAATTCAGGCCAGTGCTACTCCCGAGCCGGGCTGTCCGGCCAAAAAACCGTGGATAAAGGAGACGTTCTCGCCCATCATATCCAGGCTGGTCCGGCTGCTGCTGTCACCGTGATCAAGGCGGATGACCGTGTTGTAACTTTTTGTGGGGGTTAATTCGCAACCCGTTGGCTTGCAATATGGTGCGAATGTGGACGAAAATCTGGAAGGGTTCCTGTGATTAACAGTTGAATTTGCAATAGCTAACTGTAAAAATCCTGCTCTTATCCCCGTCCACAGGAGGTTTTATGGCTAAGAAAGTGTTTGTATCCGGCTGCTACGACATGTTGCATAGCGGGCATGTGGCTTTTTTTGAAGAGGCGGCCCAGATGGGTGATTTATATGTCGGGATCGGGTCGAGCAAAACCGTCTATGAATTGAAGGCGCGAAAAACCGTCAATACCGATGAAGAGCGGCTCTATATGGTGAGCTCGCTGAAGATGGTTAAACAAGCCTGGATCAGTTCCGGGAGCGGATTGCTCGATTTCGAAAAGGAGTTGCGGGCGCTTCGGCCGGACATTTTTTTCGTGAATGAAGACGGGAACAGCCCTGAGAAAGAGCGGATTGCCCGGGAATTGGGCATCGAGTACGTCATCAGCAAGCGGGTTCCCCATGGGAATCTCCCCCGTCGTTCCACGACGTCGCTCCGCCGTGAGTGCCTGGTGCCCTATCGCATTGACCTTTGCGGGGGCTGGCTGGATCAGCCGTTTGTATCCAAGTTTTCCGCCGGGCCGGTGATCACGATCGCCGTTGAGCCTGATTATGACTTCAATGACCGTAGCGGCATGGCGACCAGTTCCCGTAAAAAGGCCATTGAACTTTGGCAAACGGATATTCCCGACGGCGATAAGGAGAAGCTGGCGAAAACACTGTTCTGCTTCGAAAACCCCCCGGGCACCAAGACTGTGAGCGGTTCGCAGGATGCGCTGGGCATCGTGCTGCCAGGGCTGAATAAGATGTGGTACGACAAAGGCAACTACTGGCCCACGACCATTGAGTCCCTCCTTGATCCCAAGCTCCTTACCTGGATCGAATCGTATCTTTACCTGATTCCGCTCTATCCCCGGAGTTCGGACTTCGATGTGCTTGCGGAGACTCGCATTGATGAAGCGGGCGCTTCCCGTTTGAGCCGCGCGGCCGTGGCCTGTTGGGAGGCGGCCAAAGCCCGGGACCTGAAGGCCTTTGGCGAATCGGTTACCCTGGGTTTTGAAGCGCAGATCGCGATGTTTCCCCGCATGATGTCCGAAGGCATCCAGGAGCAGATCGCCCTCTATCGGGATCAGGCCCTGGGGTGGAAGCTTAGCGGGGCTGGCGGGGGAGGCTATCTTATTTTGATCGCCGACAAACCGGTTCCGACGGCCATTCAAATCAGGATCAGGCGCGGCAGTAATGCCTGAATTGAGGTGTCAGGAAAGAAGGTTAGCAATCGGATTGCATTCCCCTGTGAATATGTAATATTCAGACCGATTGAGGGTGACCCATAACGGGCGCTCCATAATAATCCGATAGGAGATACTCAGATGGCGAAAGAAAAGGCAGCGGCGAAGGCGTTGACGAAGAGTCAAGTTGTGGCGGGCGTGGCGGAAGCGGTCGAACTGACCAAGAAGCAGGCCGAGGCGGTTATTGCGGCGTTGGTCGGCATGGCGTACAAGAATGCCAAGAACAGCTTCACGCTTCCCGGTTTGGGCAAGCTGGTGTTGGTGAATCGCAAGGCGCGCATGGGTCGCAATCCGGCGACAGGCGAGACGATCAAGATCAAGGCCAAGCGCGTGGTGAAGTTCCGCGTTGCCAAGGCTTGCAAGGACGCAATCCTGGGCTGATTTGCTCCATGATTTGCGGGGCCGCTCACCGAAAGGTTGGCGGCCTTTTTTTTGATCAGGCGGATAAATTCTCTTGTCCCGCACCATCGGGATGCATACAGTCAAGCCGTATTGATCAACTTAATCAAGGAGACCCTATGAAGACCAAGAGTGAAATCATTGCAGCGTTGGCGGAAACTGTGGGAGTCGAGAAGAAGCAGGCGGCGGAGATGCTTGACGCTTTGGTCGGCATGGCGATCCGGGAAGCCTCGGACGGTTTTGTCATTCCCGGCCTCGGTAAACTCGTCAAGGTGGAGCGTGCAGCCCGGACAGGGCGTAATCCGGCCACCGGTGCGAGCATTCAGATTCCTGCCAAGACAGTCCTGAAGTTCAAGATTGCCAAGGCAGCCAAGGATGCGATTTTGGCGTGATGAGTTGATTTCACTGGCGTCCCTGCGGGGCGCCGGTGTTTATTCAAAATGTGGGCTTGGCTCAACTGGCCTTCACCGGCACGCTGGGCGCTGACAGCAGCGTTCTGGTGCATTGCTAATTTTCTATTATTTCTTCCCTCGCAGTCCTTTCGTGACATCGGTCAGGTTTTCCCCTTTCAGGACAAGATCGTCCATCTGGCGATTTTCGGGATCTTAGCAGCACTGATCCGGTGGTCTATCCCCAGTCCCTGGGGCAGGGGCTGGAAGGGCGTTGTCGTCGTATTGGTTCTGATTCTATACGGGATTGGAACCGAATGTCTTCAGGCGCTTTTCCCCAGTTTAGGGCGCTCGTTTGAATGGGCTGATATCCTGGTGAACTTTATCGGCGTTGTGGCGGGAACGGTGTTGTGCGGAAGGGTGGCTTCTGCAACATCACTCTAGCGCTTTAAGTGCCGCATCAATTGCGGAGATGAGATCCTTGTCCTCGGGCGCCGTCCGGCTGCCGAACCGGGCCAGGATCCGGCCATCGCGGCTGATGAGGAACTTGTTGAAGTTCCAGGTGATCTTGCCGCCGAATTCCGGATTGGTGGCCTTGTCGGTCAGGTATTTGTAGAGGGGATGACACTTTCCGCCGGCGACAGTGATTTTTTCAAACATCGGGAAGGTCACGTGGTATTTAAGGGAGCAGAATTCGTTGATCTCCTTATTCGTGCCCGGCTCCTGGAACAGGAAATCGTTTGCCGGGAAACCCATGACAACCAGGCCGCGGTCCTTATAGGTCTCAAAAAGCTTCTGAAGGCCGGCATATTGGCCTGTGAAACCGCATTTGCTGGCGACATTGACGATCAACAGGACCTTTCCCTTGTAGTCGGACAAAGGGGCGGTGGTTCCGTCGATTCGCTTCATCGTGAATTCATAAATGCCGCTCATAGTGGGGGTCTCCTTCTGTTGAGCTTGTGCCGCGCCTGCCAGAACGATCCCCGCGATCAGAAGCCGGGAGAGTTTGGCAATAAAGTGTCGGAAATAAGGCTTCATAATAGGTGTTTCTGTAACACACTGGCAAAATGAGAGCGGCACCTGTGATCAACCTGCCTGGTGCCGCTCCCTTCCCCAGGAGAGTCGGGTGGTCTCTGTTGCAGTCATGTTTGGGATTTCCCTGGCCGAAAGCCGGCCTTGACTTGACTGTACCCTTCTCCCCACACCTGAATTATACTGCGATGCCGACGGTGTGTCTACTGATCACGAAAAATTGTCAAAGTTTTTCCGGCGTGCTTGAAGCGTTAAATTTTCGGTTTCTGGCCGGAGCAAAAAAGGCTCAGGGTGATAAACGCCTTTTCACGGTAAATCTTTTCTTCTTTCCCCTGCCGTGGTAAAGAATTCCCCATGTTTAAAGCCATTGATAAGTGGTTCCCCGGCTATCTGCGATCCGTTCTGTCCCGCCCGCATCACGTTTCCGGTACACGCCATCTGATCGTTTGTGTTTGCGATCACTTCGAGCCCTTCCGTGATGATGCCGATGTGGCGCCCGCCCGCCAGACGGTTAACGACTGGCTGGCGGCATATCCCGGATCCGTCGACGCCTTTCGCGATGCGGATGGATGCCCCCCGCGTCATACCTTTTTCTATCCTCAGGAGGAGTATGATGCCGCCATCATGGATAACCTCGCCGCCTTCTGTCGCCAAGGCTACGGCGAAGTCGAAATTCACCTTCACCACCGTCACGATACCGCTGAAGGTTTCAGGGAAAAGCTGGTAACCTTCAGGGACCTGCTTCATCAGCGTCATGGGTTGCTGGGAGTGGAGGGCCCCTGTATTCGCTACGCCTTTATCCATGGCAACTGGTCATTGTGCAACTCGCGGCCGGACGGCGACTGGTGCGGGGTGAATGAGGAACTCGGGATCCTTGCGGAAACAGGATGCTTTGCTGATTTCACATTCCCCTCCGCCCCGTCGCCAACGCAGCCTAAGATGGTGAATGCGATCTACTATGCAAAAGATGTGCCCGGCCAGCCGCGCGGGGCGGATCGGGGGGAAAGAGTAGGGTTCAGGGTTCAGGGGGCAGAAATCCGAGATCCAGCGTCCGGAGGCATCCTGAACCCTGAACCCTGTACCCCTTCCAAATCGCCACTCCTCCTGATCACCGGTCCTTTGGCGCTAAACTGGGCACGTCGTAAATGGGGGATTCTGCCCCGGCTGGAAAATGCGGATATTTCAGGAGCCAATCCGCCGACAGCCGACCGGGTCCGGTTGTGGGCGCGACAGCAAATCGGGGTGAAGGGACGCCCTGACTGGGTTTTTGTCAAACTTCACACGCATGGCTGCGTCCCCGAAAATTCCCGGGTATTGTTGGGCTCCCCGATGCAGGCCATGCATGACACCTTGCAACGGGAATTTAACGACGGACAGCGCTGGCAGCTACATTATGTCACCGCCCGCGAAATGCACAATCTGGTGAAGGCCGCTGAGGCGAATCTCCCGGGTCTTCCCAACCAATACCGGAACACCCCCATCTGCTCCGCCCTTAACCCCTTAACCCCTTCTTAAAAGGCGTGGCAGTTCTTGATGATGACGCCGCCGGATTTTTCGTCATGTTCCAGTTCCAGGACGCCGCTGGCGGCGGCCTCGTCCAGCAGTTGGCTGAAGGTTCTGAAGCCATAGTAGGATTCGTTGAATCCCGGCTTTTGCCGCTTAAGTGTCTGTTTGATCATGGAGCCCCAGATCTTATCGCCTTCTCCCCGTTCCTGAATCAAGGCCTCGACGGTTGAGACGATCAACTCGAACGCCTCCTTTTTCTTGTCGCCCGGCGGAGGCAGCGGGGGCGGTGGCGGGTTCGTCGGGCGCACGGGTTTGCGTCCGCCGGGCACGCTGGGGCGCGGGGGTGGTGGCGGACGGGGCGCCTGGCGCCGAACCAGATCATCGTAATAAATAAACTCATCGCAGTTGGCGATCAGGAGATCCGAAGTTGAATTCTTGACCCCCACTCCGATCACAATCTTGTTGTTTTCGCGGAGTTTGCTGACCAATGGCGAGAAATCCGAGTCGCCGCTGATGATGACAAAGGTGTCGACATGGGACTTCGTGTAGCACAGGTCAAGTGCATCCACCACCATTCGGATATCGGCGGAGTTCTTGCCCGATTGCCGCACATGCGGGATTTCGATGAGTTCAAAAGACGCCTCATGCATGGTCGCCTTGAACTCCTTGTAGCGGCCCCAGTCGCAGTAGGCCTTTTTGACAACGATGTTCCCCTTGAGCAATAGCCGCTCGATCACCTTGCTGATGTCGAATTGGGCATAGTTCGCATCGCGAACGCCCAAGGCGACATTCTCGAAATCGCAGAACAAGGCCATATTTTTGGTTTCGGACTGATGGGTCATGCGATGATCTCCTTCATGGTGCATATCGATTATCAGTAAATCCCGCCCATAAGTCCATCCATTATCAATTTCGCTCGAATTTGACGCAACGCGCTATGGGGCTAGTCGGACCTTGCCTTTAAAATAACGGTTTGTGGCGCCGGTCAGATTTGTGCAGATCAGGACTGAGCCTGAGGCGCGAATGTCTGTCAGCCCTGGAAGAGGTGCCCAGTTTCCGGATAGGAGGTCGGTACAGGATTCAAGCGAGTAATACCGGTTAAGCCCTTCATACTGCGCGCCTGGTTCGATGGTAGGAACGGAGACTTGCCATGCGTTATTGCTCCAGACAATTTGGAGACCAAATACGCTGGCCGGATTCGTTGGGTTTGTGCCGGCGATATATTCCTCCCACGTCGTGAAACCATCCCGGTCCTGGTCGTTTGTCGCGGCGGCATTTAGGTTATTTGTCCACGCCGGGTTTGCTTCCGCGAGCCACCAGCTTGGCGTATTGCTCAATACGGTGTCCGGCGCAAAACGGGCCTCGATGGTGTGGCTGGTCCTGACATTGGTGAACGTAAGGACTGGGAGGGCTTCGATGGGGCTTCCATCAACCGTCAGGGTACCGATATGATACCAGAGGGATGGAGTATTCGTGAAGCTGGTGCTGGAACCATAGGGAATCGTTACCGTTCCCGCCGGAACGATGGAACCATACCCCAGACTGGATGCAAAGATGCTGAGCGCCCCGAATGGGTTCAAGGTCTGCACACTCAGATCATCCATATGGAACAGGCCTTCGCACGTGATACGGCTCAGTGAATTCAAATTTGTTTTGGCGGCAGCATACCAGATTTTGGGACTGACTGATGCCGTCTCATTGACCCAGACCCGATAGTGGAAGTAATTGGTGGAATCCCTGACATAATCCATTTCAACGGTGACGCGAACAAAGGAGTTCTCCGGCACATCGGTGTCGAGAAGTTCGGTCCACCCACAGGTCGGGGAGGGGGGGGCGAGGCAGTTCCAGACGGCCACGTGGTGGTTCGTGGTGATGCATAGGGCGAACTGCGCATGGGTCAGGAGGCTTTCGGCAGGCAGGGTGTTGTTGGTCCAGGATTTTGATTCCAGGATCATGTCTACCCATACGTTTGAATGAGTTGTGGCGCTGAAGGTGTTGGTCACCAGACCATCAATTCGGAACGTCTTCTGATGCGGCCCCTGGAGAGGGAAGGCTCCTGTATAGCTGCCGGCATAGGGATTCGTTGTCACAACGCCCATCGGGGAGAATCGGGCAGACCAGCCATTGGTGAAGGCCAGTTCATATCCGACTGGATACGATTCGAAGGTTTCGCCGTAGGGGATGCTATTCGTGGCCACTCCGGCAAATCCCTGGATTCCGAATACGTACGGAGTCCTGTCGACGTCATTGTTTGCAATCGTCACGGTTCCGGTCCTTATGCCGGGCATTGTCGGGGCAAAAACGACCTTGAAGGAAGTTGAGGCGCCGCTGACTAGCGTCGTGGCTGGATTTGCGCATACCGTGAAGTCGGAGACATTCCCGCTGAGGCTCACGGGCGTTTCCCCGGTGAGAAGCAGCACGCCGGGTCCCGAGTTGGTGATCGCAAACACATTCGTGAGTGTGGGTCCCAGCATCAGGTCTGTTCCGCCAAAGTCGGTTCCATCGGCCATGGCGGGGGTGATGTCGCCCGAAGTGATCGGTGTGCCATTTCCAGAAACCACGATGAGGGGTTTCTGACCTGTTCCCTGAACGAAAAAGGTGAAGGGATTCAGGTGTGCATCATCGCTTGCAAGATGAACCAAAGCGGTCCGGAGGCCGTGGACTCCGGGATTAAAAATGATTCTGAACGTTGTGGATGCCCCTGCGGCCACACTGGAGGCCATGCCTGCTGTATCGACTGAAAAATCACCTGTGTCGCCTGAGAGCGTGACGGGTGTCCCGCCTGTGAGCGTGAGAAGAGCCAGTCCGCTGTTTGTGATGGCGAAGGTATTGGTGATGGCCATGCCGGTAATGTCCGCCGCCCCGAAGTCTGTACCATCGGCTCCGGAAGGGGACAGGTCGCCAGTGCCGATGGTCCGGCCCTTGCCCATGGCTCCGATCACGGGTTCAACAGTGATCCCATTTCCTTTGATCGTGAATGTATAGGGATTCTTTGAAGCGACACTATTCGCGATGGAGACCAGACCGGTTCTGGTCCCGGTTGTCGTGGGCGCAAACACCACTTTGAAGGGGGTGCTGGACCGGGCGGCAATATTGGTCGACAGGCTGTCCACGATAACGGTGAAATCCCCCGTGTTTCCCGAAAGAACAACGGGGGGGGCTCCGGTCAGGAGAAGGAGATCCGCGCCCCAATTGGTGATGGCGAAGACGTTCGTGACCGCCAGGCTGGCAGGCATGGCGTTTCCAAAATCCGTGGCGTCCCCGGGGATCGGGGTGCCATTCCCGTTGGGGATCAGAGTTCCCCTGCCGTAGAGTGCCATATTAGCCCCCGCATCCAGGATCCGGCGGGTTTCCAGTTCGGCCAGACTCATCACCACATTGTCAACGCGTACGTTGTCCTGGAATCCCTTGATGGTGCCAGACCCACTTCCTCCGTTAAGAGAGAAATCCGACGTGTTGGTTTCCAGAGAGCCGGAATTGGCCGTCTGGGCCGCCCCGACCTGGATTACGGCGGAACCCGGGGTTCCCATGTATAACTTGGCGTTATTGGAGCTTAGCGTGCCGTCGTATGTCGCCGCCCAGAAGTACCATTTGTTCGTGTCGTTGAAACCCATGATGGCCGTCACGTCAAAGTAAAGGCTCGCTTTATCGAGTATGACATAGATCTGGTTCTTGGTGGCGATGGTGGTGGAAATCTGCACGCCAAATCCATTGTTGCCACCGTTGAGGCTGGACCATTGATAGAAGCTCATCAGCTTTGCGTTTCCTGAGTAGGTGGCTATCTCGATGGGGTACAGGGCATTGAACCAGCCCGAGAGCGTCAGGGTTGTAAGATTCTGGATGGCGGTGCAATTGGTGTAGGCGACATTGAGCTGAGGCCCAGCGGTATGCCCGGTATAAAGGCCGCCATTGGTGTTGATTCCGCTCAGATTCAGTGCCCGGTCGCCCGCCAGACCACTAACCCCGCTCCCGTCGGCGCCATGTAGGTCGTATCTAAAGGGCCAGGAGAAGGCTCGGCGGGTAATCAGGACCGGGGCAAGGCTGCCGGTTCCGGTGTTTGCCGGCGCGAGTCCGGTTTCGTTGAACTTGAATTCCCAAAGGGTTGACGCGACGCCCGTTCCTGCCAGTAGGGTCAACACGCCGGCCGCGGCGGAAAACGCCCGCCGCGTATGATTCCCGCTGCACATTATAGTGTTGATCAAGTTCATCTAGTCGCTACTTCTCAATATTCGAAAATCACGAATACCCCGTGTTGATAGGCTTCAATCACCGGATTAGGATCCACATGAATGGCAAAGGGCTGGGTTCGGGTTTTGAGGCCACTGGTGGCGATCACGACGCCACTGAAATCGCCTTCTGTGGTGGGGGTTCCAGCCAATGTTCCGTCGCCATTCAGCACGAGCCCATTCGGTAAAGTCCCGCTTTGCAGCGTGAATACTGGGCGGGGCGCTCCGCTGGCCAGATATTTGAAATGATAGGGTGTTCCTGCCCTTGCGGTGGCGGGGGGTGGATTGTTGGCGAAACGGACATTGTTCAGGAACGCATTCGCAACGGTTTGGAAATCCGGAAATTGATCATCGCGGTTCAGCAGTACAAAGACGGAAAGATGCAGATTCGGGTATCGGCAGGTAGCGGTTTTAAATCCCATCCACCGGCCCGTATGCCAGACCCGTGCATTCCCCCCATAGTTGTCAGGCATGATCCCGCAGGCATAGGAGGGAAGGCCTAGTCCGGCATTGAAAACCGGGTTTCCGATATTCGGTCCACTGGTATAGCGTCCCGGTGTTTCAAAATTGGTGATCAGGGTTTGATTCGAACTGCCCAGTCGATTGGAATAGAAGTTTTCGTGCCAGCGCAATAAATCGGCCAGCGTCGCGCTGACCCCGGTGGACCCGGTCGCGGGCGAGTTCGAGATGGTCGTGCTCCAGAGGGCCAGACTATCATCGTACCCATTGGGTTGGTTGGTGACCACGATGAAAAAAGAATCGCGGATATCCGAGTTGGTCATGCCAAGTCTCGCGAAGATTTCCTCGTGTGCAAATTGGCGGAGAGTCTTCCCTGAGACTCTTTTCACGATCAGGCCAAGCAGGACGTAATTCATGTTGCAGTAAACCATCGTGCTTCCAATCGGAAGCTGGTTGGAGGCGATCCCCCATTTCCCTTCGGCTAATAGCGCGGCAAGCATGTCGTCCGCAGTACTCTTTTGATCGCCTGTGCCAGCATCGTAAATGGCGCTGATCATATTGAGCATGTGCTGTACTTTTATGCCGTCAAATACGGGGTCCAATTCCGGGATATGGAGCCGGAGTTCATCATTGGTGGAGAGTAGGCCTTTTTCCTGGCACAAGAGCACGCACATGGCGGTAAATTGTTTGGAGCAGGAGGCGAGGTAGAAAGGAGCCGTCGTGGAGTTGGGGAGCGCCGCGTCAACATCGGACATCCCGTAAACCCGTTGGAAAACAAACTCGCCGTCCAAAGCTACTCCGACAATACCGCCGGGTGCGACGGCCTTGGCACCAGTGGCAAAGGCGAAACAACTGTCGACGGCGTTGCTGATGGTGGTGTCGAGCTCCAGCGGTGTTGCCCCGGAGACGGACAGAGTGGGGTAAGCCAGCAGGATCAGGGCTGCGAGGAGAAGGCCGGTATGATGCCCTATTTTCATGTTCATGCCGAAGCGGTCTTGCATGTTCATGAGGTAAGGTAACAACACCGTCAGACGACGGATAGCGTCAATTCGTCAAGGAAAGGTTAAAACTGCGAGTTCCAAGGAACACATTCTGTCTTCCCTTCCTACGGTCCCTTTTCGAACCTGGGTTCGGGGCGGTGGCAATAGGGTGTCTTGCCGTTACGCAGGTAGTAATCCCGGTGGTAGTCCTCTCCGGGCCAGAAGGTGGTGGCGGGGGTGAGTCGTGTGACGACCTTCCATCCCTTGGCCTTGAGTTCGCCGATCAGTTTCTCCGCTGTCTGCTTCTGTTTTGGAGTGAGGGTAAAAATCTCCGATCGGTACTGGTCGCCGACATCCGGTCCCTGCCGGTCAACCTGGGTGGGGTCATGAATCTCAAAGAAGAGGCGAGCCAGCTTCTCGAAGGAAGTCCGGCGGGGGTCGAACACGACCTCCACCGCTTCCGCATGACCGGTTCCGTGGCCGCAGACATCCTTGTAGGAGGGTTTTCCGGTCTT
Organism: uncultured bacterium; assembly: GCA_903958395.1. Taxonomy (GTDB): domain Bacteria; phylum Verrucomicrobiota; class Kiritimatiellia; order CAIKKV01; family CAITUY01; genus JAABPW01. Next base: position 45,095 of record CAJBSZ010000435.1, on the reverse strand, counting down.
TCCGCCCGTGTAGCCCACCATGGTGCGGAGCACCCCGGGTGCCTGCTGCAGGTAATATTCCATTCCCCAGAAGCAGCCACCGGCAAAGATTGCCCGCTCAAAGTTCTTGGCGAGATCCGCCTGCGGGACAAAGTCCATCGAGATCGAATTGACGCAGTGGCGGGTATTGCGTGCGGTCATTTTCTCGCCGGTGAAGACATGGCCCAGGTGGGCGTTGCAGTGGGCGCATTCGATTTCAATACGGTGGCCGTCGGCGTCCTTCAGGCGCTTGACTGCGCCCGGGATCTCGGCGTCGAAACTGGGCCAGCCGCAGTGGGCGTCGAATTTGTCTTCCGCCCGGTAAAGCGCCGCCCCGCATCGCCTACAGGTGTAGAGACCGGGAGCCGTGAATTTGTTGAAACGTCCACTGAAGGGGGGTTCGGTTCCCTTGTGAACAATAACCTGTTCTTCTTTTGAGGTTAGTTTGCGCCAGTCATTCATAGGAATCTCCTTTGGGGGCAGGGTGAAACCGGTTTGTGCCAGAGCCATGAGGCCCAGCAGGACGGCCAAACGCATTCGATTCACAATCACCTCCTTGAGAATAGAGTGCCATTATCAGCCCATTCACGGGATCTGTCCAGATTATCCGGTGGATTTGGGGCTTGACGGGATGGTCGCATTCCCGCAAATTACGTCTCATTATGTTGTCCGAAGTGGGTTTCGGAGCAACAGAGGGCAGAAGGAATCGCTATGCTAAATCTCTTGCTGGGGCTGTTTTCCGACGATATCGGGATTGATCTGGGCACAGCCAATACACTTGTTTACGTCAAGGACCGGGGAATTGTCCTCCGGGAGCCGTCTGTTGTCGCGATTCAGGCGGGCACGCGCAAGGTTTTGGCAGTGGGTGAGGAAGCCAAGCAGATGTTGGGGCGTACCCCGGGGAGTATTGTGGCCATCCGTCCGATGAAGGCGGGGGTAATCGCGGATTTTGAAATTACGGAGGCGATGCTGAAGTATTTCATCCGCCGGGTTCACAATCGCCGCTCGATGGTGCGGCCGCGCGTGATTATCGCGGTTCCCAGTGGAATTACGGAAGTGGAGAAGCGTGCGGTCAAGGATTCGGCCATGCACGCAGGGGCACGGGAAGTGTACCTGATTGAGGAGCCGATGGCGGCTGCAATCGGTGTCGGGTTGCCTGTCCAGGAGCCGGCCGGGAACATGATTGTGGACATCGGGGGCGGTACCACGGAAGTGGCGCTGATCTCGCTGGCCGGCATAGTGTTCTGTCGCAGCGTGCGTGTCGGGGGTGATGAGATGGACGAATTCATCGCCCAGTATATGAAACGGGTTTACAATTTGATGATTGGTGAACGGACGGCTGAGAGTATCAAGATCAAGATCGGTTCCGCCTACCCGTTGGCGGAGGAATTGACCATGGAGGTCAAGGGCCGCGATCTGGTTTGTGGACTGCCCAAGACCCTGACGGTGACCTCGGAGGAAATCCGGGAAGCCCTGCAGGAGCCGTTGTCGTCCATTTTGGACGCCATCCGGGTGACGCTTGAGCGGTGTCCGCCTGAACTCTCGGCTGATTTGGTGGATCGTGGCATGGTGATGTCCGGCGGTGGTTCTCTCCTGAGGGGGATTGACCAGCTGATTGCCGAACATACCGGGCTTCCGGTTCACCGGGCCGACGATCCGCTCAGTGCGGTGTGCGAGGGAACAGGCGTGGTGCTCTCCGAGCTCACCGTCCTGCGCCGTATCGCCGCAGGCGAGCAGCGTACCTACTGATCATCATCTATCCTCAAATCGTCCTCTCCACGTCCCGGTGGGTTTTGTTTGATGTGAAGGGCTTTTGACGTGAGGGATAAAAACTTTCTTTTCTGGGTGATATTGGCGACCTTTTTCCTGGTTCTTCTGAACCTTCCCCCCGCTGTGTCGTCATCCCTCCGGGAATTCTTTCGCGAAAGCATGGCCACCTACCAGGGTGGCGTCACCCGCCTGATGTCCGGCGTCCAGAGGACCTCTTCGGCAGTGGGTAATATCACAGAGGTGATTCAGGAACGCGACCGGCTGGATCGTGAAGCCGCAGTGCTCCGCGCCAGGCTTCGAACCCTGGAGCCCCTTGCCCGTGAAAACGAGGAGTTGCGCACGCAGCTTGACTACCAGAAGCGAGTGTCCCTGAAAACGGTCGCGTGTGAGGTGATTGCCCGTGATGACGGGTATGGCTGGTGGCAGACCCTCAGGTTGGACAAAGGGCGAAAACACGGCCTTACCGGAAATATGCCGGTCATTACGCCCGACGGGGTGGTGGGGCGTACGACCGAGGTGTCGGATCAGACATGCGATGTTCTTCTTATTTCAGACCGGTCATTCAAGGTATCCGTCCGGTTTGATCAGGAGGGATCCTTCGGGATTCTGCATGGTGGCGGGGTCTCGCTGAGAGGGGTCCACAGCACGGGGGTACTCTGTGTTCCCGGTCCCTTTCGCGTGGACTATTTGCGCAAGGATCTGGCGATCCAGGCCGGGGAACGGGTGATGACCTCGGGGCTGGGCGGGATTTTCCCGCCCGGATTGATGGTGGGGCGGGTTGTCCGGGTGACCTTTGACGAGACAGGGCTTTATCAGCACGGGGATGTTGAACCGGTGGCTGACCTGGGGCGGCTCAGAAGTGTCCTGGTGGTAACGGGACAACAAAGCGGGGATCAATGACCGCGGCGATCCTTATTTTTTTATTGCTGGTGGGCGCCCTGATTCAGGGGCTGATTCCGGCGGCGGCCTGGCTGGGGCTTTCCAAGCCCCCTATTCTTCCGGCAGTGGCGCTGTATTACGCTTTGGTTCATCCACGGGGACTGGCTGTGACGGCGGCCATTCTGGCGGGCATGATCCAGGATACCATGAGTTTGTTTCCGGTGGGAACTTCCGCGCTTTGCCTGGTTGTCTTCGCGTTATTTGTGCAGGAAACCCGCGAGACGATGTTCCGGGACAGTGTTCTCACGGTCGCGGTGCTGGGGGCGGCGATGGCCGCCTTCACCACGCTTGGCCTGTACGGAATGCTCTCCCTGAATACCCTTTCGGTCGAGATGCCGTTGTGGTGGGTGGCGCTGAAAGCAGGAGGCAATGCGCTTTTCGGCCTGGGGGTGGCACCGGTGGTGTGGTGGGTGGCGGACACCTTGGAGCGTCATGTGGGATTAACGACGGCGGAGGTAAGGTAGCATGCCGGCAGGGACCCAAACGGTCAAATCCGAGTTGAGCAGGATCCGCCTGATCCTGCTCATCATGCTTGCCCTTCTCGTCCTGCTGGGGGGGATGCTGTTCAGTCTGCAGGTTTCACGAGGAGGCGAGTTTGAGGAAAGCCTGCACCGGCAGAGCATGCGCCGGATTCGCCTGCCTGCCCCGCGGGGTCTTATTTTGGATCGCCATGGGGTCTCCCTGGCCGACAACCAGCCCTGCTACTGCCTGGCCTTTTACCTGGAGGAGATGAGGAAGCCGGGGAAATGGAAATATACCGTGGCGGAAATTCAGAGGCGGATTTCGGAGTTCGCCCTGCTCCTGGGTCGTAAGCCGGTGATTACAGAGGACGATATCTGGCTTCATATCCGGCGTCGGCTTCCCCTGCCGCTCGTGGCCTGGCGGAGCCTGGATCCCGCCGCGTTGGCCCGGCTGGCCGAGACTTCCTACGATATGACGGGGGTGGATATTTATGTCGAGCCCGCCCGGATCTATCCCCAAAACGAGCTCGCGTCGCACCTGCTTGGGTATGTGGGCAAGGCGGAGTTGTCGGATGACGAAGCTGCCGGCTACCAGTACACCCTTCCTGAGATGGAGGGAAAGATGGGGTTGGAGCGAAAGTTCGATGCGGTGATGGCGGGTGAGGCGGGCGGGCGGTTGGTTCGCATCGATGCCTCGGGCTTCAAGCATGCGGAGCAGGTTGAGCGGGAGCCGCGGGCCGGGGCTTCAGTGGTCCTGGCGATTGACAACCGGATCCAGGCGCTGGCCGAATCCGCGATCCGGGATGTGCCCGGCGCGGTGGTGGTGGTCGATCCCGGAAACGGCGATGTGCTCGCGCTGGCCAGTTCGCCCACCTTCAATCCAAACCAGTTCGTGCCGATCGTCCCCAAGATCCTGTGGGACCAGTTCAATGCGGATCCGAACCGCCCGATGCTGAACAAGGCGGTCGCGGAGGTGTACGCGCCAGGCAGCATTTTCAAGCCCGTAACGGCGCTGGCGGCCCTTAACAGCGGAGCGGTGTCGGCCGGGATGACGGTGGACTGTCCGGGCTATTACATGATCGGAAAAAAAACGATGAAGTGCTGGAATCCGAACGGGCACGGACGGGTCGATCTCCGGCGCGCCATCGAGCAGTCGTGCAACGTGTATTTCGCGACGATAGGCGTTAAGTGCGGGAACGACGCCATCTCCGACCTCGCTGCGCTGTTCGGCATGGGGTCGAAAACAGGGATTGAACTGGATCGGGAGGCGCCCGGACTGGTTCCGACCCCGGAATGGAAAACGAAGGCCTGGCATGATGACTGGCGTATCGGGGATACCTGCAACTTTTCGATCGGACAGGGAGCCCTGGCGGTGACGCCACTGCAAATGGCGTTGATGGCCGCCGCACTGGCGAATAGCGGAACGGTGTACCGGCCCCGTCTGGTGACCGGACTGCGCGACTGGCAGGGGGCGACCCTGACGAATTTTCCATCCGTCAAGGTAAGGCAACTCCCGCTGGCGCCATCGGTGATGGAGGCGGTTCGGCAGGGCATGCATGATGTCGTCATGGCGCCTACGGGGACTGGGAGACGGGCCGGGATTCCCGGCGTTGAAATGGCCGGCAAGACCGGAACGGCGGAATACGGGAAGAAGGAAGACCGGAAGAAACACGGGTGGATGATTGTGTTTGCGCCGTATGACAAGCCCCGTTATGCGGTGGCCATGGTGGTGGACGATGCGGTGTCGGGCGGGTTGACCGTCGGGCCGCGGGTGCGGGAGCTCATGCTGGGAATCTTCGGGCGCGGGCCGGCCTCAGAAAGTGAGGCGGGCGGATGAGCGAATTTTTCTCCAGTCTGCGACTGCTTAAGCGGATGAACTGGCTGATGCTGGCGGTGATTCTGGGGCTGATTGTGATCGGTGTGTTTTTCATCTATAGCGCCACGGCGATGCGGGAGGATTCCACGGCGGATCTGTTCCGGAAACAGATGGTGTGGGCGGCGGCGGGGTTGGGGTGTTATCTGGTGACGGCGATGACGGATTATCGCCGGCTCCGGGATGTCTCGTGGGGGCTTTATGCCATGGGGCTGATTCTGCTGGTGGCGGTTTTGTTTTTCGGAACCCGGATTTACGGGGCGAAGCGCTGGTTGATGTTCCTGGGCATCGGGGTGCAGCCGTCTGAGATCGGGAAGCTGGCGGTGATTATTCTGGGGGCCTGCCTGTTGAGCCCGTTAGCGGAGAAGTATGCCCGGCTACTCCCGATGTGGAAACTGTATGCCCTGGCGGGGGTGCCGATGCTTTTGGTGATGAAAGAGCCCGATCTGGGGAGTGCGCTGGTGTTTCTCCCGATCGTCACCGCCATGCTGTTCGCGGCGGGGGCCCCGGTGCGGCCCTTGGTGACGCTGATGGCGGGTGGGGCGCTGGTGGTCGTGCTGGTGCTGGCGGCGGTGGCCCTTCCCGAGCGGTTGGGTATGACGCCCGAGCACCAGGAGAAGTTTTTTCAAACGATCCGGTTGAGCGACTACCAGCGTGACCGGATCGCGGTGTTTTTGCATCCCGGGAAGGATCCGATGGGCACGGGATGGAATAAGCGCCAGTCTGAGATTGCTGTGGGTTCGGGTGGACTCACGGGAAAAGGATTCCTGAATGGAACCCAGAATATCCTGGGCTTCCTGCCGCGCACGGTGGCACCCACGGATTTCATTTTTTCCGTTATCGCGGAAGAGACGGGGTTTGCGGGGGCGCTACTGGTGCTGGGATTGTACGGGATTCTGATGATATGCGGGTTATACGCGGCCATGGTGGCGCGCGACAAGATGGGGCGGGTGTTGTGCGTCGGGATTGTGACCATGGTTTTTACGCACGCGTTCGTGAATGTGGCGATGACGATCGGCGTGCTGCCGGTGGTTGGGATTCCTTTGCCGCTGGTGAGTTACGGCGGAACGTTCATGGTGATCACCCTGTTTACTTTAGGTTTGATACAAAGTGTATATGTACGGCGTCCGGGTTTGTGAGGCCGTCAAGAAAGGAAGGATACGATGTTTGGATTCCGGTTTGGGCGGAAGAGTTTCAAGCGTGAGATTGTCATCAATGTCGAGAGCCTCGAGACGCGCGTTGCGGTGCTCGAGAACGGCAAACTTGAGGAGTTCCAGGTGGAGCATCCCACCGAGGAGCGGATTGTAGGCGGGATCTACAAGGGGGTGGTCAAGAATCTCGAGGACGGGTTGCAGGCGGCCTTTGTGGATATCGGTCTCAAGAAGAATGCGTTTCTGCATTACTGGGACATGATTCCCGAGGATGCGGCGCGGCTGGAAGCGGCCGAGGATATCACGATCCGGACGATGACCAAGAAGAAGCGGTATTCGAGCGAGGAAATCGCCCGGATGTTCCCGATCGGCTCCGAGATCATCGTGCAGGTGACCAAGGGGCCCATCAGTACCAAGGGGCCTCGTGTGACGGCCAACCTGAGCATCCCCGGGCGGTACCTGGTGATGATGCCGGGGAGCAATCTGAAGGGAGTTTCCCGCAAGATTGAGGATGAGAAGGAGCGCATGCGCCTGAAGAAGGTCCTGGCCCGCCTGCCGGTGCCCGAGGGCGTAGGGCTGATCATCCGGACGGCCGGCATGGGCGCCAAACAGAGAAGCTTTGTCAGGGATATGCGGGGGCTGGTTGACGGGTGGAATGAAGTGACCCGGAGAATCCGGGAAGTGCCCGCGCCGTGTTGTCTGTACGAGGAACTTGATCTGGTGGAACGGGTGGTGCGTGATTGGCTGACCGAGGATATCGACCGCATTGTGGTGGATGATCCGGTCAAGTTTGAGAGCATCAAGGATCTGGCCTCCCGGATTTCCCGGCGGGTCCGTTCCCGGATCCAGCAGTACGAGGGGTCGGTGCCGATCTTTGAGCACTTCAATCTGGAGCGGCAGCTGGAGAATGCCTTCGCCCGGAAAGTGATGCTCAAGTCCGGCGGGTACATCATCTTTGAAGAAACCGAGGCGCTGATCTCGGTGGATGTGAACACAGGGCGGCACAAGGGTGCCCAGACCCAGGAGGATGTGATCTTCGAAGTGAACACGGAGGCCGCCGAGGAGGTGGCGCGCCAGTTGCGGCTTCGCAACGTGGGCGGACTGATCGTGGTCGACTTCATCGACATGAAGCAGAAAAAGAACCGCAATGCGGTCTTCAAAACGATCAAGGATGCCCTGCACCGGGATAAGGCGAAGACGAATGTGCTTCCGATTTCGAATCTCGGGCTGCTTGAGATGACTCGGCAGCGCGTGGACGAAGGGGTGCTTTCGTCGATGTATGTCGACTGTCCGTATTGCAAGGGCAGGGGCAGCGTCAAGTCCTCCCTTTCAATGAGCGTGGAGATCCAGCGGCAGGTTTCGGCGCTGATGCGCCGGTTCAAGGATGCGGGGCAGCGGAAGCTCCAGGTGGTGGTGAATCCGACGGTGCTGGATCGCCTCCGCAAGGAAGATGAGATGATTCTCATGGATCTTGAAAATAAATTTTCGGGATACCTGAGTTTCCGCGCGGATCCCGGCCGGCATGTGGAGGATTTTGAAATCCGTAACGCGGAGACGGGGGAGAGTTTTTTCACCACAACGCCGAAATTGGCGGAGCCCCGTGCCTGACCCGGAATGGGGGATGAAAATAAATGACAAAAAACCGACAAAGTGGTTGACATCAAGCCGGACTGTGATACTTTCCACGGTCTGATTTTTAGTTGGCAGGCCTTTTTTGTTGGGTAAAAAATTAGAGAGCGAAGTTTTCTGTTGCCGGATTTGATGAAAGCAGCAGGAATTCGTTCTTTTGTGTTTGTTTTTGGCAAGGATTGAACGCGACGCCCCCGTAGCTCAGTTGGTAGAGCACGTCCTTGGTAAGGACGAGGTCAGCGGTTCGATCCCGCTCGTGGGCTCCAGATTTGATTGGAAATATCCGGCTGGCCGGAACGGTAAAAAAACGACTGAAGCAGGGAAACAGTAAGGAGTACGACAATGGCAAAGGAAGCATTTAGCAGAACGAAGCCGCATGTGAATGTGGGTACAATCGGGCACGTTGATCATGGCAAGACCACCTTGACGGCGGCCATCACCTATGTGCAGTCATTGCGCGGCTTGAGCACCTACATCAAGTATGACCAGGTTGCGAAGGCCTCGGAATCGCAGGGTCGTCGCGACCCCACCAAGATTCTGACCATTGCGACCTCGCACGTGGAGTACAGCTCCGAGAAGCGCCACTATGCGCATGTCGACTGTCCAGGCCATGCGGACTATGTCAAGAACATGATCACGGGTGCGGCCCAGATGGACGGCGCAATCCTGGTGGTCAGCGCCTCGGATGGTCCGATGCCCCAGACCCGCGAGCACATCCTGCTGGCCCGCCAGGTTGGCGTTCCGAAGGTGGTTGTGTTCCTGAACAAGGTGGACACGGTGGATGATCCCGAGTTGCTGGATCTTGTCGAACTTGAAATCCGCGAGTTGCTGAGCAAGTATGATTATCCGGGCGACACGACCCCGATCATCCGAGGCAGTGCCTTGGCGGCCATTTCGGCCACCTCTCCCGATGATCCCGGCACGAAGTGCATCAAGGATCTGATGGAAGCGCTGGACACCTTTATTCCGGAGCCGGTTCGCGTGATTGACCAGGCGTTTCTGCTCTCGATCGAAGATGTGTTCTCGATTGAAGGCCGTGGTACCGTGGTGACGGGTCGTATCGAGCGCGGGATCATCAAGGTTGGTGAGGAAGTTGAAATCGTGGGCTTGAAGCCGACGGTCAAGACGACAGTTACGGGTGTGGAAATGTTCCGCAAGCTGTTGGACCAGGGCCAGGCCGGTGACAACGTGGGTTGCCTGTTGCGTAGCACGAAGAAGGAAGACGTGGAGCGGGGTCAGGTCCTGGCGAAGCCGGGCTCGATCCTTCCCCATGCGAAGTTCAAGTGCGAAGTGTACGTTCTGAGCAAGGATGAGGGTGGCCGCCATACCCCGTTCTTCAAGGGATATCGCCCGCAGTTCTATTTCCGCACGACGGATGTGACGGGTGACGTGACGTTGCCTGAGGGCGTCGAAATGGTGATGCCCGGTGACAATGTATCGATGGACGTTACGTTGATTGCGCCGATCGCCATGGAGAAGTCCATGCGGTTCGCCATCCGCGAGGGTGGTCGTACGGTGGGCGCCGGAACGGTGACGGAAATTCTGCAATAATCTAATCATCCGGCCGTGGGTCGGGATAATATGCGCGGGCGGTGCGCCGCAGGGACGCCGCCCGTTGCTCTGATGAAGGATGGAACGCCATGGCAAGGGAACTGGTCACGCTCGCCTGCACGGATTGCAAGCGTCGGAATTATACGACAACGAAAAACAAACGGCTGACGCCGGACCGGATGGAACTTAAGAAGTACTGCCGGTTCGAGAAGAAGCATACGATTCACAAGGAGACCCGCTAAGGGGTTTACTTGATATAGGCCAGTAGCTCAATTGGCAGAGCGCCGGTCTCCAAAACCGGAGGTTGCGGGTTCGATGCCCTCCTGGCCTGCCAAATGAACGATAAGTGTGGAGTAAAGCGGTGAGCACGGTAACGGAAAGTTTTAGAAAAGTGCGGTTCTTTCTGGCGGATGTCCAGAACGAACTGCGTAAGTCCACCTGGCCGACACGGGGGGAATTGATCGAGTCCACAGTCGTGGTGATTGTGGCGGTGATTTTGTTCGCGGTTTATATCGGGCTTTGCGACACCGTGTTGAGGAAGTGTGTGGGATTTTTTGCGCGTCATTAACGGGCATTCAGGACCGGGGTTTTCATGAGTGAAAAACAGTGGTTTGTGCTGCATACATTGACCGGCCAGGAGGCGAAGGTCAAGGAAAGCATTGAGCGCCGCCTCGACAAGGAGGAGATGCGGGATTATGTCGGGCAGATCCTGATTCCCACGGAAAAAGTCTCCGAAACCAAAAAAGGGGTTAAGAGCGTCATCACGCGCAAGTTTTTCCCGGGCTATGTCCTGGTGAATATGAAGCTTTACGGCGATGACAAAAAGGTGGTCGACACGGTCTGGTATTTTATCCGCGAGACGCCCGGTGTGATCGGGTTTGTGGGGGGGGAACGGCCTGCGCCGCTTCGGCCCGATGAAGTCGATCAGCTTCTATACCAGGTGGAGGAAAAGAAGGAGAAGGTCAAGCCGAAGGTGATTTACGAGACCGGTGAGACGGTCAAAATTACGGATGGGCCCTTCATGAATTTTACCGGTACCGTGGATGAAGTGGATGCGGATCGCGGCAAGCTGAAGGTGTCGGTGGCTATTTTCGGTCGCTCGGCCCCGGTGGAGTTGGAGTGCTGGCAGGTGGAACGGCAGTAAGCCTTCGCGACGGCGAGGCAGGGGAAAGATATGGCAAAGAAAGTAACAGGAAAAATCAAGCTGCAGATTCCCGCCGGGCAGGCGAATCCGGCGCCCCCCGTGGGCCCGGCTCTGGGCCAGCACGGTGTGAACATCATGCAGTTTTGCAAGGAATTCAACGCGACGACGCAGAGCATGGCTGGCCTGGTGATCCCTGTGGTCATCACAGTCTACCAGGATCGCTCGTTCACGTTCATCACCAAAAGCCCGCCCGCGTCCTCGCTACTGAAGCGTGAAGCTGGCCTGGCTAAGGGATCCGCACAGCCCAACCGCGACAAGGTTGGCAAGGTGACGGCTCAGCAGGTGCTCGCGATCGTGCGCACCAAAATGAATGATCTGAATGCAACTGATGAAAATCACGCCGCCCGCATGATCGAGGGAACGGCGCGCAGCATGGGAATCGAGGTGGTTCGTTAACCATGGCAACTCACGGAAAAAAATATAACAAGGTGAAGGCCGTCGTCGAGGACAAAGTCTATGACGTGGCTGAGGCGATTCGCTTTCTGAAGGCGAACAAGGTTTCCAAGTTTGACGAAACCGCAGAGCTTGCGATCCGGCTTGGAGTGGATACGAAGAAGACGGACCAGACGGTGCGCGGCACGGTCGGGCTTCCCCACGGAACCGGCAAAAAGATCCGCATCGCGGTGTTTGCTGCAGGCGCTGCGGCTGATGCGGCCCGGGCGGCAGGCGCCGATGTTGTCGGTAACGAGGATTTGATCGAGAAGGTCAAGGGCGGCTGGACGGAATTCGATGTCGCCATCGCGACGCCGGATGCCATGAAGGAAGTTCGCAAGCTGGGTAAGGTGCTGGGCCCCCGCGGCCTGATGCCGAACCCGAAGACCGGGACGGTCACGGATGATACCGCTTCCGCGGTGCGTGACAGCAAGGCGGGGCGTGTGGAATACCGCATGGATCGCAGTGGTAATGTCCAGGTTCCCTTCGGGCGGCTCTCGTTCGACGAGGCCAAGCTTCTGGAGAATGTCAACGTCCTGATCGCGGCGATTCGGGCGGCGCGCCCGGCTGCGGCCAAGGGCACATTTATCAAACGCTGTACGCTCAGTTCCACGATGGGGGTTGGTCTCCGTGTGGATGTGAGGGATTAACAAAAAGGCTCGGTGCTATGAGACCGGAAAAACAATCGATTTATGAGGAAATAACCGCCCGGATCAACGGGTCGTCCTTTGTGCTGGTGGCGGAATACCGCGGCATGAAGGTGGATCAGTTCTCCGAGTTGCGCCGCCAGCTCCGCAAGTCGGGAGCCCGGATGCAGGTTGTTAAGAACCGCTTCCTGCGCTTAATCATGCGGGATAAGGGCTGGTCGGGTCTGGATCCGTCCCTCAAGGGGCAGTCCGCGATCGTGACCGGAACCGATGTGGTTCAGGCGGCCAAGGTCATCAAGCAATTCAGTCGTACCGGCGGGCGACCGGTTATGAAGGCGGGGGTCATGGGGAACCTGATTCTCACCGCGGACCAGATTGTTGCCCTGGCGGAACTTCCGCCCCGTGAAGTGTTGTTGGGTCAGGTGGTGGGCACCATAGCGGCTCCTCTGTCGCGTCTGGTGGGCGTATTGAAGCAGAAGGTGTCAACCATTGTTTACGTATTGAAGGCAGTCGAGGACAAGAAGAACGCGGCGTAGTGACGTTTGTTTTAATATTAGAGTTAAGAAAAGGGAGAATACCATGTCTGAGGAAATCAAGTTGGAAGGCAAGATGGAAGAGATTGTCAAGGCGATCGAGAGCATGAGCGTGCTGGAGCTCTCACAGCTGGTGAAGGGCCTCGAGCAGCGCCTGGGAGTCAGCGCGTCGGCGCCGATGGCCATGGCGGCGGCAGCCCCTGCGGGTGCGGTCGAAGCTGCGGTTGAGAAGACGGAGTTCACGGTTGTGCTCGCTAGTGCGGGTGGCAACAAGATCGGCGTCATCAAGGAAATTCGCAGCATTACCGGTCTGGGCCTCAAGGAATCGAAGGATCTGGTCGAAGGTGCCCCGAAGACCGTCAAGGAAGGTGTTTCCAAGGACGAAGCCGCCAAGCTCAAGGAAGTCTTGGAGAAGGCTGGCGCAACCGTCGAGATCAAGTAAGCCCCCTCCTGAGGATGTGGTTTACGACGGGCGGCCATGGGGCCGCGGTGTTGGTGTCCTGGCGAACCCCCTGCAACAGGTGCTGGAATGGTTGAGAGAACGAACTTCGGAAAACTGGTCGAGGTAATCGAGCCGCCCAATCTGATTGAAATTCAGACGGCGTCTTATAAGGATTTCCTCCAACTCGATATTGCCCCCGGTGGTCGCCATAACATGGGGCTGCAGGCGGTCTACAAGGAAGTTTTCCCCATCGAGAGTTACGATGGGCGGTACGTGTTGGATTTTGTGAAGTATGAGTTTACTCTCCCTAAGGCGGATCCCTTTGAGGTCCTTCGGGAAGGGCAGACTTATGCTGGCACCCTGCATGTGACGTTCCGGCTCAAGGACGGGGAAGAAGTTCGTGAGGAAACCGTGTATATGGGCGAAATTCCGCTCATGACACCGCAGGGATCATTCGTGATCAACGGTGCCGAGCGGGTGATTGTCAGTCAGTTGCACCGGTCACCCGGGATCTGCTTCGAACAATCAGTTCATTCCAGCGGCAATATGCTGTATTCCTTCCGCATCATTCCCGATCGGGGATCGTGGGTGGAGGTTCAGTTTGATGCCTCGGATCTGTTGTGGATCTACATGGATCGCCGACATCGACGCCGGAAATTCCTGGCGACGACCTTCCTGCGTGCGTTAGGTTATGGAACCGATGCCGATCTGCTGGGCTTGTTCTACACGCTGCGCAAGATGAAGATGTCGGAGTCGGTCAGCGCAGAGAAGCTGGCGACTCTTGTTTTCCGGGATGATGTCATTGACGTCGATTCCCAGACCGTGCTGGCCCGCCGATATGAGCCGCTCTCTGAAAACGTGCTGTCCCAGATGAAGGCGGCGGGTTTCAAGGATGTCGAGGTGGTTGATGTGTCCTGGGATTCCGGAGTGATGTTGAAGAGCATCAAGGAAGACCCCACGCACTCGATGGATGATGCCTTGAAAGACATCTATCTCCGGTTGCGACCCGGCGATCCCGCGACGGTTTCGAATGCGCGTCAATTGCTCAAGCGTTTGTTTTTTGATGTGCGCCGTTATGATCTGGGCCGGGTTGGACGGTACAAGATCAGTCAGAAGCTGGACTCTGAAATCAAGGACTCCCTGGATTTGATTTCGGTGATTATGGGTAAGAAGGACACCAAGGAAAAGGATGCCTTCATTACCGTCACGGAAGAGGAGCGCCTGCGCACGCTGAGTCCCGATGGAAGCGACCTGATCGCGGCCATCCGGTACCTGATCAGCATTCGAAGTGGAAAGGGCACCATTGATGACATTGATCATCTTGGAAGCCGACGACTGCGCACAATCGGGGAACTGATTGAAAACCAGTGCCGGGTGGGACTGGCTCGCGCCGAGCGCCTGGTGCGTGAGCGGATGACCCTGTTTGATCCGAACACTGGAACATTGACTCCGCAGCGCCTGGTTAATCCCAAGACGTTGTCGGCCGTTGTAAAGGATTTCTTCGGACGTAGCCAGTTGAGCCAGTTCATGGATCAGACCAATCCGTTGTCCGAGTTGGCGCACAAGCGCCGTCTCAGCGCGTTGGGCCCGGGCGGGTTGAGCCGGGAACGTGCCGGATTCGAGGTTCGTGACGTTCACAGTAGTCATTATGGCCGGATTTGCCCGATTGAAACACCGGAAGGGCCGAATATCGGCTTGATTTCCTCGCTGGGTATTTATGCCCGCGTCAACGAGTACGGATTTATTGAGACGCCCTACCGTAAGGTGAATAACGGGACGGTCTCGGATTCGGTTGAATATCTCAGCGCAGATCGTGAGGAGAAATTTGTAATTGCCCAGGCCAATACGCCGCTGGATGCCCGCAGCCGCATGTCGCGTGAAGCGATTGCCGTTCGCCATCGCGGTGAGTTCATGGAGGTCCCCAAGGAGAAGGTGGACTACATGGATGTGTCGCCCAAGCAGGTCGTGTCGGTGGCGGCCGGATTGATCCCGTTCCTGGAGCACGATGATGCAAACCGTGCCTTGATGGGATCGAACATGATGCGTCAAGCCGTTCCCCTGCTGGAGACGGAGCGCCCATTTGTGGCAACCGGCCTCGAGAGTCGCATTGCCCGGGATTCGGGTGTGCTGATGCTTGCGGTGGAGCCCGGCGTGGTGACCTACGTTTCGGCCAATAAGGTCGTTGTGACGAATGACAAGGCGGGCGGCAAGAAGAAGGACAACGAACGGACCTACCTTCTGAACAAGTTTATGCGGTCGAATGCCGGAACCTGTGTCAATCAAAAACCCGTCGTGAAGGTCGGTCAGAAAATCAGGACAGGTGATGTCTTGGCTGACGGGCCGGCCACGGCGGGCGGCGAATTGGCGATCGGGCGTAACGTGCTGGTGGCGTTTATGCCGTGGTGCGGTTATAACTTTGAGGACGCCATCCTGATCAGTGAGCGCGTGGTTAGAGATGATGTGTTCACGTCCATTCATATCCAGGAATTCGAGGCCGGGGCACGTGATACCAAGCTTGGGCCCGAGGAAATCACCCGGGATATCCCGAATGTCGGTGAAGAGGCTCTTCGCAATCTGGGTTCAGACGGGGTCATTCGAATTGGGGCGGAGGTCAAGCCGGACGACATTCTTGTCGGCAAGATTACGCCTAAGAGCGAAACCGAGCTGGCTCCCGAGGAGCGCCTGTTGCGCGCAATCTTCGGAGAAAAGGCCGCGGATGTCCGTGACACCTCCCTGACGGTTCCGAGCGGAACCTATGGAATCGTCATGGATGTGAAGGTCTCGGCCCACAAGGATATTGCCCGGGAGAAGATGACTCCTGCGGAACGGAAGCGCCAGGCTAAGAATGTGGCTCAGGAACAGCAGTCCAAGAAGCAGGAATTGGTGGATCAGCTCACGGAAGCGTTGAGCAACATCCTGCTGGGTGAAAAAATCCCGCTGGACGTGGTTAATATTGATTCCAGTGAAATCATTATTCCCGCCAACCGGAAGATCACCAAGACGCTGTTGCGGAAACTGGCAAACGAGAGTGCCCATATTGCGATCGAGAGCAGCCCCATTCAGATCAAGATCCAAGAAATCATCGGCGAGTATCAGCAGAAGTTCATTGAACTCGAGCATGAATACGAGAACGCCATGGATCGTCTGGAGAGCGGCGATGAAGTGGATCAGGGAATCATCAAGCAGGTTCGCGTCTACATCGCCAGTAAGAAAAAGCTGTCGGTGGGTGACAAGATGGCCGGACGTCATGGAAACAAGGGCGTAGTGGCTCGAATTCTGCCGGAAGCGGACATGCCGTTTCTCCCTGACGGGACTCCCGTTGATATTGTGCTCAATCCGCTCGGTGTGCCGTCACGTATGAATGTGGGACAGGTTCTTGAAACCCATCTGGGGTGGGCCTGTAAGATCCTCGGGCTGTATGCCAACACGCCGGTCTTTGATGGTATTTCCGAAAAGCGGATTCATGACTTGATGAAGGATGCGAAGCTCCCGGCCGACGGGAAGACGCAGCTTTTTGACGGCCGCACCGGCGAATCATTTGATCAGCGGGTGGTGGTGGGTTACATTTACATGCTCAAGCTGCACCATCTGGTCAGCGACAAGATCCATGCCCGCGCGGTGGGGCCGTACTCGCTCGTCACCCAGCAGCCGCTGGGGGGTAAGGCGCAGTATGGTGGACAGCGCCTGGGGGAAATGGAAGTCTGGGCGCTCGAGGCCTATGGCGCGGCATTCGCGCTGCAGGAGTTATTGACCGTCAAGAGCGACGATACCAATGGGCGTACGCGGATTTACGAGTCCATCGTGAAAGGCGAGAATGTGCTTGAGGCGGATCGCCCCGAGTCGTTCAACGTGCTGATTAACGAGTTGAGGGCCATTGGGCTGGACGTGCGGGCTGAAGCGAAGGAAAAACGAGTTTAACGGAGGCGGCGGCAACGCTGAGTCACCTATGTCTGAACGTACCTTGACAAATTCTGCCGCCCGAGAGCGGCTTGGAATGCCCCTGATGGAGGGGTTTGATTCCGTGAACATCACCTTGGCTTCGCCGGAAACGATCCGGGCGTGGAGCCATGGCGAGGTGAAGAACCCGGAAACGATCAACTATCGCACCTATAAGCCCGAAAAGGGTGGCTTGTTTTGCGAGCGTATTTTCGGCCCGACGCGGGACTGGGAGTGCAGTTGCGGGAAGTATAAGCGGATCAAGCACAAGGGCGTGATTTGCGACCGGTGCGGGGTGGAAATCACCCAGTCGCGTGTGAGGCGTGAGCGCATGGGTCATATCGACCTGGCGGTGCCTGTGTCCCATATCTGGTTTTTCAAGTGCACCCCGAGTCGCCTCGGCTTGGTTCTCGACATGACCGCCCGCTCCTTGGAGCGCATTCTTTACTATGAGGATTATGTGGTGGTGGAGCCGGGCGATACGCCGCTTCAAGAGAAGCAGCTTCTCAGCGAAATGGACTACCGGGAAGCCCAGGAGAAATACGGGGATGCGTTTGTGGCCCGTATCGGTGCCGAGGCGGTTCGCGACCTGATGAAGAAGATTGACCTGGAGAAATGTCTGGCGGAGCTGGATGCGCAGATGGAGACCACGCGCAGCAAGCAGAATCGCAAGAAATACTCCAAGCGCATGAAAGTTCTGGAAGGGTTTCTGACCAGCAATACGAGGCCGGAATGGATGATCATGGAAGTCCTGCCGGTGATTCCGCCTGATTTGCGGCCTCTGGTGCCCCTTGAGGGCGGCCGGTTTGCGACGTCGGATCTGAATGATCTGTATCGCCGGGTGATTAACCGCAATAACCGGTTAAAGAATCTTCTCCAGCTCAAGACGCCGGATGTGATCATTCGGAATGAGAAGCGCATGCTTCAGGAGGCCGTGGACGCCGTCATCGATAACGGGCGCCATGGACGGGCTGTAACCGGCGCCGGAAATCGCCCGCTGAAGTCGTTGAGTGATATGCTCAAGGGCAAGGGAGGCCGGTTCCGTCAGAATCTGCTCGGCAAGCGTGTCGATTATTCCGGACGTTCCGTGATTGTGGTCGGTCCCGAATTGAAACTGCACCAGTGCGGACTTCCCAAAAAGATGGCCCTGGTTCTGTTTGAGCCATTCATCATCCGCCGCCTGAAGGAAATGGGCGTGGCGCATACGGTCCGCAGTGCGAAAAAACTGATCGACAAGCAATCGGACGAGGTGTGGGCGATTCTCGAGGAGATCACCCGCGACAAGACCGTCATGCTGAACCGCGCCCCGACGCTGCATCGCCTGAGCATCCAGTCGTTCGAGCCTATCTTGGTGGAGGGTGAGGCGATTCAAGTGCATCCGCTGGTCTGTACGGCGTACAATGCCGACTTTGACGGGGATCAGATGGCGGTGCATGTGCCGCTGTCCATCGAGGCCCAGATCGAGTCGCGCCTGCTCATGCTTTCTACGAACAACGTGTTCTCGCCCTCGAGCGGAAAACCGGTTATGACGCCCACCCAGGACATCGCGCTGGGCATTTATTATCTCACATCATCGGCTCAAAAAGATCGGATCAAGGAAGTCCGGCGCAAGGCGGCCGGCCAGAGCCAGGAGCAGGAGCGGCTTCCAATTTTTGACGAGGCGGCCCAGGTCCGTCTGGCGTACGATGATGGCGCACTCAAGATCCATAACCGTGTCCGGTTCAAGAATCCAGACTTCGGGCGCAAGACGGTCTTCGGCGACAATCATTCGAAGATGTTGACCACCACGGTCGGTCGGGTTTTCTTTAACGAAATCCTGCCTATGACCCTGGGATTCATTAATCGCTGCTGCGACAAATCGTTTCTCGGAAAGTTGATCTGGCAGTGTTACCGTGTGAGTGGCCATGCAGAAACCGTAAAAGTTCTGGAAAGCCTGAAGAATATCGGCTTTGAGAACGCCACCCTGGCGGGGATCTCGATCGGATTATCGGACATGATCATTCCGGCCGAGAAGGAAGACATTATCGCCAAGGCGCACAAGGCCGTGAGCGAGGTGGAAAGCCAGTACCGGCGCGGTATCATTACCGATGGGGAACGCTACAACAAGATCGTTGATATCTGGACTCAGGCGACGGACGAAACGTCAAACGCAATGTATCGTGCGATCGAGGAGAACGCGGGGAGCGATGAGGCCAACCCGATCTTCATGATGGTGGACTCAAAGGCCCGTGGCAGTCGGCAGCAGATCCGCCAGTTGGCGGGTATGCGCGGATTGATGGCCAAGCCGTCCGGCGAAATCATTGAGCTCCCGATTGTGTCGAATTTCCGCGAGGGATTAAGTGTTCTGGAATACTTCATCAGTACACATGGTGCCCGCAAGGGTCTGGCTGATACCGCCCTGAAGACTGCCGATGCCGGGTATTTGACCCGTAAGCTGGTCGATGTAGCCCAGGATGTCCGGATTATTGAGCAGGACTGCAATACCCTGAATGGCATCGAGGTTAAGGCCATTGGGGAGGGTGACGAGAATGTGGTTTCGCTGGCCGACCGCATCAAGGGCCGTACGGCGTTGAACGACATTGTCAATCCGGTGACGAGTCAACTGGTTGTTCCGGCAGGTGGGCTCATTGACGAGGCCCTGGCGGATGCGGTTATGAACGCGGATATCGAAAAGGTTCGCATTCGCAGTGTCCTGACGTGCGAATCCAGGCGCGGGATCTGTGCCAAGTGCTACGGACGAGACCTTTCCAACGGGCGACCGGTTGAAATGGGAGCGGCTGTAGGGATTATTGCCGCGCAATCCATTGGTGAGCCCGGCACGCAGTTGACCATGCGGACGTTCCATATCGGTGGTACGGCGAGCTCGGTTTTCAAGCAGCCCCATGTGATCTCCAAGCACGACGGTATCATTCAGTATACCAACATGCGCACGGTGGTGAATGAGCAGGGCAAATTCGTGGTGCTCAACAAGAACGGATCCGTGGCGGTTTTCGATGATACCGGCCGGGAGGTTGAGCGGCATTCTATCGCCATTGGCGCGGTCATCGCTGAAGAGGATGGCGGTCGGGTGAAGAAGGGGCAGAGCTTCATTGAGTGGGATCCCTACAGCGTGCCGATTCTGGCTGAGAAGCCGGGTGTGGTTCACTTCCAGGGGTTTATTGAAAATGTGACGGTCAAGAAGGAAGTGGATCAGTCCACCGGTCTGATGGGTACCGTGGTTCTCGAGCACAAGGAGGATTTACATCCCCAGATTGTGATCACCTTTGGTCCTAGCGAGCCGCCCATGGCGTATAACATTCCGGCAGGCGCCCATGTCATGATCAAGGACGGCAAGAAGGTCACGGCGGGTGAAGTGATTGCCAAGACGCCCCGCAAGGAGTCCAAGACCAAGGACATCACCGGGGGTCTGCCGCGCGTGGCGGAACTGTTTGAGGCCCGCAGGCCGAAGGATGCCGCCGAGATTGCGAAGATCGATGGAATGGTTGACTTCGGGGCAAACCAGCGCGGACGCCGCTGCCTGCTGATCCGTGATGCGGTCACGGGTGACGAGGAGCAGCATCTGATTCCGATGGGCAAGCACATCGTTGTGTATAAGGGTGACTATGTCCAGAAAGGGCAGCAGCTTACGGAAGGCCCCGTGGTTCCCCAGGAAATTTTGGAGATATGCGGGCCTCAGGAGTTGCAGGAATACCTGGTGAATCAGGTTCAGGAAGTCTACCGGTTGCAGGGCGTTGAAATCAACGACAAGCATATCGAGATCATTGTCCGTCAAATGCTGCGCAAAGTCCGGATCACGGACGCGGGCGATACCGATTTTCTCTGGGGTGAGCAGGTTGAGAAGCGGGTGTTCCAGGAAATGAACACCAAGGCGCAGGCCGAAGGCAAGCGTCCGGCGGAGGCCTCTCCGGCTCTTCTTGGGATCACCAAGGCCGCGCTCGAGACCGAGAGCTTTATTTCGGCGGCGTCATTCCAAGACACCACGCGCGTGTTGACCGAGGCGGCGACGCTGGGTCGTGTGGATACGCTGTATGGGTTCAAGGAGAATGTTATCATGGGTCATTTGATCCCGGGCGGGACCGGTTTCCCGATGTACCGGAACATCAAATTAGTGCCTCTGGCCGAGCCGATCCCCGAGGAGGACTTGCGTCAAGAGAGCGAAGCGTTGAAGAAAGCTCAGGAGCTTTTGGGATAAAGCTTGACAAGGACCTATCACTTCTGGCATTTTTTCGCGCTTTGCGTTTGGAAGGGAATGTAGCTATGCCGACGATTAATCAACTGGTTAAGAACGGACGAAAGAAAATCCGTAATAAAAGCAAATCGCCCGCGCTGAAGAATTGTCCTCAGCGTCGCGGCGTGTGTCTGTCCGTGAAAACGCAGACACCCAAAAAGCCGAACTCGGCGCTGCGTAAGGTGGCTCGTGTTCGTCTGACCAATGGCGAGGAAGTGACCGCCTATATTCCGGGCGAAGGGCACAATCTTCAGGAGCACAGTGTAGTGCTTGTGCGGGGCGGTCGCGTAAAGGACCTGCCTGGTGTGCGGTATCACATTGTTCGTGGTACTCTGGACACGCTGGGCGTGGAGGGACGGCACCGGGGCCGTTCCAAGTATGGCGTCAAAACACCGAAGCAGGCGTAGGACGGCGCAAGATCATGGGACGAAGACGTAGAGCAGTGCGACGGGCGGTTCAATCGGATCCGAAATACAACAGCGAGTTGGTCGGCCGTCTGGTGAACCACCTGATGAAGGTGGGAAAGAAATCGGTATCGGTAAACATTGTTTACGATGCCCTGAAGGTGATTCAAGAGAAGCATCCTGATGGCGATCCGCTGGAAGTGATTCTGCGCGCGATTGACAACGTGAAGCCGAAAGTCGAAGTGAAGTCGCGCCGGGTCGGCGGTGCCACGTATCAGGTGCCCGTTGAAGTGACGCCTGATCGACAGGGAGCCCTGGCGATGCGCTGGTTGATCCAGTACGCGAAAACCCGGAAGGGTGTGCCGATGCGACGTGCGCTGGCCCAGGAAATCCTGGACGCCTATGCCGAGCAGGGTAATGCCATCAAGAAGCGTGATGACACGCATAAGATGGCCCAGGCAAATAAGGCGTTTGCCCACTATCGATGGTAAGTTAAGTTTGTGAATATCCCGTCGTCCGACGATCGGGCGGCGGGTGTTGTTTGTTTAGTGAATAAAATGGAAACGGTTTTGGAACAGAATAAACAAGGTGGAGCCACAGGGGAAGCGCGCCAGCGTGAAGCGGCGGATCGCATCCGTCCCCTGTCTGCCGTTCGCAATATCGGGATCATTGCCCACATTGATGCGGGCAAGACCACGACAAGCGAGCGTATTCTGTTTTATGCCGGTCGCGTACACCGTATGGGTGAGGTTCATGATGGAACCGCCACAATGGACTGGATGCCGCAGGAGAAGGAGCGCGGCATCACCATAACGAGTGCAGCGACAACCTGTTTTTGGCGGGATTACCAGATCAATCTCATTGATACTCCCGGGCATGTTGATTTTACCGTAGAAGTGGAGCGGTCGTTGCGTGTCCTGGATGGTGCGGTTGTGGTGTTTTGCGGCGTGGGCGGTGTGCAGCCGCAGTCTGAAACGGTCTGGCATCAGGCGGATCGCTATCAGGTTCCCCGCATCGCCTTTGTGAATAAAATGGATCGCATTGGTGCCGATTTCAGCGCAGTGGTGGGGCAGATACGAACACGCCTGGGAGCGGTTCCTGTGCCCATTCAGATACCGTGGGGCTCGGAGGACGGATTCCGCGGCGTTATTGATTTGCTGGCCATGGAGGCCATTGTTTACGACGATACTTCATTCGGGAGTAAGGTTCAGACGGTTCCGATTCCGTCCGAACTGGCGGTTGAGGCCGAGAAGGCCCGCGCTCAACTCATCGAGGTTTTGACGGAGCGGGATGAAAAGGTCCTGGAATCCTATCTGGATTGCGCGGATGTTCCCGCGCAGGTTTTGCGGGATGGGTTGCGGCGCGCGACACTCGCGCAGACCTTGACTCCGGTTTTGTGCGGGTCATCGCTTCGCAATAAGGGGGTTCAGCAGTTGTTGGACGCGGTGGTGGATTTCCTGCCGGCTCCGATTGACGTTCCTCCCGTTCACGGCGAGCATCCCAAGACCCGTGAGGTGGTATCTCGTGAAGCGGACGATTTCGCCCCGCAGAGTGCATTGGTTTTCAAGTTGATGAGCGATGCCTACATGGGTCGGCTGGCGTTTGTCCGCGTCTATTCCGGGCAGATCCGGAAAGGCCAGAATCTGTTCAATGCCCGCACCCGGAAGCGTGAGCGCGTGATGAAACTGGTACTTCTGCATGCGGATGACCGCCAGGAGGTCGAGGTCCTGCATGCTGGTGAAATCGGCGCGGTGGTGGGGCTGAAGCAGGTCACGACGGGTGATACTCTGTGCGCCGAGAACATGCCTGTTGAGCTGGAGCGCATCCGGTTCCCCGAGCCGGTTATTTCCATGGCGATTGAGCCCAAGTCGCAGGCCGATCGCGAGAAACTTGGCGAGGCCATGAGTGCGCTTGCGGCGGAGGATCCCACCTGTATTGTGTCGGTGGATCCGGATACCGGCCAGACGCTGTTGAGCGGCATGGGCGAGTTGCATCTTGAGATTTTGAAAGACCGGATGTTTCGAGAATACAAGGTTCAGGCGAACGCGGGGCGGCCCATGGTGGCCTATCGCGAGACGATCCTGGCTTCAGGCCGGGGTGAATACCGCTTTGAACGCGACATTGCCGGGCAGCCTCAATTTGCCGCCGTGGTCCTGGATGTCAAGCCGGCCGAGCGCGGCACGGGAGTCACGGTCGAATTTGACGTATCGAGCACTCGCATCCCGACTGAATTCAGAAGCGCGGTCGAGGAGGGGGTTCGGGACGGGTTGACGACCGGCATTCTGGCAAACTATCCGATGGTGGATGTCAAGGTCAGGGTGGTGGGAGGCGAATTTCATGATCAGGAGTCCACTGAAGTGGCGTTCCGGACGGCGGGTGTGATGGCCCTGAGGGTGGCGGCGAAGGCGGCAAAGCCGGCGATCCTGGAGCCCATCATGTCGCTTGAAATTATTCTTCCGGCAGATCATTTAGGTGATGTGTTGAACGATGTGAGCGCTCGGCGCGGGCATGTTCAGGATATGATGGGCAAGGAGACCGTGCAGGTGATCCATGCGCGAGTTCCGCTGGCGGAACTGTTTGGGTATTCGACGGCCGTCCGGTCTCTGACACGGGGGCGGGCGAGTTACACGATGGAGCCGGCGTGTTTTGATGTGGTGCCGGAGGCGATACAACAGCAACTTCTGGAACGGTGAGTGAATGATGGAAAAGCAACGCATACGTATACGTTTGAAAGCTTACGATTATCGGGTGTTGGACCAGTCTGTGTCCGATATTGTAGAGACCGCAAAACGAACGGGAGCCCGGGTGGTGGGGCCCATTCCGATGCCAACGCGCATTGAGAGTTACAGTGTTAACCGCAGTGTGCATGCCGATAAGAAATCGATGGAACAGTTTGAGGTCCGGACGCATAAGCGGGTTTTGGACATTGTGGAACCGACGGCAAGGACGGTGGATGAGTTAAAGAAACTCAACATGCCCGCCGGTGTGGATATAACGATCAAGATTTAAGCAGGTAGCCATGCAAGGGATACTCGGAAAAAAAATCGGAATGACGCGGGTTTTTGGCGACGAAGGTCGACAGACCCCGGTCACGGTGATTGAAATCGGGCCATGTGTTGTGGTCCAGCGCAAAACGAAGAGCCAGGACGGCTATGAGGCGCTGAAACTCGGGTTCGTCGAGGTCAAGGCCTCGCGGGCGAACAAGGCTCATGCGGGTCAGTTCAAGGCGGTCAACGCGACGCCGAAGCGCTTCCTGCGTGAATTTGACGTTGACGACAGTGATGAAATCAAGGCGGGTGACACCGTGACGGCCTCTGTTTTGGATGGAGCCGACTATGTCGACATCATCGGGATCACCAAGGGACGAGGGTTCCAGGGGGTTGTCCGTCGCTTCAAGATGGCGGGCGGTCCGATGACGCATGGCGGCCATTCGAAACGGCGTGTCGGCTCGATTGGATGCCGTTCATTTCCCGGACGCGTTCACAAGGGCAAGCGGATGCCTGGCCACATGGGCAATGTTCGGGTTACCACACAAAACCTAAAGGTGGTTCAGCTACGGGCGAGCGAGAATTTGATCCTGGTAAAAGGGGCCGTTCCCGGACCTGCAGGAGCATTGGTTGAAATACGAAAAGCATTGAAGAAGACGAAGGCGGGGCAGGGTAAATGAGCAAGCTTTCTGTCTATGACATGAAAGGATCCTCGTTGGCGAAGGTTGACTTCCCTGACGAGCTGATGACGAGCAAGGGCCAGCAGGCTGTCCGTGATGTTATCGTGGCCTATCAGGCCGGATTACGAGCGGGATCAGCCTCCACTCTCGGCAAGGGTGCGGTGGCGGGCAGCAATAAGAAGCCATGGAAGCAAAAAGGAACCGGGCGTGCCCGGGCTGGTTTCCGGCAATCTCCCGTGTGGCGGGGTGGTGGTGTGGCTCATGGGCCTCATCCCCGGAGTTACGCTAAACGCATTCCTGTGAAGGTCGCGCGCCTGGCATTCCGGAGCGCCTTGAGCGATCTGATCCGGGAGGATCGCATCCGGGTTCTGGACACGCTGACGGTGGCGGAGCCCAAGACGAAGACGGCGGTGGCTTTGTTGAAGTCGCTGGGTCTTAAACAGGGCGTTTTGATCGTGGTTGACAAGCTGGATAAAAATCTGCTCTGCGCGTTCCGAAATATACCCCAGGTGGAGGCGACGACGGCCCGGGATGTCAGTACGTTCCAATTGGTCCGATTCCCGGTGACCGTGGTAACGCGCTCCGCGATGGAGCAGTTAAAGGCGCGGCTTGAGGGCGAGCCGGGGAGGAAATCATGAAAAATTCACTTTCCGCAGTTCGGGGTCTGCACATCACCGAGAAGGGGTCGTTGCTTGCCGGACAAAATAAATATTTTTTCAAGGTTGCTCCTTCTGCAAATAAGCTGGAGATCAAGGGGGCGATCGAGGATTTTTTCAAGGTCAAGGTTACGAAGGTCAATACCATGAATTATGATGGCAAGGCCTGTCGTGAACGCACGATTCACTCCGGAAAGAAACCGGCTTGGAAACGCGCGGTGGTGACACTGAGAGAAGGCGACAAGATAGATTTGGAATAGGAAGCACGACATGGCGCTGAAAACCTACAAACCGACGACGCCGAGCCTGCGACACACGCAGCTCTCGACGTTTGATGAAATCACCCGGAGCAAACCCGAGCGGTCGCTCACGAAATCGCAGAAGTCAAAGGCGGGACGCAATTCCGCCGGACGTATCACTGTCCGCCACCGTGGCGGCGGTCACCGGCATCACTACCGGATTATTGATTTTAAGAGAAATAAAACCGGCATTCCCGCCAAGGTTCAGGCTATTGAGTATGATCCGAACCGGACGGCCCGAATTGCCCTGCTGGCATACAAGGATGGCGAAAAGCGCTATATTCTTGCTCCGGTCGGACTGGAAGTGGGTACGATGGTGATGTCGGGTCCCGATGCCGAGCCGATCAATGGCAATGCGTTGCCGCTTGCGAAGATTCCGTTGGGGTTGCCGATCCATAATATCGAGTTGACGGCAGGGTGTGGAGCGCAGCTAGTTCGCAGCGCGGGGCAGACCGCGCAGCTGATGTCCCGTGAGGGGGGCTTTGCGCAGGTGAAGTTGCCGTCGGGTGAAATCCGGCAGATCAATGTGGCGTGTCAGGCGACGATTGGCCAGGTTGGCAATTTGGATCATGATGGGATTTGTCTGGGTAAGGCTGGGCGCAAGCGTTGGAAGGGGATTCGGCCCACGGTACGTGGTGTGGCGATGAACCCGGTTGACCACCCGATGGGTGGCGGTGAAGGTCGTACGTCCGGCGGCGGTCACCCGGTGACGCCGTGGGGTCAGCTCACGAAGGGCAAGAAGACTCGTTCGCGGCGGAAGACTTCGAGCAAATTTATTGTCAGGCGGAGAAAGTAAACCATGGGCCGTTCATTAAAAAAAGGGCCGTTTGTTGACGAGAAGCTTCTGGAACGCGTCGAAAAGATGAATCGCGCGGGAGAGAAGCGCGTGGTCAAGACGTGGTCCCGTCGTTCCATGATTGTTCCTGAATTTGTCGGGCATACGCTGGCCGTACACAACGGCAAGCAGCATGTTCCGGTGTATATCACGGAGCACATGGTGAGTCATCGTTTGGGCGAATTTGCGCCGACGCGCATTTTCCGTAAGCACGGCACACACACCGACAAAACGGTGGCGTTAAAGTAGTCGTATGCGGGCGGGAAACACGGTGTGGCGGCTTGGATTGACTCTCGTGATTCTGTGCCTGTTGATGGGGCGCAGTGTGATGGCGGGAGCTGACGGAGAGAACGAGGCGTTCCTCCTGAGGCAGGTGAAATACCTGACCGAGGCGCTGGCGTTGGCGAAGGCGGAGACGGATGGATTGAGGGCCCGGTTGGATGGCCGGGCCTGTGAGACGGCGGCGGGGAGGGTCGGAAAATCCGTTAACCCGGCCGGAGTGGAAAAAAAAGAGTTTAGAGTTTTAGACGTAAACAAAGAGCTGGGCATGGTGATCCTTGACGGCGGGCGGCAGGACGGTGTGAAGCCGGGTTTGCAGTTCGCTGTGATGCAAGAGGATCGGGCTGTGGCCACGGTGCGGGTTGTGGATTCGCGAACGGCGGTTGCCGGGGCTGTGATCCAGAAGACGAGCCGGGCATTTCCCAGGGTTCAGGACCGGGCAGTTGTGGTGACCGGATCCGGGAACTAGGAGCAAGGCAATGGAAGTCAAAGCAGTGACCAAGTATGTGCGTCTGTCTCCGCGTAAAGCGAGGGATATGGCGAGGGCTATTCAGGGTCTGCCGGTGGCCGATGCGATCAAGACGGTGGAGTTTAGCGAGCGCAAGGCTGCACGACAGCTGGAGAAGACGATTCGTTCAGCGGTGGCGAATGCGGAAAACAACGCTAAACTTTCCGCGGATGATTTGCGGGTAAAAGAGGCCACGATCGGCGAAGGGCCTGCGATGAAGCGTTTTTGGGCGCGGTCGCGTGGGATGGTGAGCCGGATCCGGAAACGGACCAGCCACATCACGATTGTGTTGTCAGACGGGAAGTGACCGGCGGAAGCTGGGAGATGTGAAAGGAGATTCGTTTTGGGACAAAAAATCAATCCGATTGGACTCAGGATTGCCGTCACGAAGGCGTGGAAGTCCCGCTGGTTTGCGGATAAGAAAACCTGCGGTACCCTGCTGATGGAGGACCTGAAGATCCGTGATCTCGTGAAGAAGCGCCTTGATGCGGCGGCTGTGGCTGAGATCATTATTGAGCGGTATGCAAACCGCGTTCGTGCCACCATATGCACCGCGCGCCCCGGCATTGTGATTGGCCGAAAAGGGCAGGATCTGGATCGCATCCGCGATGAAATCGCGAAGATCACGAGCAAGGAGATCTATTTGGAAATTCGTGAGATCCGGAGCCCGGACACGAATGCGCAACTGGTCGCCGAGAGCGTGGCGTTGCAGATGGAGCGACGGGTGTCATTTCGCCGGGCGATGAAGCGGGCGATCAAAATGGCTATGGAATTGGGCGTCAAGGGAATCCGCATCAAGTGCGCCGGGCGGCTTGGAGGATCCGAACTGGCCCGTGTGGAGTGGTATAAGGAGGGAACCATCCCTCTGCATACGCTTCGCGCGAACATTGACTACGGGTTTGCCGAGGCAAACACCACGGCCGGAAAAATCGGCGTCAAAGTCTGGATTTGCAAGGAAAAGGACGAGCCTGAGAAGGCAGTAAGGGGACGATCGAATGCCGCTTATGCCTAAACGTGTGAAGCACCGTATGGTGCAGCGGGGTTCCCGCAAGGGGACCGCGCATACGGGGAACACCTTGGCTTTCGGCGAGTACGGGCTGAAAGCGTTGGATCGGGCGTGGGTCAAGGCGACGCAGATCGAGGCTTGTCGTGTGGCGATGAACCGGAACATGAAGCGACGGGGCAAGGTGTGGTTGCGGATTTTCCCGGACAAGCCGGTCAGTAAGAAACCACTTGAAACGCGGTCGGGTAAGGGTAAGGGCCCTCTGGACTGCTGGGTTTCGGTTATTCTTCCAGGGGCCATGCTGTTTGAAGTGGACGGCGTGACCGAACAGTTGGCGAGGGAATCGTTGCGTTTGGCGGCGGCAAAGTTGCCGATCCGGACGATGTTTGTGAAACGGCACGGGTAACCGGGCCATACAGGACAGGGGTGCGGACGATATGAAGGCCGCGAAACTGAGAGAGTTTAATAAAGAGGAACTTACGCAGCAGAGCTCCGATATGGAGAAAGAGTTGCGTACGTTGAAAATTCGTAAATCGGCGAGCCAGATTGAGCAGCCGTCACGGATTCGCAGTCTTCGCCGGGACATTGCCCGCGCCAAGACCGTGATGACCGAACGGCGTCGCCAGCAAGGTTGATGATTATGGCAGAAACGGAAACCGATCGGGGACTTCGCAAGGAGCGCACAGGTGTTGTGGTCAGTGCCTCCATGCAGAAGACCATAGTGGTACGCGTGGAGCGTAAGACGAGGCATCCCTTGTATGGCAAGGAAATGCGTCAGTCGAAGAAGTTCTATGCTCATGATGAGGAAGGCAAGGCCAAGGTGGGCGATCATGTCACGATCGTCGAGACGCGTCCATTGAGCAAGCTCAAGCGGTGGCGCCTGGTCGAAGTCTTGGAAACAGGGAAACGTCAGTAACGGGATAAACGACCATGATTCAAGAAGAAACAAACCTTGATGTGGCGGATAATACCGGCGCGCGACGCGTTCGTTGTTTTCGCCTGATCGGGCAGCGGAAGATGTATGCCCACGTTGGAGATTTGATCCGGGTTGCGGTGAAAGAAGCCCAGCCCACAGGGATGGTGAAGAAGGGGCAGGTCTGTCGCGCGATTATCGTGCGCACCAAGCAGCCGATCCGTCGTTCGGATGGTTCAGCGGTGCGATTTGATACCAACGCGGTGGTTCTTGTGGATGAGAAGCTGAACCCTCTGGGAACCCGTATTTTCGGCCCGGTGGCGCGTGAGCTTCGCGAGAAGAACTACATGAAGATCGTCTCATTGGCCCCTGAAGTGTTGTAGGAAGAGGAATGCATGAATATTCGGCGAAATGATATCGTTGTGAAAATTCGCGGCCGGGAAAAAGGCAAGCAGGGGAAAGTGCTTCAGATGCTTCTGAGCAAGGACCGGGCGATTGTGGAGGGCTTAAACCTGGTGACCAAGCATCTTCGGAAGTCGCAGGACAATCCTAAGGGCGGAATTACCCGGAAGGAAGCCTCCATCGCACTGTCGAATCTCATGCTCTTTTGCCCGCACTGCAAGAAGGCGGTTCGTGTGAAGCGCGTAATCGAGGGTGACAAGCGCGTTCGCAAATGTAAAAAATGCGCTCAGGCGCTTGATACGTAAGGTGGATTATGGGACTTAAGGCAAAGTACAAGACGGAGATTGTCCCGGCGCTGATGAAGGCGTTGGGATGCAAGAACGTGATGGATGTTCCGCGCATTCTGAAGGTCAATCTGAACATGGGCTTTAATGCGTCCATGGACAAGGACCAGATCAAAATGATTTCGGATGACTTGGGGCGTATCACGGGACAGAAGGCCGTGATTACCAAGGCGCGCAAGAGCATCTCGAATTTCAAGTTGCGCCAGGGCATGCCGGTGGGCGCGAAGGTTACGCTTCGCGGGGAGCGGATGTATGATTTTCTGGAGCGTCTGATTCACGCTGCGCTGCCCCGGATTCGCGATTTTCGTGGACTGCCGGTGCGGGGCTTTGATGGACGCGGAAGCTACACATTCGGTCTTCAGGAACAGACGATCTTTCCCGAAATTGATCCGGATGATGTCAAGAAGGTGCAAGGCATGAACGTGACGATTGTCACATCGGCGTCAACGGACGCACGGGCGCGTGAACTGCTCACGTTGACCGGTATTCCATTCGCAAAGGCGCATAAGTAGCGCGGCAGGGAGGATGTTCTTTTGGCTAAGAAATCACAAGAAATCAAGGCGAGCCGTAAGC
The DNA here is from genome assembly GCA_903958395.1 of uncultured bacterium. Lineage (GTDB taxonomy): Bacteria > Verrucomicrobiota > Kiritimatiellia > CAIKKV01 > CAITUY01 > JAABPW01. The sequence goes on along the minus strand of CAJBSZ010000435.1, from coordinate 14,398 downwards.
CGAAGTTCAGCACGCGCCGCTATAACCGTTGTAAGCGCTGCGGGCGACGCCACGCGTATATGCGCAAGTTCCAGGTATGCCGTATTTGCTTCCGGGAACTGGCGTCTGTGGGGTTGATCCCCGGCGTGATAAAGGCGAGCTGGTAAAAAGGAGAGCCTATGAGTTTGTCGGATCCAATCAGTGATATGTTGAACCGCATCCGGAATGCATCCGAGGCGGGGTTGAAAACGACTGACATCGGCCATTCAGTGATGAAGGGTGCGATTGCGGTTATTTTAAAAAAAGAAGGATATGTCCGCGACATTTCGGTCGAGGGCATCGGGCGTGAGAAGACGCTGAGAGTGGTGTTGAAATATGACGCCAACCGGAAACCCACGATCCGCGGATTGCGCCGGATCAGTAAGCCGGGACTTCGTCGTTATGTCGGGTTTGATCAGATCCCTCTGGTGCTGGGGGGCATGGGCGTGTCGATCTTAAGTACGCCGGGCGGAGTCATGACTGATAGTGAAGCGCGTCAGAAGCGTGTTGGAGGCGAGTTGCTCTGCCAGGTTTGGTAATCCGCCGGGTCGGCGGGTGGAGCGGCTCCGTGGCCCGGGAGGGCACGGGTAATCAGGTTTAAACAGGGGATATAGAATGTCAAGAATCGGTAAAAAACCGGTGGCCATCCCAAGCGGTGTGACGGTCAAGGCGAGTGACACGACAGTGTCGGCCAAGGGTCCCAAGGGGGAACTGTCCGTGATGCTCTTGCCGTCCATCAAGGCGGATGTCAAAGAGGGTTCGGTACTCGTAACCTGTACGGAAGATACATCGACGGGACGGAGCCGGCATGGTTTGGTTCGGAGCCTCATCGCCAATATGGTGACGGGTGTGGATAAGGGCTATGTGATTGAGCTTGAACTGCAAGGCGTTGGCTTTCGTGCCGCCGTGCAGGGGACCAAGCTGACGATGAATCTTGGGTACTCGAGCCCCGTGGTGTTCGAGACTCCCAAGGGGATCACAGTGGCGGTCAAGGAGAGTGTTGTTACGGTGAGCGGTTCGGATAAGCAGATGGTTGGCGATGTCGCCGCCCGCATCCGGTCGTTCTATCCGCCTGAGCCCTACAAGGGCAAGGGCGTCCGTTATAAAGGCGAACATGTCCGGCGTAAGGCCGGTAAGACGGTGGCCTAACGTATGAAAATAGTGGATAGAAAAGAAAGTCGCGTACGCCGGCACGCCCGGGTCCGGAAGCAGATTTCCGGAACGGCGGATCGTGCCCGCTTGTGTGTCATGATATCGAACAAGCATATCTATGCACAGCTGGTGGATGATGAAAAATCGGTAACCTTGGCTTCGGTTTCCTCATCCGGCAAGACCGGCGTGGGGAAGAAGAATGCCGAGGGCGCCAAGATGATTGGTCAGCGGTTGGCTGAAATTGCCAAGACCGCTGGCATCAAGGATATCGTGTTTGACCGTGGTGGGTACAAATACCATGGACGCGTCAAGGCGATAGCCGATGCCGTGCGTGAAGCAGGATTTAAATTTTAGCCCCGATAGCCAGGAAAGAGCAGAACGTGAAAGAACGATCAACAGCGGATAGAAATTCGACGTCCTCTTCTGAGGTCGAGGAGCGTGTGGTGTTTGTCAACCGCTGCGCGAAAGTGGTGAAGGGCGGTCGCCGTTTCAGTTTCAGCGCGATTGTCGTCGTTGGCAATCGTAATGGAATGGTGGGCTACGGGTTTGGCAAGGCCAATGAGGTGGCGGACGCCATTCGTAAGGGCGGGGAAATCGCGCGACGCAACATGTTCCAGGTGACCCTGAAGGATCGGACGATCCCCCATGAGGTGACCGGGCAGTGTGACGGCGGTTATGTGATGCTCAAGCCTGCATCGGCCGGTACCGGCGTGATTGCCGGCGGCGGCATGCGCGCGGTTCTGGAGCTTTCCGGCGTGCATGATGTGCTCGGAAAATCGCTGGGTAGCGGGAATAAGGTGAATGTGGTCAAGGCGACGATTGATGCGCTTGAAAATCTCCGGTCTCGCGAGGAGATCATGGCTGCGCGTCAGGGATGATCGCGAATAATTTGACTCCAGAGATGGGATACACACGATGAATTTGCACTCTTTAAAAAATAAAATCGGGTCGCGGAAGACGCGTAAACGTTTGGGGCGGGGGACCGGTTCAGGACTCGGAAAAACCTCAGGACGCGGACACAAGGGGCAGTATGCCCGTTCCGGGCATAAGCATAAGCCCGGGTTTGAGGGCGGCCAGATGCGCCTGATCCGGCGTATTCCGAAGCGGGGTTTCAAAAACATTTCACGGCGGGAGTTCCTGGCTGTGAACATCTCGTCCCTTAACATGTTTGAGGCGGGAACGGTTGTGACACCCGAGTTGTTTCAGGACAAGGGATTGGCGAACGGGGTTTTTGACGGGATCAAGATTCTGGGTGTTGGAACCCTCAGTAAAAAACTGACGGTCAAGGCTCATGCCTTCAGTGCCAGCGCAAAGGCCAAGATTGAGGCGGCTGGCGGGATCTGCGAAGTTATTTAAGTCGGCAAGAGGAAGACGATTCAGCGAAATGCTATCCGCGTTTACAAACTGTTTTAAGATCCCCGAGCTTCGTGCACGAATTCTGTTCACGATGGGCTTGATATTTGTCTGCCGGATTGTCGCCAATGTTCCCATTGCCGGAGTGGATCCGCTCGCGCTTCAGCGCTTGATTTCGGATGTGGAAAAAAGCTCAGGCGGCGGAATGTTGGGGTTGCTGGATATGTTCAGCGGCGGGGCCTTGAGTCATTGTGCTGTGGGCGCGCTGGGCATTATGCCGTACATCAGTTCCTCCATTATCCTGCAGCTTATGACCGCGGTTGTTCCGACTCTGGGACGATTAGCGCGTGAGGGGGATGCGGGGCGCCAGAAAATCACCCAATATTCTCGCATTCTGACCGTTTTTCTGTGTGTCGTTCAGGGCTGGTTTCTGGCGATTACGCTTGAAAACCCCGGAAGCATGGGGCTCAATCACCAAATTGTGTTGAATCCAGGGCTAGGGTTCAAGTTTATGACGGTGGTATCGGTTACCGCCGGTTCCATGTTTATTATGTGGCTCGGGGAGCAAATCACCCAACGGGGAATCGGGAATGGTATTTCACTTATCATTACCGAGGGCATTGTCAGCCGGTTGCCCTCTGCAGTTGCCTATGCTATTCAGATGTTTACGGCGGTTGAGGGGGTTCGCCAGTTCAATCCCATCTTTAGTTTGATTCTTCTCGTTGCGCTCTTCGGGGTTGTGGCCGGAACGATTCTTCTGACGCAGGGGCAGCGAAAGATTCCGGTTCAGTACGCCAAGCGTGTCGTGGGGCGAAAGGTTTATGGCGGGCAGAGTACCTATATGCCGCTTCGCGTCAATTATTCCGGCGTCATGCCGATTATTTTTGCCCAGTCACTCCTGATGTTCCCCGCGATTGTTCTGCGAAGACTCCCGGAGTCCTGGGTGTGGGCGCATGCACTGGCAAATCAACTGGGACCGGATGCGATTTTTCACATGATCCTCTATGGGGTGATGATTCTGTTCTTCTCATATTTCTGGGTGGCGACTCAGTTTAATCCGGTTCAGATCGCTGATGATCTGAAAAAGTACGGCGGGTACGTCCCGGGAGTTCGACCGGGTCGGCCGACAGCTGAATTCCTGGATTCAACGATGACGAAGATTACCTTGGCGGGCGCGTTATTTCTAACGGTCATTGCCGTGATTCCCACAATTATGAACCGGCAGTTTGATGTGCCCTCGCTGGTTGCGTCCTTTTTCGGTGGAACCAGTTTGCTGATCACAGTCGGGGTCATGCTGGATACGATGCGACAGGTAGAGTCGCATCTGCTGATGCGGCATTATGACGGATTCCTTCGCAAGGGCAAACTCCGCGGTCGTCGTTAAATAGTATTCTGAGGCTTATAGCAGCGTGAAAACAATCATTTTATTGGGTGGGCCCGGTGCGGGAAAGGGAACGATTGCGGAGGGAATCCGTACGGTTAGCCCGTTCCTTCATGTCTCGACGGGTGATATGCTGCGTGAGGCGGTCAAGAACGCCACAGGGGTGGGACGCCAGGCCGAGGGGTACATGAAGCGCGGGGAGCTCGTTCCGGACGATGTGATTGTCGGGATTGTTGAAGAGCGTCTGGCGCAGGGGAGTCCTGATGCGGCCTACATGTTTGACGGATTTCCTCGTACGCTTGAGCAGGCGCGCCTGCTTGACAAGACCCTGGAGAAGCACGCCTCCCGGGTGAATTATGTGTTTTTGCTTGAAGCCGGACGTGACCTTCTCATTTCCCGCCTGACCGGACGGCGCGTCTGCCGTTCATGCGGGCAGGGTTATCATGTCATCAATATTCCGCCGAAACGTGATGGAATTTGTGATGTGTGCGGGGGCGAACTGTATCAGCGTGCGGATGACAGCGAGGCGACGATTTTGAACCGGTTGGATGTGTATACGAAGCAAACGGAAAGCCTGATCTCGTATTACGAGGCAAAAGGTGTTCTGGTTCGTGTGGACTCCTCCCGGGCGCGGCAGGAAACCGTTGCGGATGTCCTGCGTGTGGCGGGCTCGCTGGTTCAGCCATGATCATTCTCAAGAATCGGGACGAGATTCGGAAGATGCGGGAAAGCGGACGGATCGCGGCGACGGTCCGTGATGAAATTGCGAGCCGCATATCGCCGGGGATTACGACTCTGGAGTTGGATGAAGTCGCGAGGAAGCTGATTGCTTCTCTGGGTGCGAAAAGCGCTTTTTTGGGATACCGTGGGTATCCGGGAGCTGTGTGTATATCGATCGACTCCGAGGTGGTTCACGGGATACCCGGGGGGGGTCGGATTGAGATCGGCCAGATCGTGAGTTTGGATGTCGGTGTGGTGTATGACGGGTTTGTCGGTGATACGGCGACGACGGTGATGGTGGGCGTAACGGATCCTGAGGTGATCCGATTGGTTCGAGCCACCGAGCTTGCGCTGATGGCGGGGGTGGAGATGGCCCGCGCCGGAAAACGATTGGGTGATCTATCGCACGCCATCGAAATGGTGGCGGTGAATGCAGGATTTTCGGTGGTACGCGATTTTGTCGGGCACGGGGTGGGTCGGAAGATGCATGAGGATCCGCAGATTCCGAATTTCGGAAATCCCGGGAAGGGCCCGAAATTGAAGGTGGGGATGACGCTTGCGATTGAGCCCATGGTGAATATGGGTGAGAGTGCGGTGGAAGTTCTTTCCGACGGATGGACGGTTCGAACGGTTGACAGGAAGCCCTCCGCTCATTTTGAGCACACGGTGGCGATAGGGGACGAAGGGCCCGAGATTTTGACGGTGGTATAAGAAGACTGCCGGATGGGTGAATTTTGGTGTGGACATCGGGTGCGGCCATTGATATTTTGGCCAACTCTTTTTGGAATGGAGACATCGGATGAAGGTCAGAAGTTCAGTGAAACGAATCTGTGAGCGCTGCAAGGTTGTGCGCCGCCGGGGTGTGGTGCGCGTAATCTGCACCAATTCACGACATAAGCAGAGACAAGGTTAAGGAGAATTGGGCATGCCCAGAATACTAGGTGTAGATATTCCCGGTAAGAAACGCATTGAATATTCTCTGCGTTATCTTTATGGAATTGGTCCGACAACGGCTCGCGAAGTGATTGATCAGGCCAAAATTGATCCAGCCACAAAGGCTGATGATCTGACGGATGAGGAATTGGCCCGCATTATAAATGTGATCCAGAACAACTACCGGATCGAGGGTGATCTGCGGCGTGAAGTGGCGCAGAACATCAGGCGGTTGATCAGCATAGGCAGTTACCGGGGTATCCGCCATAAACGAGGGCTTCCGGTACGGGGCCAGCGGACGAGCACCAATGCGCGTACCCGCAAGGGACCACGGCGAACGGTGGGTGCAGTTCGCGGAAAAGAAGCGCGGGCGGCTGCAAAGACATAAAGAACATCAGTACTAGAAAAGGTCGGGTTCGCAATGGCAGATGTTAAAGAAAAGGGTGAAGAGCAGGCCGGTCTCAAGCCGGAAGGTGCGGGGTCTCCGGCTCTTGAGGCCGCCGGCGGTGGCGCCGAGGGTGCGGCTCGTCCGACCCGGCAGCCTCGTGTTCGGGCAGGGCGCGTGGTGCCGTTTGGAATCGTCCATATCCGGGCGACATTCAACAACACCATTATTTCAATTTCAGACAGCAAGGGCGGCGTGGTTGCCTGGAGCACGTCCGGCCGGGCGGGATTTAAAGGGTCGAGGAAGAGCACGGCTTTTGCCGCCAGCGTGGTGGCTCAGGAAGCGGCTCGCCAGGCGGTATCGCGTGGCATGCAGGAAGTGGAAGTGCGAGTTCAGGGGCCTGGAGCAGGTCGTGAGTCCGCTATCCGCGCCATTCAGTCTGCGGGACTGAATATCACCACGATCAAGGATGTTACGCCGATGCCGCATAACGGTTGCCGGCCTCGCAAGCGCCGTCGCGTGTAAGAAGATTTTGAGAGAACAGGAGAATTCGAATGGGTAGATATACAGGGCCAGCATGCAAGCTTTGCCGACGGGAAGGCTTGAAGCTATTTCTTAAGGGTGATCGTTGCCGGATGTCAAAGTGTGCCGTGGAAGCGGGACGCCCGGCTCCCGGCGTGCATGGCGCGCGTCCTTCCAAGAAGTCGGACTATGGCGTGCAGTTGCGTGAAAAACAGCGATTGCGCCGGTTTTACGGTCTTCAGGAAGGTCAGTTCAAGCTTTTTTTCCAACGCGCCTTGCGCAAGCGCGGCGTCACGGGTGAGATGCTTCTTCAGCTTCTTGAAATGCGGCTGGACAATCTGGTTTTCAGGTTGGGCTTTGCTGCATCGAGGCGCAACGCCCGTCAATTGGTGTTGCATGGACATGTCACTGTGAACGGGCGGCGTTCCGATGTGCCCTCCATGACCCTGAAGGCGGGCGACCGCATTGAGGTCAAGGGGCGGAAACAGAGCCAGGATGCCGTGAAGCGGGTTCTGGATGCCCGAACCGGCGAGCTTTCATCGTGGCTGTCGTTGGATAAGGAAGCTCTCAAAGGCGAGGTGTTGCGAGTTCCGACGCGGGACGAAATCGCACCCTTTGTCAATGAGCAGTTGATCGTTGAATTGTACTCTAAATAAAGATATTCGCACCGGGGGATGGCGAGGCTGTTCCCGGGGAAGGATTGAACCATGCCAATCAGACTGAGCAAGTTCGAAATGCCTAAGCGCTTAGTGAAGGATGAATCTTCGGCAACGCCGACATTTACCCGCTTTGTTGCCGAGCCCCTTGAAGTGGGTTATGGGCGGACCATTGGGAATTCGTTGCGGAGAGTGTTGTTGTCGTCCCTGGAAGGCGCGGCGATTTCCTCCGTTCGCATCGAAGGTGCCCCTCATGAGTTCTGCGCCCTTCCGGGCGTGGTGGAGGATGTCACTGATATTATCCTCAATCTCAAGAAGGTGCTGTTGAAGTCGCAGAATCGTGACTCCAAACAGCTCCATCTCAAGGTGAAGGGTGCGCGCGAGGTGAAGGCCAGCGATATCCAGACGGATGGCACCATTGAAGTGTTGAATCCAAACCAGCATATTGCCACCCTGTCCAGCGACGGCGTGTTGGATATGACTTTGGAGATCCGGGTCGGTCGCGGATTCTGTCCCGCCGATCTGAACAAGAAAGAGAATCAGGATATTGGACGGATCCCGATCGACTCAATCTTCTCCCCGGTCAAGCGGGTTAACTTTTTCATCGAAAATACCCGTGTCGGGCAGCGTACGGATTACGACAAACTTATTTTGGAAGTGACCACGGACGGGCGGATAACCCCTGATGATGCCGTGACGGTGGCTTCTGCGGTGCTTCGGCATCACCTTGATGTATTCGTGAACTACGACAAGAATGTGGTCGAGTTCGAGGATGTCGAGGCCAAGGTGGACATTGCTCGCGAGCAGCTTCTGAAGACGTTGAACATGAGCGTCAACGAAATTGAGCTCAGCGTAAGAGCGGCAAACTGCCTGAACAACGCCAATATCACCACGGTAGGGCAGCTTGCCCAGAAGTCCGAGGCGGAGATGCTCAAGTATCGTAATTTCGGCAAGAAATCGCTGAATGAGATCAAGGCCAAGTTACAGGATCTCGGGTTGGGCCTGGGAGTCAAGTTTGATGAGGACGTGATTAAGATTCTGAAGGGGCAGGAAGCCGCCAAGGAAAAGGCTTAAGCCACCAACACTATCGAAGACTGAAAAGTCCGGGTCGAGTGATCTTAACTACGGCTGGATGATGTCGGGAGTCAGTAATGCGACACAAAAAAAATATGGTAAAACTGGGCCGGCCTGCAGAGGCGCGTAAAGCGTTGCTTAGCTCGCTGGTGGCAAATTTCATTGAGGAGCAACGGATTAAGACGACCCTTCCCAAGGCCCGGCAGGCCCGGATGCTGGCGGAAAAAATGGTCACCGTTGCAAAGAAGGCTCTTGTTTCAGGAACGACTGAAGGGCTTCTGAAGGGCAAACGACAGGCTCTGGCTGTCCTTCGGCATCGCAAGCATATGGACAAGCTGTTTACAGCTATTGCGCCCCAGTATATGGATCGACTGGGTGGATATACGCGTATTGTCAAGTTGGGCCGACGGGGGAGCGACAGCTCTGAGATGGTTCTTCTGGAGTGGGTCAATCTGGCACCCGTGGATAAGCGTCGCAAGCCCAAGACGGACGATGTGGAGAAGCCCGCTGAACCCGTCAAGGAGACTTGATCGGCGGACTATTAAGCCGATGGGTTTCTGAAGGTTCTGGTCATTGACGCCGATAGCAATATCGGCGTCTTTTTTGTGATATCCATCCAGGCAGGGGGGCGGATGCCGAAGGTGAGATCGCCTTGACCCTGCCGTGTGAAAAGCGTACGGAATAGGCTGGATAAGGGGATATTTCAATGGTTATGGTTCAGCAGAGAATGGAGAATGCCGTCGGCCTGGCAGAACTCCCAAGATGGCATGTCGTGCATGCCAAGCCAAGGTGCGAGAAGAAGTTTTCTGAATTCTGCGCGGCGCACTCGGTTGTCGTGGATCTTCCTCTCAGGGAAGAAACGAAAATCTATCAACGCCGAAAGGTGACGGTTCACAAGCCTGTATTCCCCGGATATGTGTTCGTGAATTATTCCTCCGGGGAAAAGGCCACGATCCTGAAGAGCAACATGATCGTCAGGATTCTGCCGGTGGAGAATCAGGATCAACTGATCCGGGAACTGGCCCAGGTTCGACTGGCCTTGAGTGTTGATCCGACTCTAGATGCCTGCGCGGCATTCCAGTCAGGGAAGCGTGTTTCTATCAGGAAGGGTCCCTTTCAGGGGCTTGAGGGCGTGGTGCAAACGATCAAGGGTAAAGCCAAAGTGGTGCTTAATGTGGAGATGATCGGGCGCGCGCTGGCTGTTGAAGTGGGAATAGAATGTCTTGAGCCGGCCTGAAGGGGCGGTTATCAAGCTTCCAGCAGGGCTCCGATGTGGGCCACTACGCACGCCGTGAGTGCCTTGAGATCGTAGCCTCCTTCCAGAATGGAAACGAGCCGCTTTCCGCAGTGTTCTGCTGCCATTTCCATTACCAGACGGGTCAAATCCGTAAATCCCTGTTCGGTGAGCGCCATGCCGGCAAGCGGATCGGCATGGTGTGCGTCAAACCCCGCTGAAATCAGGATGAATTCCGGATTGAATCGAGCCAGCGCGGGCCTGAGATAGTCATGGAACACCCGCCGGTAGTCGGTGTCGGTGGAGCCTGCCGCGACGGGGCAGTTCAGGGTGAATCCTTTTCCCCTGCCGGCCCCGGTTTCATTGGCCCGACCGCTTTGCGGGTAAAGAGGGTATTGGTGGATGCTGAAATAAAACACGGTCGGATCGTCGTAGAAGGCTTGTTGCGTGCCGTTTCCGTGGTGGACATCCCAATCAATAATGGCCACGCGGCGAATGCCGTGATGCTGCTGGAGGTATCTGGCCCCAATGGCCACATTGTTGAAAAAGCAGAATCCCATGGCCCGGTTCCGTTCCGCGTGGTGGCCAGGAGGGCGTACGGCACAGAATGCGTTGGACGCTCGACCGGTCATTACGGTGTCCGTTGCGTCTAGAACCGCCCCGGCGGCCATGCAGGCGGCATCATAGGTGCCCGGGGATCCAAGGGTAACCTCATCGGGTTCAAAGAGCATTCCCGCCTCACACGCCTGCCGGATGTGATCAACATAAAGCGGATCATGGATAGCGGCAAGGTCTGCGACCGTAGCCGGCCGGACGGCGGGATGCTGAAGCACATTCCAGAGCCCGGCTTGTTTCAATCCGTTCACGATAACGGTGAGGCGTTTGCGTTTTTCAGGATGGGACAAACCTGTCTGGTGTTTTTGAAAAACGGGGTCATAGAGAAACGCCGTCCCGTTGTTTTGTGAATGCGACATGGGGGGATGGTATAAAAGTGAAGGAGGATGGAAAAGCCTGAACTCAGTGATTCGCCTGTTCCCAGCTTTGGCGGTAATCGCGAGGGGAGGCTCCGCATTCATGGCGGAAGAGCGAGGAAAAGTGCTTGGGGTCGGAAAATCCAACCAGGCGCGCAACAGTAGCGATTTTCTCCTGCCCTTCCCTTAATAGAAGGCGCGCTTTATCCATGCGGATCTGGAGCAGTGTCTGGTAGGGGGTTTTCCCCAAACTGGTAAGGAACGCCTTTTCGAGGCCACGCCGGGACACGGAGCTGACGGCGACCACGGACGCCACGTTAATTCCCGACGGATACTGCTCCTTCATAAACCGGACGGCCTGGGTCACCAACGGGGAGTCCGCGGCAAAGGTGTCGGTGCTATGACGTTCCACGATTTCGCGGGGAGGGATGAGCTGGCTTTTGGTCTCAATGGGTTCACCCGCCATGATACGGTCAAGAAGCGCGGATCCAAGGAGGCCCACGCGCTGGATGTCGGTCTGAATACTGGACAGGCGAACCGCCGCGCAATCACAAATGCGATTCTCATTATCCATTCCCAGAACGGCGACATCGTCGGGAATGCGCCATCCCAGACTGTGCGCCATGTCGACAAAGCGCGCTCCCGCATAATCAGCCCAGCAAAGGACGGCCAGCGGTTTCGGCTGATCCTTAAGCCAGCTCCGGGTGGCGGCCAGTTCCTCCCTCCATGAAATTGCGCCTTCGAAAAGGAATGTGCAGGGATAGCCATTTGCCTGCGTGACGAGGGCAAAGTCCCGACCGCGGACGGAATGCTCAATCCCATAGAAGGCGAAGTGTTCAAATCCCTTTCCCCTGAAATAATGAAAGGCCATCTCTGCCGCCTTTTTTGTGTCACTAAGAACCCGGGGATAGGAGGTGGTCAGTCGCCGGCCTTCCAAGTTGACAGTTGGTTTTTTCGTTTTTTGTAGAAATTTCAACAGGGTGGTTTCGTCGCGGATAAGCATGGTCAGGATTCCGTCGCCATCCCAGCCCCAGGGGATGTTGCCGGGATTGTGCAACATTTCCAAAGACAGGTGCCAGTGGTGCGATCGGGCATATTCCGCAATTCCTTCAAAAAGGGGTCCCCTGTAGAATTCCAGAGCCACCAGGACGTTTTTCATTTTTTCAGACATGAGCCTACCATGAAAACATAGTTCGCATTTGTCAACCCTTTTGCGATTATTTCAGATTGAAGAAAGTCGCGTGAAGGCCTATTTTCAGGACATCAATTACTTAAGTCAGGAGCGTTCGGGATGGTTATGAAAAATCTTCTTATTGCTCAGTCCGGTGGTCCTTCGCCGGTTATCAACAGTTCCTTGCGTGGCGTTATTGAAGCGGCCCGAAGTTATCCGGATCAGGTGGAACGTATTTATGCCGGGTGGCATGGAATTGAAGGAGTGCTCACAGAGGAACTGCTTGATTTATCCGTTCAGTCTGAAGAGGAAGTGTCGCTTCTCAGGTGGACGCCTGCGGCCGGCGCGATTGGGACCTGCCGATATAAGATCAAATCCAGTCAGACGGCCGACTTCGAGCGTGTCGTCGAGGTTCTGCGGGCGCACAATATTGGCTTCTTTCTTTACAATGGCGGGAATGATTCCATGGACACCGCCAACAAGATCGCGAAACTGGCCTGTGAAAGGGGTTTGGATGTTGTCGGGATCGGCGTTCCCAAAACGATTGACAATGATGTTGGAGACAGTGAATTCAAGCTGATCGATCACACTCCGGGATATGGTTCGGTGGCGCGCTACTGGACCATGATCGTTCAAAATGCCGAAGAGGAGAACCGGGGTTCCTATCCGGCGGATCCCGTGCTGGTGCTTCAGGCGATGGGCCGTAAGATTGGTTTTATTCCCGCCGCCGCCCGTTTGGCGGATCCCAAACGCGAGATGCCGCTGCTGATCTTTCTGGCCGAAGCCGGGTTGTCCCTTGTGGAGATGGCTGAAAAAACGAATGCGATGGTCGCGGCTCGCGGCCGTGCGGTGGTGGTGCTTAGTGAGGGGTGCGATGTGGGGGATCTCGGTGCCTTGAAAGACAAATTCGGGCATGCCACCTTTGGCGCCAGCAAAACGACGGCCCAGCAGATGCTCGTCAACTATCTCAATGACCACGGGATCAAGGCGGCGGGCGCGGCGCGCGGTCAGGTCTTTGGCACGGATCAGCGTTCCACGGCGATCTATGCCTCGGTGGTGGATCTCGATGAGGCGTATCGGTGTGGACAGAAGGCTGTGGAGCTGGCGGTGGGGGGCGAGGGAGGCTTTATGTCCACGATCTTGAGGGATCCGGGGCGGATTTATCAGGTGCGCTACGATAAGGTCCCGCTGGAACTGGTGGCCAATTCCGAGCGCACATTCCCGAAGGAGTGGATTGCGCCGAGCAAGACGGATGTTACTGATGAGTTTGTCAAATATGCCCAGCCTCTGATCGGCGAGGACTGGGCGTCGGTTCCGACCATTGGTGGGCGACAGCGATTTGCCCAGTTCAAGCCTGTTTTCGCCTCTAAAAAGTTGGCGGCCTATGTTCCTGAGGGAAATCGAAAGGGAAAGTGATGTGATGGACCAGTATGTGAAGCAATTGGTGGAATTACCCCGGAAGCACGGTTATTTTATCGGGTTTGACAGTGATGGTTGTGTGTTCGATTCGATGGAGATCAAGCAGAAGGAATGTTTTTGCCCGGCCTTTATCAAGCATTTCGGGCTTCAGGCCGCGAGCAAATATGCCCGGGAGACCTGGGAATTTGTGAATCTCTACAGCAAGGATCGTGGTTGCAATCGTTTTTTGGCCGTTGAAAAAACATTCAAGTTGATGAGGCTTCGCAGCCAGTTCGCACAGCGAGGGGTGAAACTGGCAGACACCTCGGAGCTCTCCGCCTGGCTCAAAGTAGAAACCAAGCTGGGAAATCCGGCCCTCAAGAAAAAAGTGGCAGACAGTTCCACTCCCGAGATGAATCGGTTGCTGGAATGGAGCCTGGAGGTTAACCGGCGCATTGAGGAGATGGTATTCGGGATCCCTCCTTTTCCCGGGGTGCGTGAGGTTTTAGCCGCCGCCACGGGTAAGGCTGACATGATTGTCGTATCCCAGACTCCTCTTGAGGCGTTGGAGCGAGAATGGGAAGAAGCCGGGATTCGTGGCACGGTCAGTTTGATTGCCGGCCAGGAGCATGGCACAAAGACGGAGCATCTTACCCACGCGACCCGGGGGCACTACGCTGGGGGAAAGGTGTTGATGGTCGGTGATGCACCCGGAGACCGTAAGGCCGCCGAGGGCAATCACGCCCTGTTCTTTCCAATTCTGCCCGGGCGGGAAGAGTCGTCATGGGCTGAGCTTGCGGGAGAGGGGTTGAAGCGATTCTTCAACGAGTCTTTCGCGGGGGCATACCAGAATCGACTGGTCGACGAATTCGAGGCAGCGCTGCCGTCCGAGCCCCACTGGGAAAATTAATTTCAATAAACAAACAAGCCAAAGGAAGTAAAGCATGAGTAATCAAACTGCGGATATAGCCATGATCGGACTCGCCGTCATGGGGGAAAACCTCGTCCTCAACATGGAGAGCCACGGGTTTACCGTCGCTGTCTATAATCGCACGGTGGATAAGGTTGAAGCCTTTGTCCAAGGTCGCGGGAAGGGGAAGAAGATCGTGGGATGCAAAACTGTTGCCGAGCTTTGCGCGGCCCTGAAGCGTCCCCGCAAGGTCATGATGCTGGTGAAGGCCGGCAAGGCGGTGGATGAGTGCATTGAGCAGCTTTTACCTTACCTGGAGGCCGGAGACATCATTATTGATGGCGGTAACAGTCATTACCCGGATACGATCCGCCGGACCAAGTATGTAGAGTCGAAGGGGTTGTTGTTTATTGGAACCGGTGTTTCCGGAGGCGAAGAGGGCGCGCTCAAGGGGCCGTCCATCATGCCCGGCGGGTCGCCTGCCGCGTGGCCCCATGTGAAGCCGATTTTTCAGGCTGTT
>CAJBSZ010000434.1 GCA_903958395.1 uncultured bacterium | reverse complement strand
CCTCTTCCGCTCCACCATCCTTCGCTCGGCGCTACGCTTGAGCTACGGATGGTCTTCGACCGGTGAACCAAGTCAATTATTCTACGCCTCAAAATGGGAAATACGGTAGCGCGAGGGTGAAACATCAAATTCGGCGCTGAACACCCTCGAGAAATAAAGCGGATTCTCATACCCGACGGCCTCGGCGATTTCCTTGACTGAGAGGGACGTGCTGGAGAGCAAGTGGCGGGCCTTGTTGAGACGTTGGTTCATCATGTAGTTGAACGGGCTCATGTTGAATAAAGCCGTGAATTGGCGGTGGAAATAGTTAGGCGCCAGATTCACCCGCGCTGCAATATCCCGCAACGATGGATTCCGGAGATAGTGCGACTGCATGTAATCCACGGCTGGTTTCAAAAGGTAATATCGTGGATGAAAGGCGTCGAGTGCTGTTGTGTCCAGAGTTCTCAAGAGCCGGGCAATGGTAACCAGCAGGAGCCCCTGAATCCGGCAGGCCGTCGCCGGTTGTGTATCCTCACGGGGGGGCTGCATCCGGCCGTTATAGGGGGGGAACATGTGCGCCAATTCTTCGCACCCATCAGGCCCCCAACCGGCCTCCTTGCAAGGCCAATGCTGTACCGGGGGAGTTTGATCGAGAAGGTAGCGTAAATAGAGGGATTCCGGCATGAAGTGCAGCCAATGGATGTCCATTCGGTTCGCACAGCTCTGAGTTTTGAGCCGGAACCCGGAGATGAAGTAAACTTGGTCGGGAATCAAGGGGACATTTCCGATGTCTGTCCCGATACAAGCCGATCCGGATGTTGGCACATAGAGCTTGTAGCATTGCTCAATTCCCGTCGAGGCCTTGGTCCAGGTGTGGTCGCACCGGGCGAAGCCGCCAGCCAACACGATGAGTTTGTAATTGTCGAGCACAGGCAATCTCCGCTGTTGTCCTGAAGGTTAAGATCATGCATGTTATTGTCAAGATTGTTTATGGCGTGATCGCGGGGGAAAAGTTACGCTCCCCACCATGAATGCACCCGACATGATTACCACATCGCACGGCAACAGTCCCGACAAGCGACCCCTCTCCATGTTTCGCACAGCGGATGGAGCTAATCATCTGTTGACCTTTGCCATGGTCTGTTGCCTTTTTTGCCTGTCAGGGCTGTGCAACGGCATGATTGATGTGCTCAACAAGCACTTCCAGAATTCGCTTCAGGTGAGCAAGGCTCAATCCGCCCTCGTGCAGGGATTCTGGTATGGCGGCTATTTCCTGCTGGCGCTTCCCGCCGGCCTTTTTGCCCGGCGATATGGGTATCGGGGCGGGATCCTTTTCGGTCTTATCGTCATTGTGATTGGCTGCGTCTGTTTTGTGCCGGTGACCCGGATTGTGGGTTCGCAGACAGTGATATTCACTGTTTTTCTGCTAGCGCTTGGACTTGTGGCCAGCGGTTTTACCTTTATTGAGACCATCGCCAATCCCTACGCCACGGTATTGGGTGCCCCTGAAACAGGAGTCGCCCGCATCAATCTGGCGCAAAGCTGTAATGCCGTTGGCTGGATTTTTGGGCCGCTTCTGGGCGGTGCGTTCATCCTGTCCAAGACGGAGGCGGTCAATACCAGCAATGCTGGCCTTTACGTGCCGTACCTGATTGTTGCCGGAATCGTGGTGGTGTTGATCATCGCGTTTTCCCTGGTGCCTGTTCCTGAGATTCATGCCGGGCAGGAGTCCCGGCCCGGGGTGGATGGCAAGGTGCATGAGCGGCCCCTGTTCAAGGAATGGCATTTTGTCCTGGCCGTTGTCTCCCAGTTCCTCTATTGCGCCGCGCAGACGGGGATATTCAGCTTTTTCATCAATTACATGAAAGATCCTGCTTATACGCCGCTTTTGCCGTTGTGGGTGGCGGACTGGCTTCCGGCAAACATGAAATACTCTCAAGCCGGGGCTTGGCATATCACTGAATATTGCGCCAGCGCCATGCTCTCCCTGGCCTTTGTTTTGTTCACTATCGGACGCTTCTCGGGCAGCGCCATCCTGCGCCGCGCGCCCGCTCACCGTGTGCTGGGCATCTACGCCTCCTGCAATGTTCTCCTGATGGCGCTTGTGTTTCTGGGGTTGGGCTGGGTTTCGGTGATTGCGTTGATGCTGAGTTTCTTCTTCATGTCCATTATGTATCCCACCCACTTTGCCCTTGCCATCCGGGGGCTTGGAGAACGCACCAAAGTGGCGTCCTCGTGGATGGTGACGGCCATTGTTGGCGGGGCGATCATGCCCATGTTCATGGGGTGGCTGGCTGATCGGTACTCCATGCGGATCGGCTTCTTGATGCCGCTGGCGTGTTTTGCCTTTATCGCCTGCTATGGGTTCTTTTGGAAGCGCACATTTGTCCGCGATATGGCGCCTGATAATTCCTAATCGTAATCTTAATCGTAATCACAGGAGGTCACTGTTATGTTGCACGATGTCAGTCATGAAGCGATGAAATCGGTTACGGGCGAAATCTCGTTACCCCGGAAGGATGTGGATGTACTTCGCCGGCTAGCCGGAGACCTGGCCAGCATCGCCGCATTGCCGGTCCACCGGGAAAAGGCCCGCCTTTGGACGGCACTCAACGACCTGAAGTCTGAGCGCCCCCTGGTGTGGATCAACGAAATCTGTTGGAACGAGATGGATGTGGATGGTGAACTGACGCTCCAGACCGAGCATCCCTGGGCCCGGGACCAGGAGCGCGGGCTCCGTCAGACGATCTACCAGTGGCGCCATCTTCCCGCCGATATGATTGTGAATGACTATCTGGCCTGTCCGTTGGCCATTGAAGACAGTGGATGGGGCATCCATGAGGATGTGGAAGTCGTCAAGACTGACGACTCGAACGAAGTGGTATCGCGGCATTTTCATAAACAGATCTGCGAGTTGGAGGATCTGGACAAGATTGCCATGCCGGTCGTCACGCATAATGTGACGGAAACCGAAGCCCGCTTTCAGTTGATGAATTCAGTTTATGCGGGAATCATGCCCGTCAAGAAGGCGGGCCAATCCCACGTCTGGTTCACGCCCTGGGACTTCCTGATTCGCTGGTGGGGTATTGAGGAGGCCATGACCGATATGTATGACCGTCCCGAATTAGTCCATGCTGCCGTGGAGCGGATGGTGGATGCCTGGATGGTGGAAATGGATCAGTTTGAGGCGCAGGGTCTTCTGGCTTTGGATAACAACAATACGCGTGTGGGATCAGGGGGGTACGGCTATGTATCCTCCCTGCCCGGAACGGATTATCTGCCGGATCATGTGAAGCCGCACAACATGTGGGGCTGTTCGAATGCCCAGATCTTCTCGGAGGTTTCCCCGGAGATGCATTGGGAGTTTGCCATCAAGCACGATCTGCGCTGGCTTAAGCGGTGGGGGTTGACCTACTACGGGTGCTGTGAACCTCTGGACGGTAAGGCGGAGATCCTGAAGCGCATTCCCAACCTGCGAAAAGTCTCCGTCAGTCCCTGGTGCAAGAGTGAGCGGGCTGTGTCGGACTTGGGCGGCAAGTATGTGTTAAGCCGAAAGCCCAGCCCGGCGATCCTGGCGGAGGATAACTGGCATCCCGACCGGGCGCGCGCCGACTTGGTGAAATTCATGGAGGCGACCGGTGGTGCCTGCCATGTGGAGCTGATCATGAAGGATATCTCGACCGTTCGCTACAAGCCCCAGCGCCTGTGGGAATGGTCACGGATTGCGATGGAAGTGGCTGAAGCATACGCGAAGTGACCTATATATGATCCATGCTGATCTGTCCGATTGATGCCGCTAAGCAATGGCAGATGGTGCATTGAGGGGGTTGTTGAAAAAGCCCAGTTTTGCACTATACTCTTTAGCGGATCGGGATCGTTGAGCCTTAAGGGAATCATGCCGGAAGGTGGAGCTAAAATGAATATGCTTTGGATGGGTCTTATCGTGCTGGTCATCGGTGTCGTGATTTTGAAATTCGGTATGGGACCATCAGGGGCTGACCGTGTCGCGATTAAGGAGAAGATTCGGCAGGGGGCCTTGGTGATTGATGTGCGGACTCCGTCTGAGTTCAGCGCGGGGCATTACCCAGGGGCGCTGAACATTCCTTTGCAGGACTTGGGAAGCCGGCTAGGTGAGCTGGGAGATAGAAAACGCGCTATTGTTGTGTATTGCGCATCCGGAATGCGGAGTGCCCAGGCGGCGAAACGTCTGGCCGCTGCCAACTTCACGGATGTCATCAATGCGGGTGGCCTGAGCAGTCTGGAGCAGACCGCCCCAAAGTAATGTGGCGTGTGGGGTGGGCTCCTGTTACTTCTGTTCAAATTCCCTTCTTTCAGTTCTGCAATGCGTCCGTGTGGTTTCTGTTGTCTAGTGTGAGCTGACTGTGATAGAAAAAAAGCTTTTCCGGTGGCTGGAACGATCCGGCGACGGGGTAATCATGGCAGGGACAAAATGAAGGGAAAGCGAGCATGAAGGACATTGTTGTTGCTGACGTTCGAAACTTTGTTTTGATGGGACACACGGCCAGCGGGAAAACCACCCTGGCGGATGCGATGCTCTATAAGATGGGCGTCAATGACCGGCTGGGTTCGGTTGATCAGGGTACCAGTCTGGGCGATTACACCGACGAGGAAAAATCGCGCAAGACAACGATCTACGCCAAGTCCTTCTGCGGCCTGTACAAGAGTTCCGATGGCCATAACATGGATATCGTTTTCTGCGATACGCCGGGTTATGCCGATTTCTTCGGGCAGGTGATTCAGGCCAGCCGTATTGCCGGCGCCGCGTTGATCACGGTCGATGCCCATGCCGGAATCCAGGTTGGCACCCTGAAGGCCTGGAAGCAGGCGTCCACGCTTGATATTCCCCGGGCCATTGTGGTCACCGGACTGGATCGCGAAAATTCCCCCTTCGACAAGGTGATGGCCGATATCAAGGCCACCTGGGGCGATCGCTGCATTCCTGTCCTGATTCCGCTTCCCGATAACAGTGCCGTGGTGGATGTTCTGGCGGCGACCAGTGTTCCGGATGCCATCAGCGAGGCCGTGAAGGCGGCCAAGGGCGCGCTGGTTGAAATGGCGGCGGAAACCGATGACACTCTGATTGAAAAATACCTGGCCGGCGAACCCCTGACCGCCCGTGAAATTGCCGATGGGTTGCGTCATGCCGTGTTCGATCGGAAACTGGTTCCCGTTTTCGCCTGTATGGCGCTGAAGAATGTCGGGGTGGGTGAACTTCTCGACGGGATTGCCCGGTTCTTTCCGTCTCCCGCAGACCGTCCCATGAAAGACGCGTCAGGCAAGGCCATCGACACCTCGCCTTCCGCTCCGTTCGTCGGGTATGTGTGGCGCACGGTGAATGATCCCTTTATCGGACACATGAGTTTTGTCTATGTCTGTGGGGGAACCTTGAAGGCCGACACCGAGGTCATGAACCTGAACAAGGAACAGAAGGAGCGGATCGTCCAGTTCGTGGCGCTGAACGGGAAAAAGCAGTTACCCATCACGGAGGCTGAAGCAGGCGATATTGTGGCGATTGCCAAATTGAAGGTGACGGGACTCGGGGACTCGCTCTGTCAGAATGGGGCCAAGGCGATGTTTGAACCCTTCAAGTTCCCCAATCCTGTTATGTGGTTTGCCATTGCTGCGAAGACACAGGGGGATGAGGACAAGATCGGAACGGCGTTGCATAAGCTGGCGGAAGATGACCCGACCATACATGTTGAGCGCCATCCTGCCACCCATGAAACGATTCTCTCAGGAATGGGGGATACCCATCTGGCCGTGGCGGTGGAGCGGATGAAGAAGCGCAATAGCGTGGATGTTGTTTTGAGTACCCCGAAAATTCCCTACACGGAAACGATTACGGGCCGGGCGGAAGGCCACTACAAGCATAAGAAACAGTCGGGTGGCCGCGGCCAGTATGGCGAGGTTTACCTCAAGGTTGAGCCGCTTCTGGAGGGGGATGAGGAATGGTTCGAAAACGCCCTTGTGGGGGGGGCCATTCCGCACAACTTTGTGCCGGCAGTTCAAAAGGGAGTCGTCGAGGGGATGACGAAGGGGGCGCTTGCCGGATGCCCGGTGGTGAAAGTGAAGTCCACTGTGTACGACGGATCCTACCATGATGTGGATTCCTCGGAAATTGCGTTCAAGATTGCCGGAAGCCGGGCCTTCCGGGAGGCGATCAGCAAGTCCAAGCCTGTCCTCCTGGAGCCGATCATGTCGGTCAGGATCACGATTCCCGAGCATTTCATGGGCGATGTTAATGGCGACATGAGCCACCGGCGCGGCCGGATTGTCGGAATGGAGTCCGCCGACGGACTGCAGGTGATCACGGCGGATATTCCTCAGGCGGAATTGTTCACCTACTGTGCGGAACTGCGGAGCATGACCGGTGGTCGTGGTTCGTTTGAGATGTCCTTTTCGCGATATGATGTGGTGCCTTCCAACGTCGCCCAGAAGATCATTGCAGCAGCCGCCAAGGTGAAGGAGGAGGACCAGGATTAAGCCTGGCCGGTGAACCCTTTTGCTTCATTGATGACGCGCTGCGAGTTGTGTCCGCGACAATGTGGTGTGAACCGGCAACAGGGGCAGCGCGGGTATTGCCGCGCGGGGAGTGTGACCGAGGTGTTTCGGTGCGGGCTTCACCACGGGGAAGAGCCGCCCATTTCCGGAACCCGGGGATCGGGAACGATATTTTTCAGCCGGTGCACCCTGAAGTGCCTTTACTGCCAGAATTATCCCTGGAGCCAGGAGGGGCAGGGGCGTGCGGTGGAGGTCGCGGAACTGGCCGCCAGTCTCGAGCAAATGGCTGCGGACGGGTGTCATAACTGGAATTGGGTGAGTCCGACCCCTTGGTTGCCCTGGATCTATGAGGCATGGGAAAAAGCGGTCAAGACTGGACACGCGCGTCCAAATGTGTATAACACAAGCGGTTTTGAACGGGTCGAAGTGCTTCGAGCCATGGAAAACTGGGTGAACGTGTACCTGACCGACCTGAGGTACGCCCGGTCGGATTCGGCGCGGGAAGGTTCGGATTGTCCCGCTTATGTCGAGGCCGCCCGGGCGGCGCTGTTGGAAATGTGGCGTCAGACCGGCCCGCTGCAGGTGGATGATGAGGGAGTCGCCACGCGCGGAACGATCTGCAGGCTTCTGGTGTTGCCGGGGCGGGCAGATGAAGCGGTGGCCAATCTGGAATGGTTGGCGGAGTCGGTGGGCCCCGGGATCCCGGTGAGTGTGATGGCGCAGTACACGCCTGCCTACCGGGCTTTGGAGGGGTTACCCTGGTGTCGGCGACCAACGGCGGAGGAGTACGGGCGCGTGGTTGAGGCGGTGGAGCGGTTGGGATTTTCGGACGGCTGGGTCCAGGAATACGACACGCCCACACCGGAGAATTTGGTTGGATTCAAGATGAGTCCGGGCTGACCGGATGATAACGTATCAGGAAAGGGAGGAATGCGATGAGTGGTCATAGTAAGTGGAAGACAATTCAGCACAAGAAGGGCGCGGCGGATGCCAAGCGCGGCAAGATTTTCAGCAAGATGGCGAAGGAACTGATGGTCGTCGCCAAGGCGGGTGGCGGGAGTCCCGATACCAACACGGCGTTGCGCAACCTGATTGTGCGTTGCAAGGCGGTCAGTATGCCCAACGACAACATTGATCGTGCCATCAAGAAGGGTACCGGCGAACTGGCGGCCGATATCATGGAAGAGATCACCTATGAAGGCTACGCAGACGGCGGAGTCGGGGTGGTGGTTAAGGTTCTCACCGACAACAAGAATCGTGCGGCAGCCGAAATCCGGCATATTTTCTCCAAGATGGCCTCGGGCTTTGCCTCCCAGGGTGCGGTCTCCCGCGGCTTCAAGCGGCGCGGTCAGATCTTCGTCGACGCTAATGTGGTTGAAGAGGATAAGTTGATGGATATCGTCCTCAACGCCGGCGCCGAGGATATGAGCCGGGATGGCGAACAGTTTGAAATTCTGACCGATCCCAATGCCTTCACGCCTGTCATGGAAGCCCTTGAGAAGGCCGGCATCAAGACTGAAGATGCGGAAATTCGTCTGGTTGCCGAGACCTATGTTCCGGTCACCGACAAGACGGTGGCCAAGTCCGTCATGAAGTTTGTTGAAGCGCTTGAGGACAATGACGACGTGCAGAATGTCTACACGAACATGGATCTTGATGACTCCGTGATTGCGGCGATTGAAAAGGAATAAGGCGGGACGCCATGCGCGTACTGGGGATAGATACATCGCTACGCTCAACCGGCGTGGGGGTGATTGAATCCCTGGCGGGCAAAACGGTGGCAATTGAATGCGGTCGGATTCACAACTCCGACCGCATTTGTTTGTCGGAATGCCTCCGCCGGATTGATGTGGGAATCCGGGATCTTATTCAACGAACGAAGCCGGATCTCGCTTCGATCGAGGATATCTTCTTTGCCAAGAACGCCCACACCTCCATGGTTCTAGGCGAGGCGCGCGGGGTTGTGATTGCCGTGTGCGCCACATCGGGAATTCCCATCTATCAATATGAGCCGCGCCGGGTCAAGCAGTCCATCACGGGCTCCGGGGCCGCCGAAAAGGCGCAAGTCCGGAAAATGGTGATGGTCTTACTGGGCCTCAAGGAAGAGCCGCAGGAGGACGCTGGAGACGCCCTGGCGATCGCCTTGTGTCACTTGAACAGCCGGTCACCGGTGGCTGAGTTGAATCCGAAACCCATTTGAAGAAATGATGAAGGAGGAATGATGATTTATGAATGGACGAATACGCCAGAAGGTGTTGTTTTTTGCTGTTCTTGCCTTCGCAATTCATCATTCATAATTCATCATTCATCATTCATAATTCATCATTCATAATTTCCTATGATTACATTTCTTGAAGGTATCATTGAAGACAAGCAGCCCACCCATGTTGTTTTGAATGTGGGCGGGGTGGGGTATGAGGTCATTATTTCCCTGAGCAGTTATGACCGGCTTCCCGGGTTCGGCGAAAAGGTACGGCTGTTGACGCATGATTATATCCGGGAAGATGCCCACCAGTTGTTCGGGTTCATGACGACCGATGAGCGGCGGGTGTTTACCCTCCTTCTGGGAGTTTCTGGAATCGGGCCCAAGATTGCGCTGTCCGCGCTGAGTGGTATGACGGTTCGGGAACTCAAGGTGGCCATCAAGGATGGTGATATCAAGCGGCTGAGCGCGATATCCGGAATCGGGAAAAAGACAGCGGAGCGGATGATTGTGGAATTGCGGGACAAGTTCGGCGATGGCGAAATTCTGGCGGCTGGTGCGGGAGGGAACCCGGAGCTCGAGTCTGATATCAAGCTCCGCGATGCCGTTTTAGCGTTGATCTCGCTGGGCTATAAGCGCACAGAAGCCCAGGAACTGGTGGTGCGGGTCGTTCGTCAGCCGACTATGGTTGGCGCCGATGTCGAAGCCATTGTCCGTAAAGCCCTTGCCGGGTAACCCGTTCGCTTAATATTGGTCCATTCCCGAGAACTTGCCTCTTCCGGTAGTGGAAGAGGATGGGGGTGCGGGAGGGGGCAGCCCGGTGCCAGTTCCGGGATCTTCGCTCTGCTTCTCTTTTTTCCACTTTGCAAACAGTTCCTCATAGCCGACCCAGAAATTATCGGGCAGTCTTCCGTTGTTCTTTTTCTCGGTTTCCTCCTCAAACTGAATGAATTCAATTTGGGGGATTCCGGGTGCAATATCCCAGCAGGAGTTATCAAGGGAGCCCGGATTATTGACCATTTTGACTGAACGGGTGATGCTTCTTTCCCCAACCCCCTGGTTGATCGGCCCCCAGAAATCGCGCTGCTCGTTGTCGTATTTCGTTCCCACGGCATCAGCGGCCGTGATTTTCATATTCAGCGTGCTGGCGTCGCCATCCACTTGTTCCTGAGTCAGGCCAAAGGATTGATTCAAGAGGCCCGGCCTGTAATCCACGTTGAGGTTGGAGGGCTGACCATACTGCTCCCTCCAATTTTCCTCCTGCATGGTTTCCCATTCCCCGTGCCAGGCTTTCATCGCCAGCGAGGATTCCTCCCAGTAATTATCCAAACTGGAATTCACAATGGGATGAGTTTCGAAATCCGCTGCGGCATGACAGCGCCAGCCGTAGGCAAAAGCGAGATCCGCCTGGGCACTTGCCACGTCCTTTTTGGCCTGTGCGCGTTCTGCATCGGTCGTTGCAGCGTTCAGGCGGGCATTCGCCTTGGCCAGGTTATCCGCGGCGGTCTGCATCAGTTTTTCAGCGGTGGCTTTCGGGTCATCACAGTGGGCCGCGTCGGAGATCGTTGCCAGATCGGGGGCACAGGCGCCCCCCCGGAAGGCTTCCCGTGCGGCCGGATCGCTCAGGATACGTTTTAGAGCGGGGTCGGTTTTTGGGTTGGCCAGGAGTTGCTTGATTGTTTCATCGGCAATGATGATATGGGAGGTGGGGGATGAGGCTTGCACCCGGGTCAGCAATCCTGAAACGATCAATCCCAGAACAAGCCAGCGGTTCAGTTGTATTGTACTCATGATTTCAGGCTCCTTTTAAATGTCGTGAAATGATCACCCCGACAACACGGTCAAATTATCAGGAATTGAATTATTGAAAAGTTTTTTTTACCTCGGGCCGATCACCTGATGAACAATGTTGACGATCAGTCGTGAATCCCCATAAAGTGTCAGCTTATTCATGAAAAGTGATGGACTATGGCAGAACGTTTAATCAGCGATGGGTTGAATAAGCCCGACAAGGATCTTGATGTCCGGTTGAGGCCGACCCGGTTTCGTGATTTTGTGGGGCAGAAAAAGGCCAGCGAGCGGCTGGAATTGTTCACGGCGGCCGCGAAGAAGCGCGGTGATGTGATGGAGCATGTGCTTTTGTCCGGCCCTCCGGGATTGGGTAAAACGACCCTGGCCTATATTCTGGCTGAGGAGATGGGGGTCAATATCAAGTCGACGTCCGGCCCTGTCATTGACAAGCCCGGCGATCTGGCGGGGCTTCTGACCGGGCTGGAACGCGGCGATATCCTGTTCATTGACGAGATTCACCGGATGCAGCGTTCCGTGGAGGAATATCTGTATTCCGCGATGGAAGATTTCGTCATCGATATCATGATCGATCAGGGCGCCAATGCGCGATCCGTACGACTGAACCTTCAGCATTTCACCCTGCTGGGCGCTACGACGAGGAGTGGATTGCTTACCTCTCCGTTCCGATCAAGGTTCGGCCTGTCGATCCGCCTGGATTATTATCATGCGGCGGATCTGGAGCACATCGTCAGGCGCTCGGCCCGTATCCTGGACGTGGATGTCGATGAGGGGGGCGCCCGCGAAATTGCCCGGCGTTCCCGGGGAACGCCCCGGATCTGTAATAACCTGCTTCGGCGCGTCCGTGATTTTGCACAGGTCAAGGCGGATGGAAAAATCACCCGGGACATTGCGGCTCAGGCGTTGACGATGCTGGATATTGACGAGGACGGCCTGGATGAGATGGATAAGCGAATCCTTGAAACGATCATGCATCGTTTCTCCGGCGGGCCTGTAGGCTTGAGTTCACTTTCGGTTTCAGTGGGTGAGGAAGCTGATACCATTGAGGAAGTCTATGAGCCATTCCTGATCCAGGAAGGATTTCTCAAGCGAACCCCACAAGGACGAGTCGCCACCGATCTTTGCTACAAACGGTTCGGGATCACGCCAGCCGTCAGCGCGGATCGATTGTTGTAGTCGATGCGACATTCTGTCTCTTCTTAATCAAGATTTTCTAAGCATATGACATTGTGTCGCGTATTGCGAATGCTTTTCAGTGCGAAAAAATCTATTTTAAATAGTCGTAACATATTGATAATAAAAATGTTACGATGTGTAAAACGAACTTTCTATATTGATTTGGCACATGCCTTGCTAATATAAAGACCCTGCTGAAAAATATTATGAATGTCACACTTCCCTTTTGAGGGAGAGGAGTTGAGATATGGCTAAAGTATTGGGTATTGATTTAGGAACGACCAATTCGTGTATGTCCGTTATGGAGGGTGGCGAACCGGTTGTGATCCCGAATGCCGAGGGGATGAGGACGACCCCTTCCATTGTGGCGTTTACGAAGACGGGTGAGCGTCTGGTGGGTCAGGCGGCCAAGCGGCAGTCGATCACCAATTCGCAGAACACGATTTATTCCATCAAGCGGTTCATGGGTCGTAAGTTTGACGAAGTGGCCCATGAAATCTCCCTGGTTCCTTACAAAGTGGCGCGCGCCAAGAATGGGGATGTTCAGGTTCAGGTGGGCGACAATGTGTACTCGCCGCCGGAGATCTCCTCCATGATTCTTCAGAAGATGCGTGCCGATGCCGAGGCTTATCTGGGCGAGAAGATCACTCAGGCGGTCATTACGGTGCCGGCGTATTTCAATGACAGCCAGCGTCAGGCAACCAAAGATGCCGGGAAGATTGCCGGCCTGGAGGTGTTGCGCATCATCAATGAGCCCACTGCCGCCTCGCTTGCCTACGGCTTGGACAAGAAGAAGGATGAGAAGATTGCCGTGTATGATCTGGGTGGCGGAACTTTCGACATCTCCGTGCTCGATATCGGCGAGGGGGTGTTTGAGGTGAAGGCGACCAATGGCGATACCCATCTCGGTGGCGATGATTTTGACCATACCCTCATGACCTGGTTGGCAAATGAATTCAAACGGGAGCAGGG
>CAJBSZ010000433.1 GCA_903958395.1 uncultured bacterium | reverse complement strand
TGTGTTGCACGATTTTTTCAAATGGAGTACTCACCATTTGAAAAAATCGCGCAACATTTATTCTCTCCCTCGCCCCACTCCGCCTCTCCGTGGTAGTCTTCGCTTTACACGCCTAGGCGCTGCTTCAGGCCTTCCAGCTCCTTTTTCAAGGCGGCGGGAAGCTTATCACCAAATTTATCGTAATTGGCGCTGATGTCGGCGATCTCCGCCTTCCATCCCTCGGGATCCACGGCCAGCAACTGCTTCATGTCTTCAGTCGTGGTCTTCAGGCCTGACAAATCCAGTCCATCCGCCGTCGGCAGATTACCGATCGCCGTCTTGACCGCCTTGCCGGTGCCCTCAATGCGCTCGCAAACCCACTTCAGGACGCGGCTGTTATCGCCGTACCCGGGCCACAGCCACTTGCCTTCGGGACTCTTGCGGAACCAATTGACAAAGAAGACCTTCGGCAACTTGCTCCGGTCGGTGCGCCCGGCCATCGACAGCCAGTGTGCGAAATAATCACCCATGTGGTAGCCGCAGAACGGCAACATGGCAAACGGATCACGCCGCAACACGCCGGCCTTGCCCAGCGCCGCCGCCGTGGTCTCGGAGCCCGTGGAGGAACCCATGAACACGCCATGCTCCCAGCTGAACGCCTCGTTCACCAGCGGAATCGTCGAAGGGCGCCGTCCCCCAAACAGGAACGCCGAGATCGGCACTCCGGCCGGATTCTGCCAGTTCTCATCAATCACCGGGCACTGGGCCGCAGGAGCCGTGAAACGGGCATTTGCATGCGCCGCCTTGCGACCGCAATCCGGGGTCCATTCCTTGCCTTCCCAGTCAATCGCCTTCGCCGGGGCGGGAATTCCCATATCTTCCCACCAGATGTCGCCGTCGGGCGTCAAGGCCACATTGGTGAAAATGGTGTCCTTGACAATCGTTTTCATCGCATTGGGATTCGACTCGTTCGAGGTGCCCGGCGCCACGCCAAAGAAACCCGACTCGGGGTTCATCGCATACAACCGGCCATCCTCACCCACGCGGATCCAGGCAATATCATCACCCAGACACTTGACTGACCAGCCCGGCAGGCTCGGCTGCATCATGGCCAGGTTCGTCTTGCCGCAGGCGCTCGGGAAAGCGGCGCAGACATAGTGCTTCTTACCCGCCGGCGAAGTCAGGGCCAGGATCACCATATGCTCAGCCATCCATCCCTCTTTGCGGGCAATGGATGACGCAATGCGAAGTGCCAGGCATTTCTTTCCGAGCAGAGCGTTTCCACCGTACCCCGAACCATAGGACATGATCGACTGCTCCTCGGGGAAATGAACAATATACTTCTTTGCGGGATCCGGCTCGCAGGGCCAGGCCACATCCGCTTGACCGGGTTTCAGTGGTGCGCCCACCGAGTGCATACACTCCACGAAACTGCCCGTAGCGCCCAGCTTGTCGAGGATCGCCTTGCCCATGCGGGTCATGATCCGCATATTAACCACCACATAAGCCGAATCGGTAAGCTCAATACCGATCTTGGCGATGGGAGAATCCAGGGGCCCCATCGAGAATGGAATCACATACATCGTGCGACCCTGCATGCAACCGGCATACAATCCGGCCATCATCGTCTTCATCTCATTGGGATCCGCCCAGTTGTTGGTCGGGCCCGCATCATCCTTCGACTGGGAGCAGATATAGGTGCGATCCTCCACGCGGGCCACATCGCTGACATGGGAACGGGCAAGAAAACAACCGGGACGCAGTTTCTGATTGAGCGGCGTGAACGTACCCGCCTTCACCATGTCCTGGCAAAGCCGGTCATACTCGGCCTGGGAGCCATCGCACCAATAGACATTGGCCGCCTGGGTCAGCTTGGCCACTTCATTCACCCAATCAATCAGCTTACGGTTCGTGGTCGGTACAGTTGACATTATCTTCTCCTTAGGTTTTCGGATCCGCCCTCTCCCAACATGGGAAAAGGCCAAGTTCAGGGGTTGTGAAAAACCAACCCCGCCCTCGAATTTGGCGGCGCAGTCTAACAGGGAGAACTCTAAAAACAAGTCTAATTTGAGATCGCTTTTCAGGAGAACACGGGGTAGTAGAAAGGGCTATGCAACTGATTCTGGCTTCGCAATCCAAGGGGCGGGCAGCCTTGTTAAAGGCGGCAGGCTACCGATTCCGGCAAATCCCATCACGAATCGAGGAACCGCCGCCCGCCAAAGGAGCCCCTCTGGAGCAGTATGTTCTGGAGCTCGCCATTCTGAAGGCAAAGGCCATTGCTGAAAAGTATCCCGACGCCATCGTCATCGGGGCCGATACCGCCCTGATACTCGGCCGGAATGTGATTGGGAAACCCGAGACCCTGGCCGATGCCCGTCGGATGCTCGCCGCACTGGGCGGCCGAAAACACCGCATCAGCAGCGCGGTCTGCATCATTTTCCCGAAACGAACCCCGAACGGGAAAACCCGGATTCTGAAAGCCGTGGATACCGCCCATGTGACCCTTCGGAAGTGGCCTCCATCTCGTATCCGGACCCATGTGGCATTGACCCGCCCCCTCTCCTGGGCTGGCGCTTACGCCGTTCAGGATCCGTTCTCCGCCGCGATTGTTGAGCGGATTGACGGAGACTTGGCCACGGTAATCGGATTGCCGTGGGCAAAGATGGAATCTTTACACCCTCTTCAGCAACAGCGACGCGTTGTGTCCGCCGAAGCCGAGTGAGTTGTTCAGACAGGCGCGGATCTGGAACTGGCGCGCCTGGTTCGGCACATAGTCCAGATCGCACTCGGGATCCGGCGTCGTATAATTCATTGTCGGAGGCACCATGCCCGTATGGATGGCCATCGCGCAAATCACGGTCTCAATTCCGCCTGCTGCACCCAACAGGTGACCGGTCATGGACTTGGTAGAACCCACCATCACCTTTTTGGCCGCTTCCCCAAACGCCGTCTTCACCGCCGCCGTCTCGCTCTTGTCGCCCACGGGCGTACTGGTGCCGTGCGCATTGATATAATCCACGGCATCAGGCGTTACCTTCCCTTCAACCATGGCCTTCATCATCGCCCGCGCTCCACCTTCGCCGCCCGGCGCCGGGGCCGTGATGTGGCTGGCGTCACAGGTGGCACCATAGCCGCCGACTTCGGCGTAAATCTTGGCGCCGCGTTTCTTCGCGTGCTCATATTCCTCAAGAATCACAATACCCGCGCCTTCGCCCATGACGAATCCATCGCGATCCTTGTCAAACGGCCGGCTGGCGTGAGTCGGATCATCATTGCGGGTGCTCATGGCCTTCATCGCGGAGAATCCGGCAATACCCAGGGGGCACACCACAGCCTCGGTGCCGCCCGCCACCATGATATCGGCGTCGCCGTACTGGATCTGGCGGGCCGCCTCCCCAATCGAATGGGTGCCGCTCGCACAGGCCGAAACCACACAAATATTCGCACCCTTCAGGCCGTGCTCAATCGCCACCAACCCGGAGGCCATATTGACAATCATCATCGGAATCATGAACGGAGAGCTACGATCCGGACCGCGGTTCAGCAGAACCGAGTGCTGATCCTCCATCGTGATCAACCCACCGACGCCCGACCCGATCATGCAACCCGCACGGGTCGCATCTTCATTGGCAAACTGAATCCCGGAATCCTGAACGGCAATCGCGGCGGCCGCCACGGCATAGTGGCAGAACGGATCCATCCGGCGCTGTTCTTTTTTGGGAATGTACTTGTCGATCTCAAATTCAACCACTTCACCGGCAATCTGGGTGGCCATGGCGGACGCGTCAAATCGAGTGATGCGGCGAATGCCTGACGTCCCGCTCAGAAGCCTCTGCCAGAAGACAGTGACATCACATCCCAGCGGCGACACAACACCCAAACCCGTAATAACAACTCTGCGTTTTTCCATAACCATTCCCTCGAATACCGTTTTCGTTCCAAATTAAAGCAGAGCCGGGGAGATGTTGCCATCTCCCCGGTTCCACAAACATCCCAGAACTTAGGCGCCGATGCCCTTGCTCTTCAAATACGTGATGACGCCACCGACCGTGGTCAGCTTCTCGGCATCCTCATCCGGAATCTCAGCGCCGAATTCCTCTTCGAACGCCATGACGAGCTCAACCGTGTCCAACGAATCCGCGCCCAAATCCTCGATAAAGGAAGCCTCGGGGGTGACTTGTTCGGCATTCACACCCAGCTGTTCAACGATGATATCCCTGACTTTATCTTCCAATGCCATATTCCTACTCCTTCTTTATGTTTCTCTCAGCCTTATTGCATTACCATTCCACCGCAAACCGGGAGAACCTGACCTGTCATGTAGGACGAGTTTTCACCCGCCAGGAACAGCACCACGTTCGCCACGTCATCCGGCTGGCCAAACCGGCCCATCGGAATGATATCCAACATCTTCTTGCGCACCTCTTCGGGGAGCACATCTGTCATCCGGGTCTGGATAAACCCCGGGGCGACAGCGTTCACCCTGATGTTACGCGGGGCAAGTTCCTTCGCCGCCGACTTGGTCAGCGCGATGACTCCTGCCTTTGATGCGGCGTAATTACACTGTCCCGCATTGCCAATCAAGCCAATAATTGAGGCCACATTGACGATGGCTCCGGTGCGCTGCTTCATCATCGGCCGGGCCACCGCCTTGGTGAACAGGAAGGTCCCCTTCAGGTTCACTGAAATCACGGCATCCCAGTCCTCCTCAGACATCCGGATTATGAGGGTATCCTTCGTGATTCCGGCGTTATTGATCAAAATATCGATCTTTCCAAATTCCTTGATGACCCCGCCCACAACGGCATCCACGGCGGCGGACTGGCTCACATCGGCCTCATAACACTTGACCTTCCGCCCGGCCGCCTCGATCAGGCCCACCGTTTCGGTCAGCCATTCGGCCTTCAGATCGCACAAGGCAATGTCGCACCCCTCAGCTGCCAGCTTTTTCGCAATCGCCTGCCCGATTCCCCGGGCCGCACCCGTCACCAAAGCCACTTTTCCAGTCATTGTCGCCATAATTTGCTCCTTTTTATGCCTTCAACGCCGCCACCGCTTTGTCCAGCGTCGGCGCATCCTGAATGCTCATCGACGAGGCATCCTTGTCAATTCGCTTGATCAAACCCGCCAGTACCTTGCCCGGCCCGCATTCAATGTATTCGGTCACACCAGCCAGCTTGAACCCCTCGATCGTGGACACCCACTGAACCGACGAAGTCACCTGCTTCACCATTTGAGCCTTAATGTCCGCAGGTTCCCCGTGCGGCTTGGCCGTCACATTCGACACCACGGGAACGGCAAGCTTCTGGAATGTCATTCCCGCCAGAATCTGCTCCAATTTCACCGCTGCAGGCGCCATCAAGGGCGAATGAAACGCACCGGCCACCGGCAAAACTACGGTTTTCTTGGCGCCAGCTGCCTGAGCCAGCTTTTCAGCCACGGCAATCTTGTCCTTATCGCCAGACAACACAATCTGCTCGGTTGAATTGATATTGGCCATCTGAACGCCCGCCTCGGCGCAGACTTTCTCCAGCGCGGGAAGCGCAAGCCCCATCACGCTGACCATGCCGCCAGGCCGCTCCGTGCAGGCTTCCTGCATGGCCTTACCGCGGGCCTGAAGCACTTTGACGGTGTCTTCAAACGACAACACCCCGGCCGCCCAAAGCGCCGTCCACTCACCCAAGCTCAGTCCGGCGAACCCGGAAACTTGAAGCTCGGGATACTGCTTTTTCAGAGCGGTGAAACACGCCGCGCTGGTGACAAATATCGCCGGCTGGCACTTGTCGGACTTGGTGATCTCCTCGATCGGCCCCTCGGCACACAACGCGGCAAGGTCATAACCGAGCACCGCACTGGCCCGGTCAAACAAATCCTTGCACTCAGGATGCGCCGCCGCCAGATCCTTACCCATGCCCACAAACTGGGCACCCTGCCCCGCGAATACAACTGCTCTTGTTTTCATTTCCACCCTTTCACGTCTCACATCTCACATCTCACGTCTCACGTCTCACATCTTCACAACCATCGCACCCCAGGTGAACCCGCCCCCAAAGGCAACCAGAACAATGTTGTCGCCCTTCTTGATCCGCCCCTCTTGAACAGCCTCATCCAGCGCGACGGGAATCGAGGCGGCAGACATGTTTCCATACTTATCAAGATTGATGAAAAACTTGTCCGGTCCCACACCGAGGCGATCCCGGATGGCTTCCACAATGCGCATATTCGCTTGATGCGGCACCACGCAGGCCACATCGGCAATGGTCAACCCGGCCTTCTCCAAGGCCCTCCGGGCGGCTTCGCCCATCGCGCGGACGGCATGCTTGAACACTTCCTTGCCCTCCATTTTCATGAAGTGCATACGCTTCTCGATCGTCTGTAAGGACGCCGGGTTGCGACTCCCGCCACCGGGAATATTCAGAAGGGCATTCAGGGTGCCATCCGAACCCGTCACGGTCGAGAGAATCCCCTCGCCCGAGTCACGAGCCTGCAACACCACTGCGCCAGCACCATCCCCGAACAGGACACAGGTGGTGCGATCCTGCCAGTCGGTTACCGTACTCAATTTCTCCGCCCCGATCACCAGCGCCGTCTTGAAACGACCGGTCAACAGGTATTGGCTGGCGGCATCCACAGCAAACAGGAACCCTGAGCAGGCGGCTTCAAGACCGATACAGGTCGCGTTTTTGGCGCCAATCAATTTCTGCACAAAACAGGCGGTATTGGGAAAGGGCATATCGGGGCTCAGCGTCGCCACAATGATCAAATCCACGTCCTCGGGTTTGATATTGGCCTTGGTCAGTGCCCGCTTCGCCGCCTCGGCGGCCAGGTCGGAGGTCGCCTGATCCTCGCGGGCAATGCGCCGCTCCCGGATTCCGCTCCGGCTGACAATCCACTCATTGGTGGTATCGACCATTTTTTCAAGTTCGGCATTGGTCAGGATCCGCTCCGGGAGATAGGATCCGATTCCCACAATGGCCACATGTCGTTTCGGTTGGGTTGTGCTCATGTTGTTTTCTTCAGCTTGCTGACTTCTTCAATAATATGGTCATTCACGTGATGGCCCACCGATTCGCAGGCCACCCGGACCGCATGAAAAATAGCGGTGCGCGAGGAGGAGCCGTGCGTAATGATGCAGACGCCCTTCACTCCCAACAAAGGCGCGCCCCCGAACATTTCCGGATCCATTCTTTTCTTGATCGTCTTCAGGGCACCCCGAAGCAGCAAGGCGCCCAGAATCCGGATCGGATTCGCCTTGAACTCCTTCTTCAGCCACGAGCCGATGGTATGGGCCACACTCTCGCTCGTTTTCAAAACCACGTTCCCGACAAATCCGTCGCACACCACCACGTCGGTTTCGCCCCGGAACAAGTCGTGCCCCTCGACATTACCCCGGAAATTCAAGGGCGCCGCGCTCAGGAGGCGAAACGCTTCCTTGGTGGTCTCATTCCCCTTGGAATCCTCTCCACCAATACTCATCAGGCCGACAACCGGTTTCGCCTGACCGAGAATCTCGCGGGAATACACGCTTCCCATGACGCCGAATTCCACGAGCATCTCCGGCGTGCAATCCGTATTGGCTCCGGCATCAATCACAACGATCGGACGGCCTGACGTCGGCATCACCGTGGCGATTGCCGGCCGCTGAATCCCCTCGAGAGTGCGCAGCTTCAGCGTTGCCGCCACCACCATCGCGCCTGTGTTTCCGGCGGAAACCGCGGCATCCGCCTCACCAGCCGTGATCATATCCATCATCCGGCTGATGGAATTGTCCTTCTTTTTGCGAATCGCCAAAGCGGGAGACTCTTCCATGCCAATCACTTCGGAGGCATGGCGAATGACCAGTTTTGAAGGGATAGTCCCGTATGGCTTGAGTTCCTGCCGAATGATCTCTTCCGGGCCAACCAGAATGAGAGTCGTCAGATCCTTCAAGCCCCGGGCGGCCATAACCGCTCCGGCTACAATTTCCCGGGGAGCATGGTCGCCCCCCATCGCATCAACGGCGATACGCATAGGCTTAATCAGCCTTGACGCTCACCACCTGCCGCCCGCGGTAATAACCGCAGGAACGACAGACCCGGTGCGGCTCCTGGGGAGCGCCACACTGCGGGCAATTCTTGATAGTCATCACACGGGCCTTGATGCAGGCGCGACGCGTGCGAATCTTAGCCTTCGATTTCTTCCGTTTAGGTACTGCCATTTTTCACCTCAATCTTGTCCAACCCACTCAACGCCGACCACCGCTCTGCCTCAGGCGGCTTACATCCACACTGTTCCCGGTTCAAATTTACCCCGCACTGGGGACATAGCCCCCGGCACGATTCCTGACACAGCGGATAATTTGAAAAGCCGAGGATAATAGTTTCGCGGACTTCATTCGTCAAGTCCAGGGTCTCATGAAGATTAAGAACCTCTTTTTCACAAAAAAACGAATCATCCTGAACTGCCCGCTGAAACGGTTCTGCACACCGCGAACAGGTGAACTGAACCTCCGCCTCCACCCTGCCCGTCACGATCAGTTCATGCTCAAGACACTGCGCATGCAGGTCATACCGGATCGGCCCGACCGCCTTTGCCCCCGCATCCTTTTCCAGCGCAAGGAGTTCCGGCAGCTCTTCACCCTCAATATCCTTGCCTTCCTCGGGAATTCTCCAAGGCTCTATCATGATTGCCATATCTTAATTCTTACTCCTGACTCCTGACTTCTTTCTTTCAATGAACTTCTTGACCGATGGCGGCACGAATTGACTGATATCTCCGCCCCGATCAGAAATTTCCCGAACTGTGCTGGAGCTGATATAACTGTGCGTCTCCTTGGGCATCAGAAATATCATTTCGATTTCCGGGGCCAGTTTCCGGTTTGCCAGCGCCATCTGAAACTCATATTCAAAGTCCGAAAACGCGCGAAGCCCCCGCAGCAGGACATGAATTTTCTTTGCCCGTGCATAATTCACCAGCAACCCGTTGAAGGAATCCACTCGGACATTCTTCAGGGATTTCACGGAGGATTTGACCATTTCAATTCGCTCTTCTGCACTAAAAAAGGTTTTTTTCCGGGAATTCACGCCCACCGCCACCACCACATGGTCAAATATATGGGAAGCCCGCTCGATCAGGTCAAGATGTCCTGAGGTTAAAGGATCAAAGGATCCGGGATATATCGCTGAATGCCTCATGCTGTCTTCTCCTATAGATTGTCAACCGCGTGCCCCCATACTCCTTCATCGTCACCACATCCCAGGCCGGATGATCCGCCTCAGCCTCCTCACGCGCCTGCTCCATCACAAAAAATCCATCGCCCGCCAGAACCGGGGTCGTCGCCAGTTCATCCAGCAACCGTACTGCCCACCGTTCAACCCCGGCTCGATCATAGGGCGGATCCGCAAAAACAACATCATACGGCTCGAGTTCACGGAACCCGCTTAAAAACCGGAAAACCTCGCCCCGGATCATCCGCCAGTCCTGATCCCCGCCCTTGCCGGTATCAGATCCGCATAACGTCTGAATATTCCCCTGAAGCACCCGGAACGCCTTGGCATCCCCCTCAACCCAGCAGATTCGCCCGGCACCCCGGCTCCAGGCTTCCAGTCCGACCGCCCCTGATCCGGCAAACAAATCCAGAAAGCGACATCCCGGAATCCGGGCCGCCAGAGATGAAAACAGAGCCTGCCGCACCATATCCTGGGTAGGCCGCACCGCATCGCCCTTGGGCACCTTTAGGATTCGGCCCCGTAATACTCCTCCGGTTACTCTCATAGAGGGAGGGACTATACCCGTTCTCGGGGGGGCAATTCAATGTCCAACAACAAACCCCATCACTGAGGGAGCGCATGTCATTGCAGCAGGGCTTATTCACAGACACACAGCAGAACGGAAAAGATTTACCACGGAGAGAAGAAAAGAGAGAATGTTGCGGGAATTTAAGCTGCGGAGTACCGCACCTGAAATTCCCGCAACCCTTTCTGGAGTAATTCGCTGAGCCCATCGACATGCTCAGGGCACGCGAGAAGAGGCTCATCAGCACACAACACAGCTCATCCCTCTCTGGTCTTCCTCCAAGAGGGGTGGCGTTTATTTCGTCCACGGTATTCCCGTGGACGAAATAAACGCCACATTTCATCTTCTCTCTCTGAAGTCTCCGTATCTCCGTGGTAAATCTATTATCTTCGCCATCACAAGGGCTGGCTGAACGCAAGCCCGCAGGTCAAGCCGGAGGCATTGGCATGAAGAACTGTTGCGGCGGCCATGATTTCAACGGCGCGACTCGCCCCAGGAAACCATTCCGGCATTTGGAAGGAGACATGACACTTGGTAAAAGAATCGAGAACAGCAGAACATTTCAAAAGCATACCGCCGGAAGAAATATTCTTCGCCTCAGCCACAATGACTTCGACCTGTCCCGGGGTGTCCACATGAATCTCGACAGGAAACACACAATCATAGCGCGTGAAACGTCGCTTATTCCGGGCCTGGAGCCCCATGGAATCCAACCCCCGCTTCATCATCTTCCCCCATGAAGAAGCCGCCCGCTTCGCCTGATGCTGTAATCTTGTTTTCATTCGCCACCCCCCGATCTGTAACTATAGTAACCGATCCCCTCAAAAGGCACCAGAATTTCTTAAATTTTTCAGAGTTTGACTACCCCAATGAGGCAAACGGATTGGAATTGAATGCCGGCCGGGCGGCCGGACGCGGACCAGCGGAAGGACCACGCCGTTCACCGGGCTTTCCGCCACCCCCACCGCCTCCGCCAGAACGCCCGGGCCCCCTGGCGCTCAGGGCAATCCGCTTGCGGGGAATGTCCACATCAATAACCCACACCTTGACGCGATCCCCCGTCTGAACCACTTCCGCGGGATCGGTGATATATTTCTCCGACAGCGCGGAGACGTGCACCAGTCCGTCCTGATGCACCCCGATATCCACAAACGCGCCAAAGGCGGTCACATTGGTGACAATCCCCATCAGCTCCATGCCGGGCTTCAAATCCTCCATCGTATTGACGTCATCCCGGAAACACGGCGCCTCAAAGGTCTCGCGGGGATCCCGGCCCGGCTTTT
>CAJBSZ010000432.1 GCA_903958395.1 uncultured bacterium | reverse complement strand
CCCCACAATCCCGGGCGTCATCCGGGCCCGTCCCACCACCCCGGCCGGGACAACCGCCGCCCCGGCGGAAGCCGAAGCCGAGGATGGGCGGATGATTCGCGGCAATGTCAAAATCATCGCCGATGACCGGACTGGATCATTGATCATCATCACCCGCCCGGAAAACATGCGCTTTTTTGAGCAGGTGGTGGCCGCGCTGGATGTACCCACCGCTCCGGATGTGGCAGTAGAGGTGATCCGTCTGGAATACGCCGACGCCGAGGAAGTGGCCTCCATGCTTAACGCCCTGATCGGCGCCGCCTCTACCCCTTCGACTAAGAGTTCCACACCCAAACGCACCACCACAACAACACCGGGCACCACCATGCCCGGCCAGGCGCCAGGCGCCACTGCTCAGGTTTCAAAGCCCGCCGAGGAACCCCGCAGCTACCAGCTCCAGGAATTCATCGATCAGCAACGCGCTCTGTCTTCAGGAAAAGGGCCCGAGGGCAAAACCAAGATTGGCCAACTCTCCGCCGAAAACATCAAGATCCTTGCCGACAAACGAAGCAACGCCCTCATCATGATGGCCAGCAAGAACGACCTCCTGACCCTGAAGGATCTCCTGAAAAGCATGGATGTGATGCTCTCGCAGGTGCTCATTGAGGCCGTCATCATGCAGGTTCAACTCGACAAATCCCTGGAACGCGGCGTGGACTGGGTACAGCGCTCCATGATTGCCTACAACAAGAACAATGGCAGCCGGGACGCCCAGTTTGCCTTCGCGGGCGCGGGCGGCGGGGGGGCCAACACCCCCCTGAACGCCACCACGATCAACTCCGCTTCCTCAATAGCCTCAGGCGGCGGGCTCACCTATTATTTCACCCAGTTCGGACTCAACATAGACGCCGTCATTAAAATGTCCGCCACCGATAACCGATCCAAGATTTTAGCCTCCCCGGTCATCCTCACCACGGACAATAAGGAAGCGAAGATTGATGTCTCAACCGAGCAGTATTTCTACAAGGGAACCAGCTATGTCGGGTATTACGGCCAGAATCAAAGTTCTGTGCCCAATGTTGAAGCCCGGAAGGTGGGTCTCAACCTGACCGTCACCCCCCGCATCAACGCCAAGAAATTCGTGGTGATGGAGATTTCCCAGAAGATTGAAAATGTCGCAGGGTCCCAACTCATCAGCAACGGAAGCGGCGGCAAGGACAGCTGGCCCATTGTTGCCTCCCGCGAGATGACCGCCTCAGTATCCGTCCGGAGCGGGGAGACGATCATCCTCGGCGGACTGGTTCAAAATCAGGAAAGCCAGGACACGTCGATGATTCCCTGGCTTGGCAAGATCCCGATCCTGGGCATTCCCTTCCGGAACTCCTCTGATAAAAACAACCGGGCAGAAGTCGTTGTCTTCATCACGCCCTACGTGCTGGATTCTCCCGAAGAGATTGAAGCGGAATCCGCCCGCCGGAAATCCGCCCTCAGTGGCGGTAATGAGGGCTTGTGGGAAAAAGGCTGGTCTGACAGCAAACTGGCCGATCCGCCCCGGGGCCGGGTTGGACAATGGTGGCGTAATCTTGTGAAGTAGAAGAAAAGGGGTTTTATGAGATCCAGACTGATGGTCTTGTTGTCGCTTACCGTTGTCGCCGTCATGGGGGCCGGGTGCAGTTCACTCAAGGTGGTTGAAGGCGGCATTGCCCCGCCCAAGTGGGTGGCTGAGCCCGCCTTGGCGTCCAACTATGATTCCACAAACTATGTCTATGCCAGCGGCATCTGCACCTACTCCCTGGTTCTGGAGGAGGGCATCAACGATGCCCGGCACGATGCCATCCGGAAACTGGCTGAGCGGGCGGGCGTCGCGGCATCTGATGTCTACCAGACAGACCGAAGCGACAAATACACCTCCACTCAAAACGGCATGCCCAATGTACCGCAAATTATCGACAACTCCCACAAGGCGGTGCAGACCAGCAACAAGGTGGAATCCAAGACCACGCTCAATCCCGTGGCCAGGCACACCACCCAGACCCGCCTACACGATGTGGATCAGGCGCTCCTGTGTTACACCGTCTGGCAATATGGCCCCAGCATGTGGGCCCGTTACTGGAATGGAGATACCGCCTTACGATTCTACGATGTCTATGTTCTGCTGAAATGCCCCAGGGCTGAATTCGAGGACGCCCTGAAAAAAGAACGCAGTGCGGATGGATTCGAAACGAAATAGCCCTCAATAAACGCTTTTCAAGGGCGCTGTTTCCGATTATTCTGCCCCCTCTTAATCAATAAGGGGCAGACTATGAGCACAAGGAAAAAGGCTTTGATAACGGGTATTACGGGGCAGGACGGATCCTACCTGGCTGA
This sequence comes from uncultured bacterium, assembly GCA_903958395.1. Classification (GTDB taxonomy): domain Bacteria; phylum Verrucomicrobiota; class Kiritimatiellia; order CAIKKV01; family CAITUY01; genus JAABPW01. The sequence goes on along the minus strand of CAJBSZ010000432.1, from coordinate 5,332 downwards.
ATTGCTTCTCCAGAAGGGTTATGAGGTCACCGGGATCGTCCGACGTTCCAGTTCCATCACCCGCTCCCGCATCGACCACCTGCTGGATCGTGGCCTGAATCTCCACCTCGAATACGGGGATCTGGCCGACAGTTCGTCGCTCCGTCACATGATGACCAAAGTCAAACCGGACGAGGTCTATAATCTGGCCGCCCAGTCCCACGTTCGCATTTCATTCGATCAGCCAGAGTACACCGCGGATGTCACCGGCTTGGGCGTTCTGAGGCTTCTGGAGGCCATTCGCGACTACAATAACGCCTCGGGGGCCAAGGTCCGGTTCTATCAAGCCTCCTCCTCTGAAATGTTCGGCGCCGCCAAGCCCCCGCAAGGCGAAGCCACCCCTTTCCATCCCCGCAGTCCCTATGCGGTGGCTAAGGTGATGGGGTTCTGGCAAACGGTTAACTATCGTGAGTCTTACAACATGCATGCCAGCAACGGCATTCTTTTCAACCATGAGAGCGAACGACGCGGCGAGAATTTTGTGACTCGTAAAATAACCCGGGCCGCCGGACGCATCAAGGTCGGCCTGCAGAAGAGCCTGTTCCTCGGGAATCTGGAAGCCAAGCGTGACTGGGGCCATGCCCGGGACTATGTCGAGGCCATGTGGATGATGCTTCAACAGGAGCAGCCGGATGATTACGTCGTCGCCACTGGCGAATCTTACAGTGTCGCCCAATTCCTGGACGAGGTCTTCGGGCACCTGAACCTGGACTGGCATGACTACGTCAAAATTGATCCGCGTTTCTATCGCCCCGCCGAAGTGGATTACCTGCTTGGCGATGCCAGCAAGGCCCGCAAGAAACTGGGCTGGACCCCGAAAATCACTTTCAGGGAACTGGCGCGCATCATGACTGAATTCGACCTGGATCTCGCTGAGCGCGAGTCCCACGCCGCCTCCTTTGACGGAAAAAAATAGTCCGCTAATTGTCTGGCCATTCCCGATTTAATTAACTACTTTTACTATATTGTAGTTATTTTTATCGGAGATTCATGCTGGCTAAAGTTTATAGTGGAGCTGTCTATGGGGTGGACGCCTATCCCATTGAAATTGAAGTCAATGCCGGGCATGGTGACCCCAGTGTCGTTATTGTCGGCCTTCCTGATACCGCTGTGAAGGAGAGCAAGGACCGGGTCCATACCGCGATCAGCAATTCCGGTTTCCGACCCCATGTGGGGCGCACCACCATTAATCTCGCGCCCGCAGATGTCAAAAAAGAAGGGCCCTGCTTCGATCTTCCCATCGCGATCGGAATTCTTGCCACACAGGGCCATCTATCCCCCGAGAAACTTGCCGATTTTGCCATGATTGGGGAGTTGGCGTTAAGCGGAGAAGTCCGCCGGATCAAGGGCGTCCTCCCCATCGCTCTCTCTGTCCGGAAAGCCGGCCGGCGAGGCCTGTTGGTTCCCGTCGACAACGCCGAGGAGGCGGCCGTCGTCAAGGGGCTTGAGGTTTATCCTGTCCGCAACCTCCGGGAAGCGGCCGATTTTCTGGCCGGGAAAATACCCATCGAGCCCTATCAGGTGGATATTGACCAGATGTTCTGCATTCCCACTGAACATGATGATGACTTTGTGGATGTCAAGGGACAGGAGCACGCCAAGCGCGCTGCGGAAATTGCCGCCACCGGCGGGCACAACTTGATACTGATCGGCTCGCCGGGCACTGGAAAAAGCATGATCGCCAAGCGTATCGCCTCAATCCTCCCCCCCATGACGCTTGACGAGGCGCTTGAAAGCACCAAGATTCACAGCATTGCAGGAATCCTGCGCGCCCATCAAGCCCTGGTCATCCGGCGCCCTTTCCGGTCGCCCCATCACACCATATCCGATGCGGGATTGCTGGGCGGCGGCAGTCATCCCATGCCGGGAGAAGTCAGCCTGGCCCATCGGGGCGTCCTCTTTCTGGATGAACTCCCGGAATTCCACCGCAATGTCCTGGAGGTGATGCGTCAACCGCTCGAGGATGGACATGTGACCATTTCCCGGGCTTCGGCAAGTGTGACGTTCCCCTGCCAGTTCATGCTGGTGGCCGCCATGAATCCCTGCTCGTGCGGTTACTACGGTGATCCAAAACGGGAATGCCGTTGCAAGCCATCCCAAATCCAGAATTATCGAAATAAGATTTCAGGCCCGCTTCTGGATCGCATTGACCTGCATGTGGAAGTCCCGACCATCCGGTACCAGGAATTAGCGGGGCTCGTCCCTGGCGAAAGCTCGGCCACCATCCGGACACGGGTCATTGCCGCCCGCCAGATCCAGCAGGATCGCTTCAAATCCCTGCGCCGGATCCACAACAATGCGGCCATGCGGTCAAAGGACATTCAGAAATTCTGCCCGCTGGGATCCGAGGCGCAGGATGTCTTGAAAATGGCGATTACCGAACTGAACTTCAGCGCCCGCGCCTATGACCGGATTATCAAGGTGTCCAGGACCATCGCTGATCTGGAGAATACCGAACACATCCAAGCCCATCAGATGCAGGAAGCCATCCAGTACCGCACCCTGGATCGTCAGCTGTGGGCGTGAGCCCCGCCGTTACAGGTAGGCGGCGAGCTTGTCCTTGAGCTGGACTTTGCTCATGGCGCCAACCATCTGCCCCTTGACCTGACCGTCCTTGAAAACAAGAAGGCAGGGAATGGATCGGATATTGAACTGCGCGGCAAGATCGCGGTTTTCATCCACATTAACCTTGGCAATCCGTACCTTGTCCGCCATTTCCGCGGAGAGTTCATCCAGAACCGGTGAAAGCATCTTACAGGGGCCACACCATTCCGCCCAAAAATCAACCAGAACAGGAAGGGTTGAATCGATCACATCGGTCTTCCAGTTCCCGTCCTTGATATGAATCACTTGTGAATTAGCCATGGTCAAATCCTTCCGAAATAAAAAATCTTAAATCCCAACCGCCCATCCCAATCCGGGGTTTGCCTGGGCCGCCAGAACATACAGCATGAAACACAACACCAATGCGGCGGCTGCCGCGATCGCGATAAAAATTCCATGGGGCGCAGGCACGTCCACCCCGGTTCTCGTCACCTCAGCCGACTCGCCCTCCGCCCGGGCAATGCTGATACTCCGACCGGCCGGCTTGCTCTCGCCAGCCCCGCCATCGGCGCGTCGAATCTTAATGGTTTTTTTCTGAGTTTGCTGGGCTTCCACCGCTTCGGGAACAATATCGACACGGGCGGTCTGACTCTTGGACACGAGTTCGCCCGCCGGCGGAGGCGGAGCCATTGCCGCTGGCGGAAGAATGTCAGCTTGACTCTCAGCAGACAGGCCCGCCACTTTGGGCGTGGTCGTCAATACCGGGCGCTTCACCTTGATCGTCTTCGGAGGGGAGTCCTGGGATTTCCCGGCCATTTCCGCCATGACAGACTCAAGCGAAATCCGGGATGTCTGACTTTTGGATTCCTCGAAAATCATTCCACTCAAGGCTTTCCCGACAGAGGGCATGGGGGAAATCAAAACCTGACCCGTCATCGCAGGCGCAAGCCGGATTGTTTTTGAAGCAACCCCGACACCGCTTACCGAAGCCGCCTGGGTGGCGCCTGGATCCGCAGTAACCTGATCCAACGAAATACGGGCTGTTTTCGTCTTGTTGGTCGGCACCGTCGCGGCCGTTGGCGTTTCAGCCAGCTCTCCCGACTGTCCCGGAATCTTGATGGTCACCCTCGGCGGAATGGAACCATTTTCAGGCTTGATATCCTCGCTCATTGAATCCTCCCAATTGGTGAAAAGCTAGTCTTAACCCTATCCAGAGTCAAGCGCCTTAGACCACCATGACTTCCTTTTCCTTTGACGCCAGGGTGGCGTCAATCTTGGCGATGGAGGAATCCGTGTCCTTCTGGATCTGGGTCAGCCCGTGATCCCGTTCATCCTCCGTGATCTTGCCATTTTTCTGCAGCACCTTGATCTGTTCGTTGGCCTCGCGGCGGATATTGCGAACCGCCACGCGCGCCTCCTCGGACATCCGTTTCGCCACCTTGACCAGATCTTTCCGGCGTTCCTCGCTGAGTTCCGGTATGACGATCCGGATCACGCGGCCATCGTTCATGGGGGTAACCCCCAGATTAGCGCCCAGAATCGCCTTTTCGATCGCGGGCAGGGCGGTGGGATCATAGGAATTGATCACGATCATGCGCGGCTCTGGCGTCGAAATGCCGCCAATTTCACGAAGCCGGGTCATTGCCCCATAGTAGGGAACCATGACATTCTCCACCAGACTCGGCGAGGCTTTTCCGGTACGCAACCCGGTAAATTCCTGGTGAAGAAACGCCAGGCACTTGGACATCTTGTCATCGGCCTCAAGCAACACATCATCCATCGATTCCATCGTTCCCTCCTACTCCGAGACCAGCGTCCCGATCGGTTCCCCGGCAACCACCCTCTCGAGGTTACCTTCCTTGAAGAAATCAAACACAATGATCGGCACGGAATTTTCCATGCACAAGGCGAAGGCGGCCGCATCCATAACCTTCAGCTGCTTGGCCATGGCCTCCTGATAACTGATCCGCGTATAGCGTTTCGCTGAAGGATTCTTCACCGGATCGGCCGTATACACTCCATCCACCTTGGTGGCCTTCAACAGGGCGTCGACATCCAGTTCGCTCGCGCGAAGGGCGGCCGCTGTATCCGTGCTAAAATAGGGATTTCCCGTTCCTCCCCCGAAAATCACCACCCGTCCCTTGGAAAGATGCCGCAGGGCGCGCCGCCGGATGAACGGCTCGGCGACCTGCCGCATTTCAATGGCCGTCTGCACCCGGGTATCAATGCCCTCCTTCTCCAAGGCATCCTGAATGGCCAACGCATTGATGACGGTGGCAAGCATTCCCATATAGTCTCCGGTATTCCGGTCAATCCCCCGGCTCTCTCCGACATGACCCCTGAAAATATTGCCGCCCCCGACCACAATCGCAATCTCCACGCCCATTTTCCGAATCACCTTGATCTGGCGCGCGAACCCGACCAGCACCTCGGGATCGATGCTGAGCCCGCTTTTTTTACTTTGCAGGACTTCCCCGCTAAGCTTCAGGAGAACTCGTTTGAATTTGCTTTTCCGGACTGTCTGACGCGGCATAGTGGCACCCTTGTCTTAAATCGTGATGAGCTTGTGAAATCGGCCAAACGATACTCCAACCCTAAAAAACTGTAAATGAGAAATGCGCAGGGGCGGTAATGGGTCACTGACGAGGGGGTAAAGGAGGGGGCGACTCTTCTTCGACCTGACAGCCACTGAAGTTGAGGCCTACGTGCAGCGCTCAGGATGAGTTTCCAAAAAGGAGCTCATAGACAT
>CAJBSZ010000431.1 GCA_903958395.1 uncultured bacterium | reverse complement strand
TTTTGCGGCTGCTGTACTCGGCAGACGCAAAATGCGCGACACATTTGCATTTCTCTTTCTTCTCTTCTCGGTGTCTCGGCGTCTCTAGCCTGGTAGTCCAGGCGAGTGGTGATTCTTTCCGCGCTACAGGTTGTTACGCCAATCATTGGGATGCTCGGTGAATTTATGCGTTAGTGTATTTGTGAATCAGGGTACAAAGGAAATTGTTCAGTATGCATTATCTTCATACGATTGATTATGTCGTCATTGTTGCGTTTCTGGTGTTCATCACCGTGGTGGGGATGATCCTGACGCGGAAGGCCTCCAAGAGCCTTGACCATTACTTCCTTGGCAATCGCTCGATGCCCTGGTGGCTTCTGGGGATTTCCGGGATGAGCAACTGGTTCGATCTGACGGGAACCATGATCATCACGTCTTTCCTGTTCATGCTGGGGCCGCGGGGGCTGTTCATCGAGTTCCGCGGCGGCGCCGTGCTGATCCTCGCGTTCATGTTGGCCTATGCCGGCAAGTGGCATCGCCGGTCGGGCTGCATGACCGGCGCGGAATGGCTGGAATACCGGTTCGGACGCATGAAGTCCGTCGAGGCGGTCCGCGTGGTCAAGGCAATCGTGACCATCGTGGTGACCGTCGTCATTGTGGCCTATCTGGTCCGTGGCACGAGCCTTTTCCTGGGCACCATCTTCCCCTATCCGCCCGCCGTGATGACGATCATTCTGGTCGGGCTGACCGCGCTTTACACCATGTGCGCCGGGTTCTACGGGGTGGTCATTACGGACATGATTCAGGGCGTGATCATCATCGCGTCCAGTGTGGCGGTGGCGGTTATGGCCTGGATGCTGGTCCCCGATGCCCAGCATCTGGCGGCAACGGCCCAGGCCGTGACCGGGAACAGCCAGTGGATCGAGTCCCTCCCTGCCTGGCACACCACGATGCCCAAGGGGTATGAGGCCTATCAGGCCCTGACGTTATTCACCGGGTTTTATTTGTTGCGCACACTGATCGATGGGTCGGGCCGGGGTGACGAAAGCCGCTATTTTGGCGCGAAGAGCGACCGGGACTGCGGGTTGCTGTCCTTTCTGCAGGGTATAACGGTCATGTTCCGTTGGCCGCTCATGCTGGGTTTTGCGGTCATGGGGATTTATCTCGTCCATCAGATGTATCCCGATCCAGGCGTCATCGCGCGGGCCTCTGAGTTGATTCACGCCCAGTATCCCGCCCTGGTCGAAGGCCAGTGGCACGACTTCACCAGCCGCATTGCCGCCAATCCGCAGGCTTTTCCGTCCGCCCTGATTGACGGGCTCACCAGCGCGTTGGGCTCGGACTGGCGGGGGAAACTGGCGATCGTCAGCTACCGCGGCACGGTCAATCCCGAGCAGATCCTGCCGGCGGTCCTGATCAACAAGGTGCCGGCGGGCATGGCGGGGCTGCTCATTGTCGCCATGCTGGCGGCGATGAAGGGCTCGCTGGCGGGGGTGATCAACGGGGCGAGCGCCTATTTTGTGAAGGACATTTACCAGACGGTGTGGCGTCCCAAGGCTTCCAACCGCGAACTGATCGCCGCTTCATGGCTTTCCACTATGGCAATGATGGGCGTGGGGCTGGCCATGGGTCTGTCCGCCTCCAGCATCAACAACATCTGGGGCTGGCTGATGATGAGCCTGACGGCAGGCAGCCTGGCTCCGGCGGCCTTGCGGCTGTACTGGTGGCGGTGCAATGGCTGGGGCGTGGCGGGCGGCCTGGTGCTGGGTTCGGTGGGCGCCCTCGTTCAGCGCTTTGCGTGGCCGGATATGGTGGAATGGCAGCAGTTCCTGTTCATGACCGGCCTGTCGTTCCTGGGGACGGTCGGGGGCTCGTTGTTGACCGCGCCGACACCCTTGGAAACGTTGCGGCACTTCTACCGTACCACGCGCCCCTTCGGCTGGTGGCGGCCCTTGTGGAACGAACTGGAGCCCGGGGAGCGGGCGGCTTGGCGGAAGGAACACCGCAACGACATCCTGACCGTGCCATTCGCGCTCCTCTGGCAGGTCACGTTGTTCCTGCTGCCCATGCAGTTGGTCATCAAGAGTTATGATGCGTTCTGGAAGACGTTGCCGTTCTTCTTATTGGCGCTTGGCGGGATGTATTGGTTCTGGTGGCGAAACCTGCCGCCTGCACGGAGTCAGGAAGAAAATGCAACGGGTATGGGGATGAAACAATAGGAGCTAGGGAGGTCAGGGTATGAAGTTCCAGATGAAACACATGTTCATGGTGGTGGCGGTGGTGTTGCTGTCGGCGCGACTTGGTTTTGGCGCGTGGGTCAAGATAGATGATTTCCAAGGGTATCCCAAGGACAGACTGGCCCAGGGAGCGAACGGCTGGACGATCGGAAGCGACAAGATCACAACCGTGAGCATTTGCTCCGATGAGCTGGCGGCAGGAAACCAGGCGGCGAAGATCCATCATGGCGACGACTCCATCGAGCCCAACGGCAATTTCAAGCACGATGTCCTTTCCCACAAGGGCGCGGTGAACATCCAGCCCGGCGGCACGGCGACGCTTTACCTGCGCTTTCTCATCGAGAGTGGTTTGGATAAGACGCTCGGGCATGTTCGAGGCGTCGAGCCGGTCGAAGCTGTGAATCTGAGTTTCTCCTTCAACGAAAGAGATACTTTGGTCTCCTTTTACCAGCGGGGGGGCGTGTTTCTGGAGGGAAAGGATGCCCGTATCATGGGCTTGGGACGCACGCGTCGAAGCGATCAGAAGGATCCGGCTCCCCAAATCAAGCGCAACCGCTGGTATCGGCTCTGGATGGTGGTCCACAATGCGCCCGGGGGCGAGGAGAACAAGTCCAGGGCCTACATTGAAGAAGAAAGCGGGCACGGCGCGAAGATGCCCATCCCCGGTTATCTGATAGGGGAAAAGGGCTATAATCCCCTCATCTGGAAGACGGTAGGATTGGTCAAGTCGCCCAATTGTGCTTTGACAGACGTTTTTGTGGACGACTTCTATGTCGACAACAGCGGGGAAAACCTGACGCAGCCTGTTTCTACGAGCGAAACCCTGGCCTGGCGAGAGAAACTCCAAAAGGAGGCCCGGAAATACGCCCATTTGCTGAAGAAAGCCGACACGCGCGACCAGGCCGAAAAGCAGGCACGCGAATTGGTCGCGGCCATGACGTTGGATGAGCGCTTCGAACTGGTGACCGGCTACCAGGGCGGTATCCCACGGCTCGGCCTGCCACCGGTGCAGCACGCCGATGCCGGCTCGGGAATCAACAATGGCGGCCCGTCCAATCCCGCCCGTGCGCGTTTCCCGCGGACCATTGCCTATCCATGCACGTTGGCGCTGGCGGCCACTTGGAACCGGGACACGGCCGAAGCATACGGCCGGGCGATCGGCGAGGAATGCCGCCGGGGTGGGACGGCGATCCTCCTGGGACCCGCCATGAATCTCTACCGTTCCTCGGTCGGTGGGCGTAATTTCGAGTATTTCGGCGAGGACCCGCTTCTGGCAGGGCGTCTGGTCGCGGCCTATGTCCTGGGCCTGCAGGGCGCGGGCACCGCGGCCACGCTCAAGCATTTCATCTGCAACGAAATCGAGTTCCACCGGCGCGGCAGCAACTCGATTGTCGAGGAGCGTCCCCTTCATGAGCTGTATATGGAACCCTTCCGCATGGGTATCGAGGCGGGCGCCCTCTGCGTCATGACCGCCTACAACCAGCTCAACGGTGAATGGGCCGGCCAGGGCAAATACGTCAACACCGACCTGTTGCGCAAGGAGCTCGGATTCAAGGGCGTCATCATGACAGACTGGATCGCCACGTATGATGCGCTGAAGTTCGCGGAGTCGGGCGCCGACCTTGAGATGCCCTTCGGAACCTCGATGAGCCGGGAGCGCGAAAAGGTGTTCGGATCCCCCGCCATTGACCGGATGGTCCTGTCCTTCCTGACCACGTGCATCCAGGCGGGGTTCTTTGACCGGCCTGCGACGATGCCCAAGCTGGAGAAACACCGGCCCCGGTGGGAGCAGGTTGCACGCGACACCAATCTGGAGGGGATCACCCTGTTGAAGAACAGCGGGATGTTGCCCTTGAACGAAAGATATAAAGGCAAGAAGATCGTCGTCGCTGGCAACCGGGCCGAAACACTTGAACTCGCCGGAGGCGGTTCAGGTCATGTGCAAGGCTACGACAACAAGACCTATCTGCAGGCGGTGTCGGAGACGTTCGCCGGCGCCGAGATCCTGCACCTGAAGGGGACCGCCTTCACGGACGACCAGATCCGCGCTGCGGACCTGGTCCTGTTGTTCCCGGGCATGCAGGAAGGAGAAGGGTGCGACCGCGCCTTTGTTCTGCCGGATGAGGCACTCATCGCCCGCTGCGTGACGAACAATCCGAAGACCGTGGTCTGTCTCGTGACCGGTGGCGGTGTGCGGATGGAATGGGCGGAGAAGGCGGGTGCGATCCTCTACGCCTACTATGGCGGGCAGACTGGAGCTTCTGCGCTGATGGACATTCTGCTTGGCCGCGCTGAACCGGCGGGCCGACTGCCGTTCACGATCGAGCGGCGGGTTGAGGATGCGCCCGGCGGCACTCTCAAGGATTTGCAGAAACCCGACAAGGCCATCGCTTACGAAATCGCGAAAGTTTGCGTGCCCGGCGATCTCTTTCTAAACGATGACAAAACGCTTGGCTATGTCTGGGATAATCCCTACACCGAGGGCGTTGTTGTTGGACACCGGTGGTATGAATCCAGGAACATACCGGTGCGTTATCCGTTCGGGTTCGGGCTGGGCTATACGACCTTCTCTTATGAGGACCTCAAGGCGGAAGTTAAGGGACAGAAGGTGAAAATCAGCTTCTTACTCAAGAATACTGGTAAACGGTCCGGTGCCGAGGTGGCTCAAGTGTACGTGAGTGACAAGGCGTGCAGCGTGCCCCGTCCCCCGCAGGAGTTGAAAGCGTTTGAAAAGGTGCGTCTGGGCGCCGGGAAATCGAAGCGCGTCGACCTTGAACTCGGTCCCGAAGCCTTCCGTTTCTGGAATCCCGCCACGAAGCAGTGGACGGTCGAGCCCGGCGAGTTTGAAATCCGTGTCGGAGCCTCCTCGGGCGATATCCGGCTGAAGGCGACCGTCCAGTTATCCACTTTATGAAACGTTACTCCATCATTGTTTCTGCCCTGGCGGTCCTGATGTGGATGGTTCCCGGCCAAGCCGCCGAAACTGCCCCGTCGGCGGCCACCGAAGGGCTCGCGCAGATCGCCAACGAACGTGCCGGCGAACAGAACGCCCTGATCACTCCGGCTCCGCCTGAGCTTCCCGCGAAGCGGCTGCCATGGGCGGCAGAACTGAAGCCGTTCACCCCGATGGATAAGTTGGACACGCCGGAGGAACTGGCTGCGGAACTGGAGCGCCAGCGCGTGCGCCACGCCCCTTTCATTGCCGACCTGGCGCCGGCCGTGGTCGATACCCGCATCAGCGTTCCTTTGACCCGCTTTGATTGGCGAATGGAGACCAAGGAGGATCTCGGCGACTTCCTTCGTCCCCTTGCCGGCAAGGGCGATTGGAAGAAGGTCTCTATCCCGCATTACGACGGCCCCGTGGGCCTGGCCACCACCTACTACCGCACCACCTTCACCATCACCAAGGCCATGCTCGGTCCGGGCTCGGTATTCGTGCAGTTCAAGGGTGTGGACTACAAGTCGAAGGTTTTCGTCAACGGGTGCTTCATCGGTGCCCACGAGGGGTTCTTTGCTCCCTTCGCCTTCGATTGCACCCCCCATGTACGCCTGGGCGAGAACGTGCTGCTGGTGAAGGTCGAGAACGACTTCGTCATGCACAATTTTTCATCGCATCGGGGCGACAAGATTTACGCCTTTACCGGGCCCGGCTATGACAATCCCGCTGGAGGGTGGCAGCATTGCCCCCCGGCCATGGGCATCTATCAACCGGTCGCGATCGAGGCCCGGCCGCGCCTGCAGGTGCATGATATCTTCGTCCGCCCGCAGCCCGAGAAGTCCGGCGCAGAAGCCTGGATCGAGGTCCGCAACTGCGACATCAATGAGCCGAACATCACCCTCGAACTGGCCGTGTATGGCCAGAACTTCCAGCACACCGTCTTCACCGGGGCTATGACCGATGGCCTTCAAGCGTTGGCCATGGACGGCAAGCGGACGGAGTTCGGCGAGAAATCCCCCAAGGTCTCAAAAGGTCTCAACTATTTCCGCATTCCCTTCCAGATGCCTGGCTTCCGATCATGGAGCCCCGCCGAGCCTTGGTTGTACCAGTTGCAGGTGACATTACGTGATGCCAAGGGCAAGGTTCTCGATGTGCGCAAACGGCAGTTCGGTATGCGCTCCTTTACCATGGACACCGCCAGCAATCCCAAGGGCAGGCTCTTCCTCAATGGCCGCCCCATCCGCCTGCGTGGCGCGAACACTATGGGCTTCGAGCAGCAGGACGTGATGCGTGGTGACATCCAGCGGTTGCGGGACGACATCCTGCTGGCGAAGCTGACGCATATGAACTTCCTTCGCATTACCCAGCGGCCGGTGCAGGAGGAGATCTATGACTGGTGCGACCGCCTGGGGCTGATGGTCCAGACCGATCTGCCCCTCTCCTGGGTGTTGCGCCGTTCCCAGTTCGTCGAGGCGGTGCGTCAGGCCGGGGAGATGGAGCGCCTGGTCCGTGCCCATCCCTGTAACATCATGGATACCTTCATCAACGAACCGCAGCGTAATGGGTGGGGCCATCCCCACCGCAACCTCAGCCGGTCGGAGTTGGAGTCGTTCTTCGTGGCTGCGGAACAGGTGGTGCGCCTGAACAATCCCGATCGGGTCATCAAGCCGATCGATGGGGATTCCGAACCGCCCGGACCGGGTTTGCCGGACCTTCATTGCTACGCCGGCTGGTACAACGAGGGCGGCGAACTCGGCAAGATCCTGCAAGGTTACTTCAAGCACACCAAGCTGGGCTGGCTCTATGCCTGCGGCGAATTTGGCGTCGAGGGACTCGACAGCGTGGCGACCATGCGCCGCCGTTATCCGGCGGCATGGCTGCCCGCCACCGTTGGGGAGGAGCGCACATGGACCCCCGACCGCATTCCCAAAGCCCAGACGGGGAAATTCCATCACCTATGGTTCGATACCCCGCAGACCTTCGCAGAATGGCCGGAAGCCAGTCAGGCGCACCAGGCACGGATGGTTCGCCTGATGACTGAGGCTTTCCGCCGTGACAGGCGTATGGTCTCCTGCGCCGTCCATCTGTTCATCGATGCATTCCCAGCCGGCTGGCTTAAGACCATCATGGATGTGGACCGAGTCCCCAAGCCGGCGTTCTACGTCTACCGTGATGCCCTCACGCCCGTGGCGGCGAACCTGCATAGTGATCGCTGGTCCTACGTTTCCGGCGAACCAGTACGGGTCCAGGCCTGGATCGGCAACGATCCCGACCGGGCACTCCCCCAGGGGACGACCATCCGCTATCAGGTCGAGTGTCAGGGACGGGTGGTGAGCACCGGCGCCGCGCCGGCAAGCGCGGCCGCCTGCGACAGCGCCTTCCAGGGCTGGATCGTCTTCGATGCGCCGTCGGTCGCCGAGCGTGCCACCATGATCGTTCGTCTTGGCATCGTCGATCCTAACGGCACCGCTATTCACGACACCGAACGCACCTTCGACCTGTTCCCTCCCATTTCGGCGCCGGTTGCCACCGAAGCCCTGGTGCTGGGATCGAAGACCGGGGCCGCGGCGGCACTCGCGGCGGATCTCGGCCTGCAGGCGGTGATGGACGGCGTCGTGTCCGGCCGACGGCTTATCCTGGTCGATCACCCCAACGCCCTGAAGCCCGTGGCCGGCCAGGTGGCCGAGGCGGTTCGGGCCGGGGCTCGCGTGTTGTGCCTCGAATGGCCCGCGGGCACCTACATTCTGGCCGGAGACCAGGTGGTCATCGCCAACACCGCTCAGGGTCCGCGCCTGTTCGCCTCCCGGGCCACGGGGCATCCCCTGGTCGCCGGATTCGCCCCCCACGATTTCTCCTTCTGGTACCAAGCTCAGGAGCAGGGCATCCGCCCGCTTGTTGGCAGCGTTGCCACCGTTCCCTCCGGATGGAAAGCGGTCGTCATGGCCGGACAGGAAAAAGATGGGAAATGGGGCTGGGCGCCAGCGGTCGCCGAGAAGGCTGACGGCCGCGGCTCCTGGATCATCTGCCAGTTGAGGTTAAAGGGAAGGATCGAAGGTAATCCGGCTGCCCGGCTATTCGCCCAACGGCTGATCGATGGGGGTTGAAAGGATAAGTTATGTCTCATAATGTGTTTTTGAAGATAGGGTATGCGGGATCGCTGAGCTTGTTGACCTGGCTGGTGTTGTGTCGTCCCGTGCAGGCGGCGGATTCTGACTTGGATGCGTCGCTGGCTGCGTACAACGTCGTGTGGACCACACCCAGCCAAGATTCACGCGGATCGATGCCGTTGGGCAACGGATCCACGGCCCTGAATGCCTGGGTGGAACCTTCGGGTGATTTAGTGTTCTTCATCGCTCGCGACGATGCGTTTTGCGGCGACATTGATGGACCGAATTGGGGCGGCTATGGCCTACCCAAGGTTGGCCGTTTGCGCTGCCGCTTCAGCCCGTCGCCCTTCGGCGCGAGTCCGGCCTTCCGGCAGACTCTGCGCTTGATCGACGGAACGCTGGAGGTGGCGGGCGAGAACGGCGCA
>CAJBSZ010000430.1 GCA_903958395.1 uncultured bacterium | reverse complement strand
TCCTTGCAGACGGACGCTTCAGAATTGGTTGCCGTAGCATTTATGGGTGTGATCGTTCACCCCGGCCGGTTCAAAGCCGACATGGATCGCGGACAGCATTTCGTTGGGCGAATAGGACGCTGTAGGCGTCCCATGCACCGCCAGCTTGACCCCCATTTTCATCTTCAGGTTATCGAACTGCGCGCCGTGCCATCCGCTGCCGAATCCGACCATGCCGGCCGGAGTCAGGTCGCTGCGGACATCGGCGACCTCGGTCCCGTCGATCGTCGCGCGGATCGAGTCGTCGCGGAACGCGAGCTTCAGGGAATGCCAGACATCCGGCGCAAAGGGGATCGTGCCGGAAGCAAGAACGACCAGCTCCCCGGTCTTCACCTCCTTGCCGTTTTTGGTGATGGTTTTTTCGCGGCTCGTGGCAAGCTGCCAGGATCCGGTTGTCTCGACCTTGAGCCAGATGCCCCAGGGGGGATTTCCGTTTTGTTCGATGCGTGCCACATGGCCGAACAGCGAAACGAAGCCCGCCTTCTCGACCATCGCATCAATGGAGACCTCGCCATCCCGCCAGGACTGGTCTCCGAGGAATGTCTCCGGAAAGGCGCTCGCCTGCCATTCGATTCCCGGGGCTGCAATCACCTGCCGCAGGGCGATCCCCTTGTCGTCGGCCCGTTTCACGGCTTCAAACGCGCCCGCATAATCCGAACAGTAGCGCGGGGTCGCGCCCGGCTGGTAACTTTCAAAGTCGTCCGTGTAGGAAAGCGGGAACGGAGCCGCCGGGGGTGGAACCGCATCACCTTTGCGGGGGCTGGTCAGGGTGGTCAGCGACGCGATAGCCCCGGGCTCGAGCGTGATCTCAAATCGGTTTCCGGTGATGGGGATGGGTTCGATTTTTTGGAACTGCCGGGTTCCGGTGCTCTTCCAGGCAAGGAGCTTCGCGCCCGGCCATTCGCCTTTGAGTTCGAAGCGGAGTGTCTGCGGGTTCTTGGCCTCGGTGGTCTCGATGATGAGGCTCCACTCTTTTTTGTCCGGCGATCTCAACACGACGACGCTCCCCCCCTCGATCATCCGGCAGGCCGAATCGATGTAGACCCAACCCGGACGGGCGAACTGCGTGGAATGCGCCGTGGCCCAGAGCGCCGGTTGGACTTCATAGTTCCCCGACCATGGGGTGTTGGCGCGCATGACGCCCGAGCCGGGAAGCGGCAGGTTGTCATAATAGGAGGAAATAGGACTCCAGATTTCGGTCTTGGTAATTTTCCCGAGGACATAGTTCCGGTTGTATGTGCGCGCCAGATTTTGGGCCGCTTTCCAATCCCCACTCCACGGACCATCTTCGCTCGACCACAACGGAAGCCCACAGGACCGCGCGGCAGGCGGGGACTCGAATTTCGGATAATGCGCGCCAATGGCATGGATCGCCGCCTTCAGCGCCGGATCCTTCGCGACTTTTTCAGCGAGATCCCATTTGTTGGTCTGATAAAGGTCGGCGGCCACGATGCCCACTCGCGGCAGGCCGGCCTTGTCCAGCACCTGCCTGAGTAGCTTGATCCATTCCGCATCATACGGCTTCTCGTTCCAGAGGCCCACATAGCGGATATCCAAACCATGCACCACCTTGGCGCCCCGGATGAACTTCACATAATAATCGGCCATATCCTGCGAAAAGAATTTTCCATCACCGATCCATCCCGGCGCTGCCCATGCGAGGCAGTCGAGGATGATGTCGGGATTGCGGGATTTCGCCTCCTTCATCAACCACCACTCGTAGCCGCGCGTGTAGTTCTCATCCTGACGCGTTCGCATGTGCGAGGGCTCCGTGCCATCGGTTGAGTTCATGTCACTGCCGACCTCGACCTTCAGGTGCTGGAATCCGGCGCCGTAGTTGGGCTTGAACAGATAGTCGAGGATCTGGCCACGCTGGGGCTCGGGATAATCGACCAGCAGCCGGGACGAAGCCCCTGCGCTCACCGCTCCGATCCCTTCAAAGGCTCGTCCCGGGGATGAAGAATCCAACACAATGGCATCCGTTGCATCTCCCGCAGCAGCGGCCGCCGTGGTTCCTCGCACGGTCAGCACATCAAACACACGGCCGGCCTGCTTCCCCTGCTGCGCCTGGAATCGCACGGTGATCTTCTCCTTGCCTTGGGTGAGTTCCTTCGGGAGTTCAAAGACTCCGTCCACGCGGCCTTCGGGCGACGGAACGGCCATCTTTCCGACC
This sequence comes from uncultured bacterium, assembly GCA_903958395.1. GTDB lineage: Bacteria > Verrucomicrobiota > Kiritimatiellia > CAIKKV01 > CAITUY01 > JAABPW01. The sequence goes on along the minus strand of CAJBSZ010000430.1, from coordinate 7,076 downwards.
TTCTGTCCGTCCACCAGCACGTCGAACGCAAATTTCACGATGCCAAACTCGCCGCCTGAGCAGCCGACGCGCAGGGAGATCGGCACATCGGGCAGAACCTTAAGATCCCAGCTGAACCAGTCGCCGCTGTGCCGGGTCCGATAGCCGAGGTGCGACCAGCCCTGGGGTTTTTGGCTACCATTTTTCGGGTTGTGCTCCACATCTTTGAAGGACGGTCCCGTGCGGTCGATCACGCGGGGGAGTTCCTCCCGGCGCGCGACCTCGATGGAAACTGCCGCTGCATTCCGCTCCCTGCCAACAGGAGCCAGCCAGGCCCCATACAAATTCCTACCAGGGCGTTTTTCCTTGTTGGCCTCGTCAACATACCAGCGCCCGGCATTGGCGAACGGCACCATCTTCACGATTTTGACCGGTTGGTCCACGACCCGGACCGGCACAGCCAGGGCCGGCCCCAGAAACCCCGCAGGCAGAGGTTCGGCCACCGGGGTCGCACGGGTATCAACGGCTACAGCCTCCATCGAGAGCAAGTCCCCCAGCCCACCCTCAACCCAGATGCCGTCAATCATGTAGACCACCGGTCCCCGCTTGAGGCAGACCAGTCCACTGTTGTTGTATTCTCCCTTTACCCATTGCGGGGTCATCGGCAATTGGAGTTCCACCACATCGCCCGCTTTCCATTCGCGTTTCACCGTCGCATAGGTTCCGGGCTTCAAATCCGCCACCGGCGTGCCATTGACCCTCAAAACTGGTTTATCACACCAACCCGGCAAACGGATGCGTAGGGAAAAGAGTTCGGCTTTTTCGGGCGCCACTTCAATCCGGATGTTTCCGTCACTTGGATAATCGGTTTTCTGCTTAAGCGTCACGCCGGTACCGGAGACCAATTTCACATTAACCAAGGAGGCCACGAACTGGTTGACGAAGAGACCGTCCTTGTCCGTGGCATAGAAGAACCGCGGCTGCTCGGCCGTCGCGCGATGGCCGCTGCCCTGGCAGCAAGTGGAGCCTCCCATGGCGCGGCCCTTGACCCCCACCAGCGCCGTGTGGTAGCGGAAACCGCCCCCGTCGCTCGCCTGGGCCGCCGGAAGGTGGTTCACCATCACCTTCTCAATGGTGTCGGCATAGGCAGGGTTGGCCGTCATTTCGAGCAGGTATTGGTTGAGCTCGAGCCACGACATGCTGGCGCAGGTCTCGGCCACCGACTCGCCATTGGGTAGGGACTGGTCGGCCTGGTAGCATTCCTGCACGCTCACCGCGCCCGTCGCGAAGACCTGGCGGCTCATGATGTCGCGCATCGCCCCCTCGACTTTGCTCAGCAGCGTCGGATCTCCGGTCGCCTGATAGAGCCTGAGCATTCCTAAAAAGTTCATGTGCCAGGTGTGACTGTGCGACCAGCGCTTGACCGCGCCGATCGGTTTTTTGCCGTCGGCTACGAGATCGAGATCGTCCATCACGTTGAGCTTGGGATCATTCATTTTGCCCCAGCGGTTGATGTTGTTCACCACCCATTGGGTCCAGTCGAGGTAGCGCTTCTCGCCGGTGGTCTGGTAGAGCCGCATCATCGGGTCGATGAAGAGTGTTCCTTCAAGGCTCTGATGCGCCGCATGGCCGGCGATGGTGCCACAGCCATTGGATCGATCCTCGGGCTTGGGCCAGAACTCGGCCTTGCCCGGTCCGACAGTCTTCACATAGTAGTCCGCGAGCTTCTTTGCGGACTCCAATGCAGGCTTACTGCCCCAGGCCTCATATGCCGTGATCAGCGCGTGCAGGGTGAAATACTGCTCATAGGGATCCATCCCTCGCAACGGCTGCGCTGGAGTGCGCAGCGAAGTCGCCATGATCCCCAGATACCCGTCGGGCTCCTGGGCAGCGATCATGCGACGCAGGGTCTCCTCGGCTTTAGTCCGCAGCGCGGCATTGCCGGTCGTCTGCGATGACCAAATGGCGGCCTCCAGCCATTTGCCAGAATGCTCTCCAACGAAGTTCCATTCAGCCGTCTTCTTCTCTTCGACCATGCGCAGCAGCTTCTCCTGCTCAAAGCCGAGATTCCCGAGCAATCGGTCCTCCGTGTTCAGCCGGTACCGTTCCCCCAGAAAACCACCCAGATCGTGAACCTGCCCTGCCGGGACGGCCATGAAGCGCAGAGGGGCCATCGTGATGTCTTTTAGAGGTATCGTCCCCCCTTGAACCACAGAGGATGAAGCCGCGACAACCGCACCTGCCATTGCCACCGAGACTAACACCTGACTTACTTTTTGATTCATACGAGCCATCTCTCCTTGCGAATTACCCCTTTGACTGAACCGCCGCCAGCAAACCAACCCCAGAACTGTTACTGTCCTACTCCTGATACTCCTCCTGAATTTGATCATCTTGCCCCCGATAAAAAGCCGACTGACTGTGAATCCACCTCTTCATATATGCATTATCGCACCTCCCCCCTATTTGTCATGTCGCACAAATGTACTACAAGGCGGGAAAGGTCACTCGGGTCCCATATTCTGGAGCGGCGGCGGGGGACCGCCGCCCATACCTATCAAGCTAAGGGTCAAAGAGCGAAAAATCGACGTTCTGATGCCATATCATCGAGGAAGATTTTGAACAGAAGTCACTGCGGCGGCGGGGGACCGCCGCCCTCCATTGTGCTTCGCTCCAATTCTTCTCCCCTGGAGGGCGAGATCCTCGACCGCCGAAGCACGTCCCCAGTCACAGCCTGTCAGCCATTCGCGCCGAGATATTTGGCCACGGCCTGGGACCGGGAGTGGACATGCAGTTTTGCGTAGATGCGCGCGGTCAGGGTGCGGATGGTGGAGAAACTGATGCCCAATTGATCGGCAATCTCCTTCTGCAGATAGCCTTTTGCCAGTAGCCTGAGCACCTCCTGTTCGCGCGCCGCGAGCCCCTCTTCCACGGCGCTACGCGAATCCACGGTAGGTTTGCGAAAAGCCTGGACAATGCGCCGGGCAATGCTGCTCGTCATGGGCGCACCGCCCCCATGCACATCCCGGACCGCCTCGATCAGGCGCTCCGCCTCAACAGGCTTCGTCAGGTAACCGATGGCCCCGGCCGCCAACGACTCGAACACCACCTCCGTATCGTCGAACACCGTCAGCATGATGAATTGCGTTTTTGGCAACAGGGGCACAAGACGCTTGACGCACTCCACCCCGCTCGCCCCGGGGAGATTGATGTCCATCAGGATGACGTCGGGCTTCAGGGCGGGCAAAACCGCAATCGCCTCTTCGGCGGTGCCAACCACGGAGATGCAGCGCGTGCCCGGTCCTTCCTCCAGAATGCCGCGCAGACTGCGGCGGAGCCCGGCATCATCCTCCACCACCGCCACGGCAATCATCGGAGTTGATTTGTCCTTACTCACGTCGCATTCCCTCTTCCCGTCCTTCCCTGAGACACTCTTTCATTTCCGCCAGTCAATGGCACCACAAATACTATGGAACTCCCCGCGCCGGGCGCACTGGTAAAGCGCGCTTCTCCGCCAACCTGCGCAAGACGTTCGCACATATTGGCCAGCCCCCGGTTTCCGGCAAGCGCGCTTGCCACATCAAAGCCCACCCCATCATCCTCAATTTCCACCGTAAAGCACGCGGCTTCAACCGCCACCTTCAATGTCACGGTCGCAGGATGGCCGTGCCGGACGGCGTTATGGATCGCCTCCCGGGCGGCCAGGAAAATATTGTGGCGAATCCCCGATGCCAACGGCACGGCGGGAAGCTCATCCGGGATGTCGGTCCGGAAACTTACGCCGGCCAGCGCCAGGTATTCCTCCGCGAACTTGAAGAGGTAACTCACCAGATGCTCGAGGGTATCGCGCGCGGGGTTGACCGCCCAGACGATCTCATCCAACCGCCGCGTGCTCTCGCGGGCACGGATGTTAATTTCAGCCAGTTGGCCCTTCTGGAGAGAATCGCCGGATGATACCTTTTGCGCCATGCTGCCGAGCATGGCAATCTGGGCCAGACTGGCGCCGAGTTCATCATGCAGGTCACGGGCAATACGGGCCCGCTCCTGCTGCCGCGCCGTCGTCTGCTCCAGCCGCGACAGGGCCAGCTGCGACCGTTGCCAGACCACATACCGCCACCCGCTGTACACCAGACTGGCGGCCAGCAACACAATCAGCAGCCAGAACCAAGCCTGCCGGGTGACCGGCTGGGGAATGCCAAGTTCCACCCTCTGAATCTCACCGGACTTTCGTTCTTTCAAGGATAGTTTCCAGACATTCTCTCCGGCGGAGGTAAGCCCGTCCACAACAAAGCCCGTTGCATCCTTCACGACCGGCTTGAGCTGACTGTAAATAAACAGATCCCCAGCGCGGGCCCCTGCATCAGTCAATTCAATCTGCATCGCCGAATGCAGCGACGTCACACGCTTGAGTTCCGCCGCCCCGCAGTAGATGTGCAAGCCCGATCCGATCAACACCGGCTTGTACAAGTCCTGTGGCAGCTCGGTGAAACTCAGGTGCTGGGAGGCCGAGGCCGCCAGGGAGGGAGTGGTATAACTTCCCTCCACCACCCCCACGTAGCGGTTATCCCAGAACGACCAGGCCGCATAACGCTTTTTGGGATCCAGCCCGATGCGGGCAAAATCCAAAGTCACCGCCTGCTCTTTCTCGGCCGGGTTCCACAACAACGCCACCGTCCAGTTTCCCCATTCCCGGTTTACATGCCCGACAAGGCGGGGCCATTCGGTCCCCGTGCAGAGGTCCAGCACCTCCGTCCGTTCCTTCGCGGGAGGCGTCAAGACCTCGACATTCCGCCAGTAGGGCTTGAACCGATCCTCGTTCCACGGGTCGGAAGTGAATGCCGCTCCGCAGGACAGCCCCACCATGCTGATCCAGGTCCGAGCCAGGGGCCAACCACCCACCACCGGACTGACATCCTTCAGTTCGGTCGCCATGTAGTACGCATCGTTGTCCACTGCGAACCAGTGGCCATTGAGATGATAGGCGCGAAGCGCTTCTTCGATGATGGACCTGACGCCTATGCGTTCGGCCTCGTACCCGGAGCGACAGGCATCCACGAACCCCAGCCCGGCGCGAGCCTGCGTCCAATCGTTGAGCAGGAGATATGGGGAATCCCCGACCGCCTTGCGGACATGGGCGTAACAATCCCGGTAACGCTCAAGCGAGGTCATGCGCTGCGGAAGGTCATCGGCCAGGATGAGATGCCCGAGTTTCAGATACGAGTATCCCATCCCCATAACCTGGCTCGCGTTCCCGGCCACCAAGGCCGCAGAGGCCTGGCGAGGATACTGTACCTTGAGACCCGACCGCGCTCCGGTCGCGACGATCTTCCCGGCATAGAAGGGCATTCCCTCCGGAAACCGGTCGTTCGTGTCAAGGGAAGCGGAGTACTCCTCCCGCTCGTACCCACGATCGATCTGGATAACATCAGGCCTGAGCCGACCGCCCGATTGCGCCGCCTGCGTGACCACCGCGAGCACATCCTGGCCCGTCACCTTCTTCATAAGGAAATACCAACTGCTCCAACCCGAGAGCGCCCCCTGCGCCGTCCGCGAACCATGCGTGCTGGCCACCCACGCACCCCACCGCGCCAGTGCGGCGTCCGGCTTCTCAAAGAAAAGCGCCACCTGCTGACCCCAGCGCGTCTGGCCGGGCCTGACCTGGACGCTGCTCATGTCGGCCATCAGTGTCAGCCCAGACTTTCCCTGCCCCAGGGGCCGGAAGAAAGCCGCGACGAAGGCCACGGGCGTTCCCACCGGGCCAAAAAGGAAGCCCACCCCGTCATCGCGATAGCAGCCCCCGTATTCAAAGAGCTCGAGACTTACTTCCGGAGCCAGTCCATGTGCAAAGGGCATGCTCCCCCTTCGGGGGATGAAGAAGTTCGCCTTCAGGATGTCGAGCGTCGTAACCACCGGCGTCGCGTTGTTCAACCCCGTAACCACCCATTTCTCAGGACTGCCAGCCACTTCAAAGCCGCCATTCGTTAAGCGCTCATCAATCGCCAGCGGCGAGACCGTCAACAAGCGGACCGGACGGTCTCCCCGGTTCCTAATCCCCGCCTGCAACATTACCACAGGCACGCCGGGAATCTGATCAAGGCGGAAGAGCAGCTCAATCTGCTCTTTCTCAAAGTGGATTGTGGAGGACGAGCCGTTAGCCTGGCCGTAGGGGGTTGTCTCCGCCGTGTAGGACGTTGAGCCAACCAACGTGCCGGACGCTGAGGAGAGCACATTGGTGACACCCCCGATCACAACCCTCGCTGAGAAGCCACCCCGGAATTCGGCCAGACCCGGCGCTGTGAGAGTGATGGTACGTCCCCCACCCTCCAGACAGGCATTCACAGTCACGGTCGCTTCGGCCTGCGCCAGCCCCGGCACAACCGCCAAAGCCAGGAACAAGGCCGGTCTGCAGGCAAACCTGAAAATCATTGAGAGGAGTCCCATGGGAAGTACTGCTATCACACCCGCCCGAAAAAGGGAAGGGCGGGCAGCCTGTCCTGCGTAGTCCCGTATTCCGGGACGAAGCGGGATCATCGACCGACGAGGTGCCTCCCTGGTCACTGCGGCGGCTGGGGACATCCGCCCTCCACTATGCTTCGCGCCAGCTCTTTCCCCTTGGAGGGGCGAGCTTGCGAGCCCGTCGCACCTAGGATGTCACTCCCTAGCTTCAGCGGCGTCGCCCCTTCGACTGGCTCCTTCGACAAGCTCAGGACAGGTCAGGGCAGGCAGGCTCCATTTTGCTATGCCGGAAGCAAAACTAATCTACGGATCCCCACAGACCCTCTACAAGATGGCGGGGACAACCGTCACGACCACTATCCCCACGTCCATCCGCGAAGATCGCCGCTCGATCCCGCGTGCCGTCACATGATACCACCCATCCGCCACATCTACTCTTACCGGTCTTGCCATACTTTTTTTTCACCACTCTGCCCCTTCACGCGCGAGACTTCATTCGAGACTTCATTTGCAGAATATGGAGACGTGACCCCGCAAACCCACTAGTCGCTCAAATGAGCGACTAGTCACCCGGCGGCCAAGGGCCTGGCCGCCCTACCAGAATGCGGAATGCGAAATTGGAATTGGTAGGGCGCGCAGGC